>DASUWQ010000118.1:0-10212 GCA_036378375.1 Chthoniobacterales bacterium
CAAGATCACAATCCGCACCCATCGGTCATTGATCGATGGCATATGCCTAAGGCGAAAAGTAATCAGTACCACCGCTACTAATTGGACGATACTGACCGCGATGGCTTCGAAATCGGATGCTTCCGAAAAAAGGTTAACCCACAGCCAAAGTTGGCAAGCGATCGCCAAAAAAAAGCGTTGGCCGATTCCGAGTGTTCTGGCGGGGGCATCCATTGTATACGAGAGGTAAGAAGTGATTGGTGAGACGTGAGAGGTGGTCGCTTCGCGCGTCTAATCACTCTCCCCGATTACGTCTCACTTCTCACAGCTTTAGTTCTGTGGTGAAACTCAGGCTATTTCGCGCTTAGAACAAGCTTTAAGAGGCCAGGAAACCGTTTGTTTAACTCGGTCTCGCGAATTGAAGTCATGCATTTCGTGCCTTCGGTGCGGGTGTAGATGAGGCCGGCAGCACGCAAAACATCGAAGTGATGCGAGCGAGTCGCCTTAGAGACGTCAAGTTCGATCTCGTTACACGCCAGCTCTCCTCGTTCGGCGAGTGCCCGCACAATCGCAATTCGGCACGGATCAGAAAGCGCCTGCATCACGTCAGCTAAAGCGACTTCTCTGAGTACTGGATGCGAATAGCACTTCATCGAGGGCGCAGGATATCATTTCCGTAGTAGTTAGACAATTGTCTTACTACAGGCATTGGAGCGCTGTCTTGCTTGCGAAGCCGGCAACAGAAACGGGCTTACAATACACAAAGATCACAAAGGCCACGAAGACAGAGCCTGATTCCGCGTAGCTGGCGGAGGGGAGCCGCATTGGAAGTGTGTCGCGCTTAGATTCGGAAAAGGTCTGTCGCGTAAGCCGCCGGAAGACCTATTTGCCGCGGCTCCCTGTTAGCGTGGCAAGATGGAAAGTTCTTACATCCCGCCAACGCTTCGCGAGCGAGGCAGTGCTCCACGGCTTGCGCCTTATTTGACATTCAAACTGTCAGCCCGGATAGTTCGACGTATATCGAACATAATTTGTTCAATATAGCGGACATTCCAGGGAACTTTCAATTATGCCGACACTACAAGATCCAATTCGCATCGGGGACTGGGAACTACCCAATCGCGTCATCATGGCCCCTCTCACCCGCTGTCGATCCAACGAGGGACGAGTACCAAATGATCTGATGCGCCAATACTACCAACAACGGTCGAGTGCCGGCCTGATTATTTCCGAAGCTACCTCCATCTCGGCCATGGGTGTCGGTTATCCGAATACTCCGGGTATTTGGTCGCAGGATCAGATTACGGGCTGGAAGCGCGTAACGGACGGCATCCATAACGTCGGTGGGCAAATTCTTCTCCAATTGTGGCATGTCGGTCGCGTGTCTGACCCGATTTATCTCAACGGCGCACCCCCTGTCGCGCCCAGTGCGATTGCGCCGGAGGGACACGTTAGCTTGGTTAGACCCGAAAAACCGTTCGTAACTCCAAGAGCGCTCAACCTTGGAGAAATCCCCGGGATCATCGAAGAGTACCGCCGAGGAGCTGAGAATGCCTTAGCCGCCGGTTTCGACGGAGTCGAGATTCATGGAGCCAACGGCTATCTGCTCGATCAGTTTCTTCAAGATATCAGCAATCACCGCACCGATGACTACGGCGGATCAATTGAAAATCGTGCGCGGCTGATGTTGGAGGCCGTCGATGCTGCGATCTCGGTCTGGGGAGCCAGCCGGGTCGGTCTTCATCTTGCGCCGCGCGGGCGCTCGCATTCGATGGGGGATTCTAACAAACCAGCAACCTTCGGATATGTCGCTCGCGAAGTTGGAAAACGAGGGATCGCCTTTATCTGTGTCCGCGAAACGCTGGAAGAACCACGGGTGGGACCGGAACTGAAGCGGATTTTTGGCGGCTCGTATATTGCCAACGAACTCTTCACGAAAGAAACCGGAGAGAAAATCGTCGAGGACGGTGAGGCCGATGCGGTCGCATACGGCAGGTTGTTCATTTCCAATCCGGACCTGCCACGACGGCTAGCCCTGAACGCTCCGCTCAACGAGCCGATTCCAGAGACGTTCTATTCGTCAGACGCAGGTCCAAAAGGCTATACGGACTACCCGGCGTTAGATCTGGAAAAAGAAGCCGCGTAAAACAGATCTTCACAATACAGAAAGATCACAAAGGCCACAAAGGCAGAAAATGACATCTGACACCCGGATCGGAGGGGAGCCGCATTAGAAATGTGAGGCGTCTAGATCCGGAAAAGATCTAGCGCGTGAGTCGCTGAAAGTCGTGTTTGCCGCGGCTCCCGGTTAGCGTGGCGTTCTAATATCCGACGGGTGTTAAACCTCCTGCACCCCAGGGCGTCGCGTCTCTCCGAACGCCATATCTGCAACGATCATCAGCGTCGACATACGCATAAGCTACGACGCGGAATGCAACGCCCCTCCGGCCTGGGCGAAACAGCGCTCCCTGGGTGTCGCGCTGGTTGCGCCTTAAACTTGCGATGGCCTCGCCGGCGGGGCACGGTCAACGGATGAAAGCCTGGATCGGAGCTACGATACTTCTGGCGGTCCTTATCCTGGCGGTGCTCCTGATCCTGTTCCAGCGCCGCTTTTTCTATTTCCCCCGAAAATATTCTGCTGGCGAAATAGAAGCAGCCGAAAAACAGGGAGCCATTCTATTGAGCTATGATACATCCCAGGGCCGGCAAACAGCTTTCCTGTTCGGCACTCCACCATCCGGGACATTGCTTTCGCGCCTCTGGGTTGTTTTTGGCGGAAACGCGATGACCGCTTTGGATTGGATCGAGATTCTTCGGGAGTGTCAGGTAGACGCCGGCGGATTTCTTCTGATAGATTATCCTGGCTACGGTCTTTGTGCCGGTAACCCGGGCGCCGATTCTATATTAGAGAATGCCATCGGCGCTTATCAGGCCTTGATGGAGAGTAAACGTTGGATCATCAGACGGCCACGTCTGGGAGTCCTTGCCTGGTCGATTGGAGCGACGGTGGGTCTGCAGTTCGCTGAAGAATTTTCGGTACAGGATTTGGTGCTGATCGCTCCTTTCACCACCATGGAAGACATGGTGAAACGATTCACCGGTGTTCGGCCAGGAATGCTCTTGCTTGATCGGTTTGACAATGTTGGGGCGCTTAGCCGCGTGTGCGCGCAAACACCACCGCCGGCAGTGACCATAGTCCACGGGGAAAAAGACGCCCTGATCCCAGTCAGCATGGGACGTTCACTGGCACAAAATCATCCAGATTCGGTTGAATTTCACGGCATCCCCGGCGCCAGTCATAACGGTGTTTTCCGTGATGCTAAAGAGCTGATTTACGCGAAGCTACGAGGAGAACGGTAGGGCGAAAAACTGGGCGCGCCCTAGACTTTCACGCGTTCAATGTGCGCGCCGAGGCTGCCGAGCTTCTCGTCAATGAGTTCGTAGCCGCGATCAATGTGGTAGACCCGGTTGATCTCGGTCTTGCCTTCTGCTTTTAAGCCGGCTAGCAGCAAGGCGGCGGACGCCCTCAAATCGCTAGCCATCACGGGCGCGCCGCTGAGGCCATTGACGCCACGAATCTTAGCGGTTGCCCCATCAAGCTCGATAGCGGCACCCATTCGCTTCAACTCGGACACGTGCATGAAACGCTGGGGAAAGATATTTTCTGTGACCTCGCTGTCACCTCTTGCCGTGGCCAGCAAAGCGCACATCTGAGCCTGCATATCCGTGGGGAATCCCGGATAGGGTTCGGTTCGTAAATCTAAGGAGCCCACAGATCCATTCGGCCGGATGCTAATGGCTCCATTTGACCGAGTAAGATTAAAGCCACATGCCTCCAAAGCAGTACCGACGGCCGCTAAATGATCGTATTTCGCCCGCGTAATCGTCACCTCTCGCCCAGCAATCGCTCCGGCGACCAAGAACGTCCCGGCTTCAATACGATCTGGGATCACCTCATGTTCTGCGCCATGCAATTCTTTGACTCCTTCAACGACAATCTGCGGAGTGCCCGCACCCTCGATCCGGGCGCCCATCTTATTTAAGAAGTTCGCCAGATCTACCACCTCTGGTTCGCAGGCTGCGTCTTCGATCACCGTCGTCCCTTCCGCAAGGACGCTCGCCATCAAAACATTGTCCGTCCCTAAAACCGTGCTGCCGAACTTCCCTTTTAACGAGATCTTCGCTCCGACTAACTCGGGCGCGAACACCTTGACATTGCCTGCATGGACCCGAACAGCGGCCCCCAGCGCTTCGAAGCCGCGAAGATGCAAGTCGATCGGCCGGTCTCCAATGACACAGCCTCCAGGCAACGAGACGGTGGCTTCTTTTTCCCGACCGAGCAGCGGCCCAAGGACACAAACCGACGCGCGCATTTTTCGGACAACATCATAAGGAGCAACGGTATCGACTTTCTCGGCTTTGACCGTCACCACTCCGCTCGCTCTTTCGACTTCTGCTCCCAGATGGTTCAGGATCTGCAGCATGTAATGCACATCGCTGAGATCAGGAACCCGATGGATGACGCACGGTTCTTTGGTCAGCAAGGTCGCAGCCAGAATAGGCAAGGCAGAGTTTTTTGAGCCGCTGATCTTAACGGTACCCGCCAGAGTATGGCCTCCGTGTACAATAATCTTATCCATACCTTGCGATCACAAAGCGTTCCACCCCTTGGTAATCCTTCTCAACTGAAATGTCGCGAAATTTCTCCTTCCGTAAAAGGTCTGCAACCTCGCCACTTTGCGAAATCCCGATTTCAAGATAGACGGTACCCCCAGGCCTCAGGCGTGAGGGTGCTTGTTCGACAAATCTTTGGATGACATCTAATCCATTTTCCCCTCCATCCAACGCCACGAGAGGATCGTGCTGTACTTCGCGAGACAGCTTGGCAATTTCTGCAGTCGGAACGTAGGGCAGATTGGCGACCAGAAAATCAAAATCAGTATTTACTCCCGATAGAAGGTCAGTCTGCAACCAGGCGATGCGACCGTCTACCTCGTGGACACCGGCGTTCTCACGAGCCAGAGCCAGGGTATCAGCGGATAGATCTGTCGCCACGATTTCGAGACCGGGACGTTCCAATGCCAGAGTAATCGCCAAAACGCCCGAGCCGGTCCCAATATCGGCAAGACGCGTCCCCGGCGACGCAGCCACCGGGATTTGGCTGAGTATCAGCTCGGTCAAACGCTCCGTTTCCGGTCTCGGAATTAGCGCTCGTCGATCGGTCTTAAAACGCCTGCCAAAGAACTCCCAGGACCCAAGCAAATGTTGCAGCGGTTCACCTTCCGATCGCCGCCGGACTTTATCTCTCAACGGTTCCAGGATTTGCTCCGGCAATCCCTGGTCGTAATCCAAGTAAAGATCGAGACGTCGTTTACCCAGAGCCTCGGCCAAAAGATACTCGATACTCAGCCTAGGCGACTCGACCCCCTTGCGCTGGAAAAACGCGGTCGTGTTTTGGATTAGCTCAAGGACAGTCACGATCTTTTAGTGAGAAGTGAGACGTGAGAGGTGATTGGTGGTGCCTAGTGAGAAACGCCGGTCAAGGAACACCAAGGGCGGCGCACTTGAAACCGAAAAAGTGCTAGGATTTTGAGGTCGGCTATTAAACTCGTGGGCGTTCGAACCGCGCCTACCTCTCACTTCGCACCAATCACTTCTCACTTCTCACAGGCTTAGCCGGCGGTAGCCGGCTCAAGCCCAGCTTCCTTGAGGCGTTGCTCCATGTCGCTGGCTTGAAGTGTGGTAACCATCTCGTCGAGTTGGCCCTCCATGAAGAGGTCCAGATTAAACAGTGTCAGTCCGATTCGATGATCGGTGACTCGGTTTTGTGGGAAATTGTAAGTCCGGATTTTTTCTTCTCGGCCGCCCGATCCGATGAGACTCCGCCGGTGGGCGGAATATTTCTCGGCTTCTTCTTGCTGTTTCTCTTCAAGCAGCCGAGCCCTTAGAATCGCTAGGGCTTTCTCCTTGTTCTTTTGTTGGCTACGGCCATCCTGGCAGCGGACGATCTTGCCGGTCGGGATATGCAGCACCTGAACTGCTGAGTCCGTAGTGTTCACGCCCTGCCCACCGGGTCCCCCCGCGCGGCAAACTTCAATTCGAAGATCCTCCGGACGCAACTCTAAGTCGATTTCTTCCGCCTCCGGCAAGACAGCGACGGTTGCCGTTGAAGTATGAATTCGCCCTTGTGCCTCGGTCACCGGAACTCGCTGGACCCGGTGCACACCACTCTCGTACCGAAGAGTGCGAAAGACATGTTCTCCGGAGACTTTGAAAATCACTTCTTTGAGACCGCCTAGCTCCGACGAGCTGCTTTCTAGCTCCTCAAGCTTGAATCCATGGGATTCAGCGTACCGCGAATACATCCGGTAAAGGTCGGCAGCGAACAAAGCTGCTTCGCTACCCCCTGTCCCGCCTCGAATTTCCACGATGGCGTCCCGATCCTCGTGCGGCTCAGGCGGCAGCAAGGCCAATTGGACCTCTTTGGTTCGGTTTTCGATCTCCACTTCCAATGTGGGGATCTCCGCCGCAGCCAACTCGGCCAATTCGGAATCCTCGCCTGCGGCTAAGACTCGATTTTCTTCGAGTTCGCGTTGCTTCTTTTCCAAGATGTCCCATGACTCGAGGACTCGCTTCACGTTCGAGTGCTCGCGCATGATCTCTCTTGCCCGCTTCGGATTCTCAAAAAGGGAAGACGAGCCAACGAGCTCTTCGAGTTCTTCGAAGCGTCGGCGTTTTTGCTCGATCAACGGACGAAAATCCATAGCCCTTTTAAGTAGTCAATAACCAGTAAGTCGGTAATCAGTAAAATTTCCTTGAGCCAATCAGTCACTGATTACTGACTCACTGGTTACTGATTACTTGCCGCCGCACATATCGCTTACTTGCGCTTTTCTTTGGAGAGCATTGTCTTGCCGTAGCGGCGAGCGAATTTCTCGACTCGTCCTGCAGTGTCGACAAATTTCTGTTCACCCGTGAAAAAGGGGTGGCAAGCCGCGCAAATTCCGATTTTGATATCCCGGCGAGTAGATCTTGTGCGATACGTCGCGCCACATGCACAAACAATCGTAGTCTCGGTATAGTTGGGATGAATGTCCGCCTTCATGTCGAAAGAACGAGAAACTAACACAGCCGGTAACTGACGCAAGTGCAACTACACCTTTTTGGGGCGGCCTGGGCGAATGTTCTTCAACGCCACGGGCCGCAAACAGCCATCTACGGAAACGATCGGGAGGTACTTCGGACGTTTGTTGACATCGAAGCGGAGAGAATTGCCTGGCGAGATAAGCTTTCTTCTTTCCCTAAGGGCTCGACTATCCTCGTTCAGCTAGCCGAGGACGCCGCTTGGCCGGCGATTTTTCTGGCCATACTGGATTTGTCGCTGGTGATGGTTCCATTGGAAACCGAGGTAACCGGTCAGCAGCTTGATAATGTCGTTACGGTCACCCGACCGCATGCCGCCATCCGCTCAAAGGAGCTTTCCCGTCTTCATTCCCATTCTCCGGACTGGACCGCGCCTCAACCAGATCTTTTAAAGATCACGTCCGGGACCACGGGACTTCCCCGCGCGATCCGCTTTAGAGAATCTCAACTCTTCAGTGACTGCCGAAATATCTGTAGCTCGATGGGACTGCTTGCTGAGGACGTCAATTTTGGCGCCATTCCATTTGCTCATTCTTACGGTTTTAGCAACCTGGTCACGCCTCTGTTATATCAAGGAACCCGGTTTGTTTGCTCAAGAGACCGGCTTCCTCGGGCGATCTATCGGCATATAGAGGAATCTGAAGCGACGGTACTTCCAGCAACACCAGCCATTTTTCAGGCATTGAGTTCGCTCAGTGATCGCGATCGCCTCGGCGCCATCCGCATTTGCATTTCCGCCGGTGCACCTCTTCCGGCCGAAACGGTCCAACAGTTCTATCGCCGCTATAACCTGCGTATCCATAGCTTCTACGGCTCGTCCGAATGTGGTGGAATCATGTTCGACCGGGAAGGTCGCCTGGACGCGCCATCCGGATTTGTAGGAACTCCGATGGATGGAGTGCAGATAACGCGGCTTCCAAACGATAGGATCGAGATTACCGGCGCCAACGTCGGCGACGGTTATTTCCCGGATCAAGACTCGGAAACGCTTCAGACCGGCCGGTTCAGACCTGGCGATCTGGTCCGCTGGCTGGGCGAGTCGGCGCAACTTTATGGGCGAGCCTCGGATTTCATCAATATCGCCGGCAAAAAGATTCATCCGTCCCTGGTCGAAGAACATATTCGAAAACTGGGCGGGGTAATTGAAGTAATCGCCTTTGGTGTGCCTTCCCCAAACAGAAACGAAGATCTGGTAGCGTTAGTGATCTCTAACCCACCGATCTCGCGGCAAACACTCGAAGCGCACTGCCGGGGAGGTTTAGCTGATTGGCAGGTGCCTCGCGATTTTGAAATCGTGAAGGAACTGCCGGTGAACGCTCGCGGGAAGATCAAGCGGTCGGATTTGGCGGCAGAGTATGTGGCGAGAAGAGCAAGAAGCTAGTAGGACGGCACGGCGACGTGCACATCGTCCTCGTACTCGTGGTCGAGATTATTGGTAGGGCGAGGCTCCAGAACGTGACAGGCTGCCGGTACGAGCTGCCTTTGACCGATGGCTGGCCGAACGCTTAGTCCAGCATGGCCGAGCCGGGAGTTGGACACCGCAATCAGACTGAGCTCTTTTCTTGCTCTAACGCCAGACCGGTTTCTGCCGAACACACTTCAATTCAAGCCGAAGAGACAGAGAGACACCTAACCGTTTTGCCACATCCAACCCCCGGCTCGGCCATGCTGCATTAACGGTTCGGCCAGCCATCCATCAAAGGCAGCTCGTACCGGCAGCCTGTCACGTTCTGGAGCCTCGCCCTACCAAAGATTCGAGGGCAGCTTGCCCGACGTAGCCTCCCGGCTTATCCTACGAAGCCTCTCGGAGTCTAAACGACGAGGCGAAGTCGGGAGTTTCAGACGACGGGGCGAAGTCGGGAGTACGACCACGAGTACGAGGACGATCTTGGCGTCGCCGCGCATCCCCCTAGCTCCTTCTACTATTTCTCAATCAGCTTAAAACCGCTGAAATAGAACGTCGCTTGATCTACGGACAGGCTGCTGATGGTCACTCGGGCTGCAGGCGTTGTTTCTTGTACTTCGAACTCGACGGTACAATCGACCGGCTGCTCCGGCAGTTGCAGGAAAGTCCCTTTGGTGATGGAAGCCTGATTTCCATCGGTCCTTTCCAGCGTGAAATAGACGTACTCACTCTGCGAGCTCCTGGCTCGAAACCACAGGTCATATTTTTTACCCTGCTCGAAGCTGAACCCTGGCGCTCGCAATTCCACGCTCCAGAACTCGGGGCCCGGCTTAGAAACCGTCACCATTAGTTCCTTACTCCCAGGCTGTGTCTCGTCATCGACAATCGCAGAGCGAGCTTCTGCGCCTTTGTCGACTTGAAGCTGAAAGCGACTGGAATCGATGGGGATTTCCGCACCGGATGCCCCCGAGACCACAAGGAAAAAAGCGATGAGCCCAAGCCAGTTTTTCATCGGACAGTGAGTCGACGTGAGAGGAGTAAGCCGGTCCGGGTACGACGTCAAACGGGGGAGGAGTTAGGAGCTAGAATCTAGGAGCTAGGAGGATGCGCGGCGACGTCAAGGTCGTCCTCGTCCTAGTCCTCGAATCTTTGGTAGGGCGAGGCTCCAAAACGTAGTCGAACCGCCGGCATACTTTCTCCCAACAGTTGGTCTCGTTCTGCACGTGAAGCAGCATGGCCGAGCCGCGGGTGAGACACCGCAATCAGACTGCGATCCTTTCTCTGTCTAAGGCGGGATCGGGTTTTACCGCCTGCCAAACACACTCGAATTCAAGCCGAAGGGGCAGAGAGACACGTAATCGGTTTGCCACATCAAACTCCCGGCTCGGCCATGCTGCATTAACCGTTAGGCGAGCCGTCGGTTGAAGGCAGATCGTACAAGCAGCCGGTCGCGTTTTGGAGCCTCGCCCTACCAAAGATTCGAGAACGGCTTGCCCGACGTAGCCTCCCGGCTTGTCCTACGAAGCCTCTCGGAGTCTAAACGACGAGGCGAAGTCGGGAGTTTCAGACGACAGGGCGAAGTCGGGAGGACGACGACGAGTACGAGGACGATGTGCACGGCACGCGCCCTTCTGGCTCCTGGATTCTAGCTCCTAGCTCCTGTTCTCCAGCCACAGCGCCTGATG
>DASUWQ010000119.1:0-9229 GCA_036378375.1 Chthoniobacterales bacterium
TTGAAGTTATACAGCGTAATCTCGTTGCCCGTTATCCGGAGGATAAAGGCTACGGTGTCCGCGTCGACGGAACTTATTTTTCCCAAACACGACCTTATAGCGCGACTCTGTGGCTTTTAATCGGCGCAGCGGTGACACTACATCGGTCAGATCTCGCTTGCCTGTGTCTTGCTGATCGGCACTGGATTACTGCTTCGAAGCTTCCAGGCTGCCCAAGATCTTCCTCTGGGCTTTGATCCGCACAACGTGTTGATGGCCGAAATCCATTTGATGAACAAGAAGTACCGCGACCAATCGCAGGCCGACAGCTTATTTACCGCGCTCCTCGAGAAGGCTCGGCATCTACCGGGGGTGACAGCCGCGGCATTGAGCGACAGTCCGTTTTGCTTGGTTTGGTTCCATGATTTTGGTGTGCCGTTTACTGTCCCGGGTCAACCTCTGCCCGAACCGGGACACGAACCGCGGCTTAACTTGCAGTTGGTTGCGCCAGGTTACTTCAATGCCTTGCGAACCCCGCTGCTTGAAGGCCGCGATTTCGATGACAGCGATCGACGTCCTCCCGACCAGCGTTTCCAAAATCCTGGTATCATTATCAGCCAAAATTTAGCCGACACCTATTTTCAACATCTTACTAACTGGGAATTCCTAATCATGCGCTCAACCGGCGATCCGAGTGAGTTGTTGCCGGTTATCCGAAGAACGATCGCTTCAATTGATCCCGACCTGCCGGTGGGCAAGGTGATGACCTTCGATGATGGCATTGCGCAAGGGTTAGGCGCCAGACGACTTACTGCGCTGTTAGTCACGATTTTCTCTAGCACCGCATTATTCCTATCCGCAGTCGGTCTATACGGCGTTTTGACCTACATGGTGAGCCGGCAAACTCGCGAAATCGGTGTCCGTATCGCCATAGGCGCACTCTCGTGGGACATTGTGGTGTTGATATTGAGACGGGGATTTACATTGGTCTGTTCAGGAATTGCTATCGGATTATTAATCGCCTTTACCTTTGGTAATTTACTCGGTGGTCTGCTTTATGGCGTCCGTAGTAACGACCCGATGACGATCGGACTTAGCATCCTGGTTCTCTGCTTAGCCGCGTTTATTGCGTGTCTGTTGCCAGCCGTACGCGCCGTCAGAATTAGCCCCGTCACCGCGCTGCACGAATAGCGAAGACAAACTCACGCAAAGCCGCAAAGACGCCAAGGAAACAAGAAAATAAACATAGCCGCGAAACAACGCAATAAAAGGGAAGACTCCTAGCTCCTGACTCCTAAACTGATTACTGACCAACTGATTAGTAATTACTTCCACGCCTTCCACCAATCGCGAATCACCCATCACCTCTCACCACCTCCGTGTCCCCCCTGCGCCAAACAATCCGCCTTCTGCTTAGATCCGCAGATTTCACGGATTACGCAGATTAGAACAGGGTGATGGGCAATTGGTCAGCGATTTTTCTATGCAATCGCTTCAACTACAGAGTTCGGTCTAATTCGCTGAATCTGCGTAACCTGCGGATTTTTAATCTTCGGGATCTGAGTTTACTCGACGATCCGAGGCAGGGTGCCTCGGAGCGTTCCAAAGTGCGGGCTTAACTTGTGCAGGCTCTCCCGAGTAGGTGTTCTAGGGTGCATTTGACCGTCCACATACAGGCATCCAACCTGTCCGACCGGTAGTACTTCGAAGAGTTGTTCGGCCTCGGCGCAGGCCTTCAGCCAGCTTTGCTTGGTCTGTTGAACGTCGATAGGTAGGGCAAGATCCGTTTCCGCCATCGCTTCTTCTAGAGCTGCCTGGTTGTAACGGCTTTCGCGTTTAGCCTCGTTAATTATAAGTTCCGGTGTTAACCCTGGATCTTTGCCGCTCGCGGCCCAGGCGAGCGCGCCCAGGCTCAGATACGTCTGGTGAAGATAGAGGCAATCGATAAAATCTCTCGCAGTTTGCCGGCCAGCCAGGGCCAATACCTTGTTTGTGGCTAAATCGGAATCGTGGAGCGC
Organism: Chthoniobacterales bacterium; assembly: GCA_036378375.1. Classification (GTDB taxonomy): domain Bacteria; phylum Verrucomicrobiota; class Verrucomicrobiia; order Chthoniobacterales; family JAFAMB01; genus JAFAVN01. The sequence continues at coordinate 1,998 of DASUWQ010000119.1, forward strand.
GTAACCGAGTTCCGCGTCTTTTACCAATGGGAAGAATCGAAAACTCGATTCTACGGCCCATTCGATTTTGTGCCTATTCCCTGTCGCAGAGACAATCACAGCACGGAAGAACCCTGGCTGTTGCAGAACCCACTGAACCTGACAACCGGATGCTTCGAGAATCTGTTTATCCTTGTTAGCAGCATCAGCTACTTCTGCTTGAGTCTCATGGAAAATATCCAAATCGCGAGAAAAACGGGGCGAGTTTTCCTTGCGGTTTATAATCGACCCGCCCGCAAGATAGCTTTGTGGAGTCCGGTTCCGAAGCAACAGGGAGAGAATCTGTTTCTGTTCAGCCGTCAACGGCATAGAGATTCAATCGGTGTTTTGGCCCTTTAGTTGGTGCTGAATCAGGTGTACGAAATAATAACCCTTTCTTCCTCCCTCGCTTCTAAGAGCTCGGATGATTCGGTCGAGGTTTTTATCGGTCACCCTAGTGTTCGGGTTCCAATTCCAAAACGCAACGGGTCCCAGCTCATCGAACGCTTGTTGAGCAATCTCAATTGCTTTCTCCCAGTTCTGTTTGGTGTCGGTCTCCATGCTAGCCAACGTATTTATCGCATATCAGCTATTGCCTGTCACCGAGCCGATCGAATTGGCGGGGCTAAGAGTCTCAATTTGAGACGTCGGTCTCCCATTTTGAGACTCTAGTAGTCCTCAAAGCGTACGTTGCTGGTAGAAAAGGCGGTCGGTAATACTCCGAGTTGCTTTGCTGCCTATAGGCTGCATTACCCTGGCATGTAACCTGCCGTTAGCTTTCGAGTTGCTTGGCAAGACGCGGCCTCCCTGTTACCGGCCCTGCGCGAGTAGTGAAGAAAAACTCACGCAAAGCCGCAAAGGAAAGACAGAATCCAGAATAGCCGCGAAAGAACCCGGCGAACGCAAAAAAGGACCGCGAATGGATCCTCCTCCGTCAGGCCTACGGCGCGACGGGCTACGAATAAACGCGAATAGGAACTACAGAATCAGTCTGCTTCTGAAGTCTGCCTTCGTGTTCTTCGTGCCACGCCCGCAACGCTTCGCGCAGCGATGCGGGCAGGTCTTTGTGGTGAATAATTTTTAAACTAAATGCGAAGCCTAATTTCCGAACTCCGTCATACCATCCGTCTCCTGCTCAAGTCGCCCGGTTTCGCTATCACCGCGATACTCATCCTCGGGTTTGGTATCGGAACCAACACGGCGATTTTTAGTTTAGTACAAGCGGTCATCCTGAAGCCGTTGCCTTATCCTGATCCGACCAGTCTGATCCAGATTTTTCTGACCTATCAAGGAAATGAGGACTCCATCGATTACCCCGACTACGCGGATATCGCTGGAGCGCAGCACAGCTTCAAGAATATGGCTGTGGTCGCTAGTGGCTCTCTGGATTTAACTGGGGAACGGAATCCAGAGCGGTTAAAAGTCGATTTTATCACGGCTAGTATGTTCGCGGTCACAGGATCCCCTTTTGTACTTGGGCGGCCGTTTACCGAGAATGAGGATGTTCCCGGCGGTCCTCTAGTGGTTGTGCTGAGCGAGCAGTTCTGGAGAAAACGGTTCAACGCGGATCCAAGCATCATTGGAAAAAATCTGACGCTTAGCGACCACACCTTTCAGGTCATTGGCGTTGTCCCTAGACAGGTTAATTGGTGGTCACCGTGTGACATTTACGTGCCGATCAACACTTTTGAGTTGTTTTATCCAGGCGATTTACGAAATCGGACCGAACATATCGCGGCTTGTTTTGGGCGATTGAATGAGGGTGTCAGTCTCGCGCAAGCCAAGGCGGAGCTAGATACGATTCATGAACGTTTGATCGCTCAATATCCGGGTACAGATAAGGGTTATGGGCTAAGCGTCGTTACTCCGGGGCGAGGTGACTATACCGTGTACGATTATGCGCCGGCGATATGGTCATTAGCGGCCGGAGTGAGCTGTCTGTTACTAATCTCGTGTGCGAACATCGCGAACCTATTGCTGGCTCGATCGTTGCACCGGCGAAATGAGATTAGTGTGCGGTCCATGCTGGGCGCTGGGCGCTGGCGTCTCGCTGGCCAGTTGCTGTTAGAGACAATGTTTCTAGCGATGTTGGGTGCGGGGCTTGGTCTTTTGGTCGCCTTGATTACGATCGAGGCGGTTAAAAAACTAAGCTGGCAGAGTCTTTACCGTATTCAGTATCGATTGCAAGAGGTTAGCCTTGATATCAATGCGTTGATTTTCATTGTGTTCGTGACGCTCTTGGTAGCACTACTAGCGGGAGTATTGCCGGCGTTGAGCCTTTCTAAAAATGATGCCGGTGCCGGACTAAAGGATGATCGCAACAGGACTGGTACCAGCGGACGACACCGCGCGCAATCCATGTTGGTAATTGGTCAAGTCGCCTCTGCTTGCGTCCTTTTGATCAGCGCCAGCTTGCTGGCACGAAGTTTCCAAGCGGCTCAAAACCTGCCCCTCGGATTTGATCCGAATAGTACCCTAACCGTCGAGCTGGTGCTTAAGGCAAGGAAATATATGAGCGATGATGCCCAGACGAAGCTTTTTTGGAAAACAGTGCTTGAAAAGGCTCGCGAACTCCCCGGGGTGCATGCCACAGGTTTAAACGATTTTCCGCCGTTTTACTTTGGCGATTTGGATTGGGGAGCAGCTACCCCTTTTACGGTGGTAGGACAGCCGGATCTCGGTCCGGGACATGAACCGAAACTAGATTGGCACACGATTTCGTCCGGCTATTTTCAGTCGCTTCGGGTTCCTCTACTACAAGGTCGCGACTTCACTGCACAGGACGATCCTAGCCGTGAGAAGGTTGTCATTATCGATGAAGCATTGGCTGAGAGTTACTTGCCGAAAGAATCCCCGATTGGACGGCAGGTCGCGATTGGTGATGCCGGTCATCGGAACATCTACACAATCGTCGGTATTGTGCCGCATCTGCGTTACAACCGTCCAGACTACCCGCAAAGAGCTTTCCAGGCTTATTTTCCGTACAACCAGAACAATGGGCGTGACGAGGTGCTACTCCTCCGGACAGGGGGCAATCCTGCCTCCCTGATTACCCCGGTTCGCAAGCTGATAGCATCGATTGATCCGAACCTTCCGGTCACTCGAATCGAGCCACTTAACGATGCGATTGCGAAGGTCTATGCCCCGGAACGAATTGCATCGTACGTGATGTGCCTTTTTTCCGGCGCTGCTCTCTTCCTTTGTGCCGTCGGATTATACGGCGTCTTAGCGTACGCCGTAGCGCAGCGAACCCGTGAGATCGGTATCCGGATCGCGGTGGGTGCTCGCTCAGCTAACATTCTGCAGCTTGTGGTCCGGCAAGGGCTAAAACTAACGGGCGTAGGGCTGATCATCGGCATCGTCGCTGCGCTGATTCTTGCCCGTCTAACGAGCAGTATGCTCTATGGTGTGTCGGCGAATGATCCGGTTTCGCTGCTGGTGGCGATCCTGGTGCTTGGTATGGTTGCGTTGTTGGCCTGTCTACTACCGGCATTGCGCGCGACGCGAATTGACCCGATCGCGGCGCTTCGCGAATAGCTGCTAGCGTGCCATTATCGCTGGGCGTGCTGTTCTTCTGCCATCACAATCCGGACGCCAATCTGTAACTCCGCACGCGGAGACGTTCCCGGGAGCCGCCTGCCGAACACACGCGCTGTAACTCCACGCGTGTCTGGTCGATCATGCGATGGGTTTGGCAATAATCAAAAGCGGCTCCCCTCCAGTCGCCCCATCGCCCATTCGCCTGCTTTGAATTCGACGAATGCGCGCTTAGAACGAATTCAAGAGCATCTGGAAGCCTCCGGCGGCGAACATTGAAGCCACTCCAATAAAGACCCAAGTAGTTAGTACCGTTAAATGCCCGAGCAATACACAGAGACCATCCTTTTCCATCATGCCGACTGCCAATAGTACTACCGCCCAGGCGGGTATGGAGTTCGAAAAAGGTATGGGCAATGGCAACATCAAGCCTAAACCGGCAATGAGTATGGCCAGACCGGTTATCCGCGGCATAATCGGTCCGGTGTGGAGAAAGCCGAACCGTGGACGAACAAAGTTCTCCACCACGCGAGCCAATTTAATTGCGCCGGTAAGTAATTGCTGTGATCGGGCGGTCGATAGACGCCGGTGCATTATAAAGCGGGGCAACCAAGGCTCACGTCCAATCATCATGCGTGCTCCGATGCACCCAATAGCGATACCGAAGGGGATGGACAGGCCCGGAATCGCGACAAAGCAGAACGGTAATGCTAACAGAATCAACAGCATGGCGGAGCCACGGTGCCGCAGCGCCTGTTTCAACTCGCCGAGTGTCAGCGCTTGATCCTTTGTACGGGCCTGCAAAGCTTCGAGCTCGGTCGATAGACGGGATCGCATATTTTGCGGATCGGTGGTCATCGCGGGTTGCTAACGGTTTCGGAATGGTGTTCAGGCTCTAACACAGGCTGGGCATCCGCATGACGATGCTTTATGAGCAACGAAAGAATGGTTGCGGTCAGTAATACCGAGCCGATGAAACCTAATGCCGCCGCCGTTGGAATGTGAAGAACGTCGGCTAAAAGCATCTTCGTGCCGATGAAAGAAAGGATGATCGCTAGGGCTGGCTTCAAGTAAACGAACCTATGAACGATACCCGCCAAAAGAAAATACAACGAACGCAAACCGAGGACCGCACAAACGTTAGAGGTGTAGATAATAAACGGATCGTGTGTAATTCCAAAAATCGCGGGAATCGAATCAACGGCGAATAGGACGTCTGTGATCTCTACCATAATCAAAACCATGGCTAACGGCGTCAGTATCCGCCGGCCGTCGCGACGGATGGTGAAGTGCGCACCGTGATAACTATCGCTTACAGATATCCAGGAACGCACCAAGCGAATGACGGGATTCCTCGCAATATCGACCACTTTCTTCCTGTTAAAGAGTAATTTTGCGCCGGTGAAGAGCAAAAAGGCGCCGAAGAAGTAAAGCGCCCAGTGGAATGTTTGGACGAACGCGGCGCCGGCACCAATCATGATTCCGCGCAAGACCAAGGCACTCAAAATACCCCAGAAGAGGACGCGGTGCTGATAGGCGGCTGGTACTGCGAAATAGGAGAAAATGAGCGCGAAGACAAAGATGTTATCGACGCTGAGAGAATATTCGACCAGATAACCTGTCAGAAACTCGACGGCTTTAGCCGAACCCATCAAAAACCAAACCAATGAGCCGAAACCAAACGAAAGCAGCACCCAAATTAGTGTCCAGATAGCCGCTTCCTTCATGCTAGGTCTATGCGCCTTTTGCTGGAAAGCGAATAGATCGATAGCTAGCACGCTGAGGACGCCGGCATTAAAAATGATCCAGAACCACAAATTTGTATGCATAAGGCTCCGTGCAGGCGCAACTCAACGCCTGGCACGGGGTGGGCTTTACTTAGAGGCGCTACGCCGGTCGCCGTTGCGTAGCTGCCAAACAGAACGAGGACACTCGGAGAGGTGATATTATCGATAGCAATTCCTCGACTTTCACATTCTCTTCCTGCCACCAAAGCCGGTTAGCGTAGGGACTTTGTTTAAAGGCCTGTTCCTGTCGCCGTAGGACCAAGCGAACGATGATGGCATCGTCCAGCAGACCCATATCGGGGATGGGGTCAGGAATTAAATCAATTGCGCGCTGGAAATACAGCAGCGCAAATGCCGCTTCGGCCACAGATTGTTCTGTCAGATCCTCGCCCAACCTAACAACTCGGTCTTCAACGAAACGACAAAGAAACTCCAGTTGGTCCGCCAGGTAACGGTAGGTCTTTAATGGCAGCCTGGTAAACCGCTTGCGCAACACCGGCAGATCCGCAGTCAATCGCTCGAGGTCGAGGGCGGAAAGTCCGGTCGCCTGGCTTTGAATAAAGCTGTTTAGTTCTGTTGTTATCGATTCTTTAATATCCGTCGCGTGTGCAAGGTTTGTGGTCATACTCCAATGGGTCTCAAGTCTGCTACTGTAAGCGGGCAGTCTGTCTATGCCTCCCTCGCCGCCAAGAGGAGGTAGTAAGTCGAAGAAAAAGTAAGGCTGGTCGAACGAGTCACTCCAACGAGCCTGACAGACAATTCTTCTTAGTTGTCCTTTCGCTCTCCAGATTCTCATATTCGTACCGTCTCATAAATGTTTCGCCCATAGTGCGGTCAATTCACTTCCGCCCTAATGTCCGCGGCGGTGTTTCGAGGCCATTCCTCGATTCGGTCAAGCTAGACTCAGATAGCAACGGCTGTGCCACCGTCACGTGATCATGCGGAAGATTAACCTCCACGAGTCGAACCCGCTTTCCGCGCTAGGACGACGGGCTTTTGTTTGGTCTCTCACTTTCAGCGGCAGCGGCTACAGGTCGCCCGAGTTGGTCAACCACTGACCAGCGGCGGTCATTTAGTAACCAGTAAGTGGAGTTCTCTGGAGTCAGGCCGTCTGGCATCTAGAGGCTTATCGCGGCCATTAGTAAGGGATAGTAGTGGAACGGACCTTGCGTGGTCGATGCGCCGTAGGTCTCGGAACGTCCAGCGGATTTTTTTGTTTTGGTGATTTGCGCCGGGGTCACAGGTTTGTCTTCGTGGGCGAGCGTGCGCGTACGCTCCTTAGGGTAAGTTTATTTGGTTGCCTAGAGTGCGGATTTTCCGGTTTGGAAACCGCGGCTGCAATTCGTCTAAGTGAAGGGATGAAGGGTCGAGGTAATAGAACCTAGTCAGATGCTCGAGACCAGTGAGTAACGCACCAACATAGAAAGGCACAGCACACCGATGAAACCAGAGCAGTTATGGACTGACCAACCAAAAGCGTCGTATCAAACGGGCACGTCGAAGTTGCGTACCCTCGCGTATATGACCTGGAGATTGGACGGCAAGGCAATGACAATCGACGAATACATCGAGCACCAACGCCAGCAGTTAATGTCTAGCGATATTCACGCGCTGGGACTCTTTGCTGATCGCCTATTAGAGAAACTGACCCAAACCGACGCCGGTACCTTTCTCGGACTGGGTGAAACGGTCCACCTCCTTGTGCAATTGTTGAAATTGCCCATGTCCGAACAAGTTGAAGATCCCTTGCCGGTATGGGTAGCAGAGGTTGGCTTTGCGGCGGCCTATCTTCTCAAACGGAATGACCTAATACCTGATCATTTGCCGGAGATCGGCCTGGTTGATGACGCCCTGGTACTGGAGCGCGTAATCGAACGGAATCATTCGACA
>DASUWQ010000120.1:0-2957 GCA_036378375.1 Chthoniobacterales bacterium
AATCAGCGTCCATCTGCGGTTGTTTTTCCGTTCTCGGACCTTTATTGACGTTGATTCGTGTCCATTCGCGGTTCCCATTCGTGTCTATTCGCGGTTTAATTTCGTATTGACGTCCATTCGCGGTTAAGGTTGCCGGTGTGAATGCAGTGTGCCAAACTCAGATTGTGAAAAGTTTCACAAAGTCGCGCTTGGTTTCGAGATCGCTTTCTCATCTGTACGAAAAAGTTGCCGCCGGTGAAAGGATTACTGAAGAGGACGCCGTTACACTCTTTCGTTCAGGAGACCTGAATTCGTTGGGGCAAATCGCGAGCATCATCCGCCGGCGCAAAAATGCTAATCGGGCGACCTACATTCTTAATCGCTACATCAACTACTCCAATATTTGCGTTCTCTCCTGTCAATTCTGTGCTTTCGGGGCGCGTAAACGGGATCCCCACGCCTTTGAAATGGCGATAACCGAAATTGAAGCTGCCACGACGGACTCGCTGCGGCAGGGGGTCACCGAGGTGCATATGGTGGGAGGACTCCATCCGAGTTTGCCCGGCGAATGGTATATCAAACGTCTCGAAACGCTGCGTGCACTCGATCCCAACCTTCATATTAAAGCTTTCACTGCGATTGAAGTCCGGCACCTCGCCGAGAGGATCTTCAAGCTCCCTATTCAGGAAACGCTCGAGACACTGCGCCGGGCCGGCCTAAATTCATTGACTGGAGGAGGAGCCGAAATATTCGATCCAGTCGTGCGCGATCGGATTTGTCGTGGGAAAGAAACCGCCGAGGAGTGGAAAGACGTTCACCGGATCTGGCACGGCATGGGAGAACGAAGCACTTGTACCATGCTCTTTGGACACATCGAGACCATCGAGCAGCGGGTTGATCATCTTCGTCAGCTACGGGAGCTGCAGGATGAAACTCACGGGTTTACCGGGTTCATCCCTTTTTCGTTTGTTCCGGAGACAACGGAGCTCAAGCATATCCGGGCGGCTTCGGCAGTAGACCAGCTGCGGACGTTAGCGGTAAGCCGAATTTATCTAGACAATTTCGACCATCTGACGGGCTACTGGATCGCCCTGACTTTACCGGTGGCGCAGCTTTCGCTCGCCTACGGGGTAGACGACCTCCATGGCACCTTAAAGGAAGAGAAGATCTTTCATATGGCCGGGTCAAAGACACCTCAGGAACAGACCGTAGAGACGCTGGAACGAACTATCCGCGAAGCGGGTTATGAGCCTCTGCAAAGGGACAGCTATTATCGCCCGATGGGCAGTGCGCGGAAAGAGGCGGGCGCAGTGGTAGCCTAGAGGGGCGTATCCGCGGACAGAGCCCCTGGAGGGGAGCCGCTTACGCCAGTGGTCAGTCGAGCGTGCTTGTCTGAAACCTGACGTCGTTCTGAGGCTGCAGGTGTTACAAGCAGGCGGCTCCCGCAAACGGTCCCTGATGCGGCCACGAACGTTGTGTGTCCGTTCGGTTCAAAGATCGTCGCGACGGGGTGAATTCACGCCCTGGGTAATTCGCGGAAGCCGCCTGCTGCCGTACGTCGGATAGTGTCACAGTTTTCGGCGTGATCACGCTATTGGTCGCGCAACAATTAAAAGCGGCTCCCCTCCAGACGCTGGGTAATGCCACGATTTTTCGTGTGACGATCGCGCGGGTTTGGTAGCAACCAAAGCAGGCCTCCTCTCGCTCTCCGCTCCACCGGCAAAATTTTCCCTTTTCCAAATGGAAAGATTTGCAAATGCCATCATGGAACCGGCAAAAATTGCCTATCCTTTTCTCGGACGTGAAGTCGGGAAGAAAGTTAAATAAAATTTTAAGTTCCTGATAGTTAGGATGATACGTTCTAAAATGCGTCTGTGACCAGCATCGTGGCATAGTGGGTGCTATCGCCAATCGCAGGACGAAAAAACACTCAGATGTTTACAACGCCATTTAAACCCCAGGTCCTGATTGTTCTGGCGTAACTGCGATGGATACTCATTCAGAGTGGGACCAATTAGTGAACGCACTGCGGGAAGAATTGCAGGAAAAAGGCGGACTACTCCAATTTCTTAATCAGCAGACCGAAGTGCTTTATCTGCGTCTTCCGGATGAAAATCGAAGACTTGAAGAACAGATCCGGACGCAGATTCTCGTGGCATCCGGTTGTACCCGGAAACGCGAGCTTATACTTAGGGAGATCGCATCCCATATGGATTTAGCAGATAGCAACAATCCTTCGGAAATCGTTGTTAGATTTCCGGAGTATGTACAGCCACTGCTAGAAGCATTGTTCAGCGAAGTCGAACGGCTTAGTGGACGTATGGAAGAAAGGTTGAAGCAAAACCAACAGTTGAAGACGCGCCTTTTTTCCGAGTCAGCGTCCGCGGTGTAAGAAACCTCTATTGCCTAACGACAAGCTGAACAGAAAAGACAAAGTAGAAAGCAAAAAAGGATGCTAATTCTGTCAAGAAAAGTGAATGAAGGTATCGTAATCGGCGATAACATTCACATTAAAGTCACTCGGATCGACGGCGATGCCGTTAAGATCGGAATTGAGGCCCCCAAAGAGATCCCGATTTTCCGGACTGAAATCTACCAAACGAACCATCGGTTGGTTCGGAATAAGACCGAGGGTGCGACCGCGCTCCCGACCCGGACCGACGTCGTTCGGTTAGAGGAAAAAGCCACTGCGGTTTAAAGCTCGCAAGTTTATGCTTGCAGTTGTACGGCGCGCGGCTTCATTCGAGATCCTGGTCGCGCGCCGATGTGGCGGAATGGCAGACGCAACGGACTTAAAATCCGTTGGATCGAAAGGTCCGTGCGGGTTCGAGTCCCGCCATCGGCAAACCGGTTTAGACTTTGGGTTGTAGATTATAGGTTGTAGTTTGGTTGGTTTCGGCGGCAGCAGAAGATTCGGTTTTCCGAATCTTCTGCTGCTCTCTTTTTGGGGTGGTAGGTTGTAAAAAGACTCGATAGAT
>DASUWQ010000121.1:0-12477 GCA_036378375.1 Chthoniobacterales bacterium
TCGTTCTTCGTGCTCTTTTGCGGCGATTCCGTACCCCAGCTCCAACCCCCGCAACCAATCAAGCAGGAACAAAGGCGTCTCCCAGGCGTGCTCGCCCGAAGCAAGAAGCCGGAATGGCGATCCCGGCTGCTTACGGATTTAAAGTGGCCTTTCTTCCGGAATATACTGTCGAGTTTTCTGCTCTGGTTGATAGCAGCTCTCACAAGGACACGAAAAGCAAATTCGCGGTCAACGATTTAATCGTCAGAAAGACGTAAGGAGAATAGTCACATGCTTAGAAAAACGTATCCAGTCATCGCTCTGTTTGCTCTTTGCTTATCAGCGTTTGCGGCAGATCCTTCACCATCGCCTCAACCGAAGAAGGCAAGAATTAGAGTCACGAATCTCCTCACCATTCAAGTGCCGCAAGCCGCTAAGAATGTCCGCATCTGGTTTGCCGTTCCGCAGGAAGATGCGGATACGATCGTCCACGATTTTAAAGTCACGAGTGCGGTTCCGGTCCGGTACGATACCGACTCGTGGGGGAACCGGATTGGTTACGCTGAGGTCGTAACGCCTGCGCAGAACCAGGTCACAGTCCAAGAGGACTTTGACCTGACTCGGTCCGAGACCCATAACGCAGTAGACGCGGCTGCCACTCGTCCGCTGACCGACGCCGAACGCTCTGCCCTAAGCCGTTTTCTTCAGCCAACCACCTACGTCGTAGTCAATGACCGTATGAAAAAGCTGGCCGCGTCGATTGTCGGGGACGAGACCAATCCTGTACTCACCATGCGCAAGCTTTATGATTGGACTTATCAAAACGTGAACTACTGGGTCAAAGACCCGGACCATTTGAAAGCGTCAGCAGTTGGTAGCTCCGAATATTGCCTCTCGAGCAAGACCGGCAATTGCACGGATATCAACTCATTGCTTTCCTCGTTGGCGATATCGTCCGGAGTTCCGGTACGGATGGTGTACGGATCACTTTTTAAACCGACACTAAACGGGGTTGACTCCGATGCCAGCTACCACTGTTGGGTGGAATTTTTTGCTCCTAGATTGGGCTGGATCCCGGCGGATGCCTCACTGGCCAATATTTATGCCGAAGACATTAAACTAACCGAGCAGAACAAGAAGCTGGTGACGTTAACCACCTCCACCGGATATAACGGTAGTGATGCCGGCAAAGTAAACTTCTACTTTGGCAATCTCGATGAACGTCGAGCGGTCTGGTCGCGGGGGCGTGACCTCATGATGCAACCGGCGCAGGAAGACGGTCCCGTGAACTCTCTGTCCAAGGTCTACGTGGAGATCGATGGAAAACAGTCTACGAACTGGACCAGAAAATGCACGTATACTGAGGCATCCTTGTGACACGGCCCGAGTCGCGCTCGTACTCATCGTCGTCCTCGTCCTCGATCGCAGTTCTGCGACGTGTTTTGGGACTTGTGCGTTCGCACGGACCGCGCTCTTCTTCCTCAGTTAAAGCCCTTCGCTCCATTCGTCTCCTTTAGGAGTAATCCCAGATCACGCGAACTCCGGAATTGCCCGAAGGCTCACTTCGGTCGAAGTTCTGCGTTAGGGATAATCCCGGATCCCCCGTCCAATTGGGGAAATCGTTTTATGAAAGCGAAACACCTGTTCTTCTCTGTTTTTGTCGCGTTAACCCTCTTGTTTCTGCCCCAATCGAGCTTTGCTTCTGGCGGAGGATGGCATGGAGGAGGTGGCTGGCACGGCGGAGGTTGGCATGCAGGATGGCATGGTCGTGGCTGGGGCGGTTGGCGTGGTGGCTGGGGCTGGGGCGGGTGGTATGGCGGAGGTTGGTGGCCGGGATATGGCTACGGCTGGTATGGTGCTGGTTATCCTTATTGGGGATGGTACGGCGGCGGCTGGCGTGGAGGCTGGTACGGCGGCGGCTGGCGTGGAGGCGGTTGGCGTGGTGGCTGGCACGGTGGCGGTTGGCATGGTGGTTGGCGCGGCGGTCGCTGGCGTTAGCCGAAGGCGTCTCTATCGAGCCACACGATTACAGCGGTGGCTCGCATTGACTGATCCTGGTCCAAACATTCTCAAACCCGCTCGGCATCGACAAGAAAGCCAGCTCAGCGGGTTTGATTCGTATATTTGGATTTCGTTAAACGGATGCACCCCGAGAAGGAAAAGTTGCGCATTGCGCTCAGGTCAGTTATTTGGCAAATATTGAGCTGTGGTAACCGGAATGGTCTCACCTTGCTGCTTGCGACACTATCCGCTTAACCATCTAAAAGAGACCGAAGTCCAATAACGATTTAAAGAGCTGTGCCCTGGCCAAAGATTTCTCTTTCTTCGGACGACTATCGGAAAGGCATTGGCTGTAGCTCTCGCGCCCTATTACGGAACAGACTGACTTCGATCACCTTAGACCTAGTTCTAACGCTATGCGTTCTCGCAGGTTACAGCGGAAAGGCTTCTGCGGAGTCTCACGACTCGAGTAACTCTGGCTTAGGACCCAATCGCCACGTCGAAGTTACGGTCAACTACCAACAGCCTGGGCATCATCGGACGACCTCCCACAAGGTCAAAAAGTATGTCCGGCATCACCCGCAGCATCATCCGCACAGAACCATTGAAGAGCCTCCCTATCTGGCTGGTCCCCCGGTGATCAGCCGAAACGCTTTGAGTGGGGGACCAGGGCGGTATCGGTGGAAGCGCGACATTGTCACGACGATCTTCTGGGTCGGCGAGCGTCCTGGAGGTCATAACCCCGTGCCCAATCTCCGCAGCTCCTGGGACAGATACTGGTCCTACAACTACGGAGGCTACGATAATCCTGACGCGGGTTCGCGCAGAAATTTTATTCCGGTCAAATTCGTGCCTCGCCAGAATCCGTTTTATTTTGCTCTCCCCTACAACGATGTCGAAGGCGGTCATACCAAACGAGAAGCGAGCCGAGTGATTCCCTGGTTCAATCAGGCGTTTGTTCGCAGTGGACAAACCGTTCTCAAAGACAGATGGATTGCGGTCCACCACGGAAGCAGAGTTTGTTACGCCCAGTGGGAAGATTGCGGACCATTCCGTACGGATGACTGGCGTTATGTTTTTGGTGATGAACGTCCAAGACCAAATTTAAATCAAGGCGCTGGCTTAGATGTGTCGCCTGCGGTTCGGGATTACCTGGGCCTTGGCGTCAAAGATGCGTGTGACTGGAAGTTTGTCGAGTATCGTGAAGTACCTCGCGGTCCGTGGGCCGCGTACGGTGACAACAACACCTTTGTGATTCAGCGGCGCCAGAGTAGTGAGCGCTTCGCGGGCAGGTAAGCACCGGCGTTCAGACCGTTCCCGGTATCCAGGATCAATGGGCGAAGGTGAAGAAAAGCAGTGCTCCGGCTAGTGCGAGCGCGAGGATCAGGTAAAAGACAGCGAAAAGTCCGGCAATTAATTCCGTGCCGTGTCGGACCAAAGACCATATCCGGCGAAAGGTCTTGGCTCGAACCGGTGTTTTCTGAGTTTCTCGTTCTTCGACGATGGCGGCACGTGTTCGGCTAACGGGTAGGGCTTCGCTGGCGTAATCGATCTTTAACTCCGAACTAAAAGGAAGCCGGGCTAATCGGTTCCAGTTGCGAGCGCCGTAGCCTTTTTGGAAGAATGGGTAGTCGGTATTCATGTTAGTACGTCGCCACCAACATAACCCGCTCTTTATAAGTGTTGCGAAGACGCACTGAACTTCCGCAGTCTATGTCCGAATTACCATCGCGACGAAGAAACGGAGCGATGGAGCGATGGATTACTCCGCCTGCCGGGCCCCTGTCCCTAAGGGATGTGTCGGACTTTTGCCGCGACTTATCCGACGTAGCTAAAGGGGAGAGATGGGGCGAAGTCGGAAGCGGCTATACAGAACAGCCCAGGGCTTTAGCCCTTAGGCGGCAAGTTAAGCCAGAATAGCCGCAAAAAGGCACAATAGGCGCAAAAAGGGTGGATGAGAAATGTCCGCGCCGGGGTACTCGAATAGCCGCAAAAGACCGCAACGATCGCAAAAAGCAAGCAGGTAATAATCTGCTAAAGCAGGCGGAAACTCTAACGCAAGCCTTGAGCTTCAATCGCGATACCTCGGATTTGATGCGCTAAATTTTTTGCGCTTTTTGTGCCTTTTTGCGGCTATTCGTTTTATTTTGCGATCCTTGCGTTCTTTCGCGGCTATCCCTGTCTTTGTCGTATCTTAGCACCTTTGGGCTAATGCCTTGGTTACAGTTCGTCAGTTGACTTTTTAGCAGTTGAGGGCCGTCCCTACAATGCGCATCACCGTGGAGCAGTCTGAAACGATTGCATGATTTTCACACGGGCAATTGTGGTTAAGCGTATATCCTGTTGCCACCTGCACGATTTTTTGCTTTCAATCTCAGTGGGCTGAATAATGGCCCTCTTTTCCAGGCTGTCACAACGACGCAGACTAAATGTTGTTGCAGTTGGCGATCTGACGGCGGCGCATAGTAAAGCCGGTCCGGGATCATTGGGGGTCACAGGGAAGCTCCCCCCATGATGAAACGCAAATACAACAAACTGTTGAGTGCTTGGTGCCACGAGGAGATCGCGGCCTTGCAGACGATAGGCGCTAACGAGGATTTCCTGAAGGAACCTGCGTTCGCGGACTTGGTTCTCAGAAATGTCCTCTCCAAGCACCAGAGCGAGATAAGAGCCGACGGCGGCTTGGCTGAAGCGGTGTTTATGGCTTTCTTTGAGAAAGCATCGCCATCGGATTTTCGTCATTTGGCGGCTAAGGACCGCGAAAAAGGAGACCACGAGCTGGCCTACCTCTTTGAAATGTGTGCAGACCATCGCGAGAGAGGCGAGATCTAGCGAGATGGTTCCTTAACGTCGGCTGGTTATCGCGCCTAGAGAATAATTCTATCCTCAGTAGGACTAGGTATAATTACCTATCGTCGGCGCACTTCAGTAGAGTCTCACGTTTCTAAAGAGGGCGTGACCCGTCGCTCTCAGCGATTCAAGACGTTGATCCGCGGGAGGTTGTGAACGTAATGGCTAGTAAGAAGAGCGGGTAGTTGTACCCGGTGTTTAACGCCGCCTAATCCGTAATATCCGGTTTGCCTCAGTCGATAGTATTCGCTAACATCGCTGGCGTGACAAAAAGACGTCAACCAAAAGCTGGCAGCGCCGTTTCATCCGCCTACTTTCAACCGCTGAGGATAATACCACTCAGCATCGCGATGCCCTGTGATCCGCGACCCCGTAAAAAGAGGTTTGGAAAGAAGATAGACGCTAAGTCCCGATCGAAGAAAGGCAGGACCGGCCGTAAAATGCGGTAAGGTACTCGGTTCCCAACGCAAGTGTTGCCTGATGGATGGAGGTGTAACGGTTTGCGATGCGAAGGGGAATATATCCTATATTTATCTCGAGCGTATTCTCGTGACCTCAAAGCCTCGACCACGAAGCCGATGTCCTCTAATTGACAATTACGTCACCAAAAATTTCGGAAAGAGGATAGTTTGAAAAAAGCGCTGAGATTAATCTTTCACACTGCTTATGGGGAATATGGGCGTAACGATGGCGATTGCCGTTTAGCTTTTTGAACGTGACACAATAAGCGGTTAGCCCTTCGATACACATTGGAGAGGGGAGTTTCAAAAATGAAGAGAAAAGTCATTTGTGGCCGAGATCCTATTTTCGGAAAGACGAAGCGCAGGACTAACTGGTCGAGCGGAAACCGCAGCGTGGTTGTTAGTCCGGCCGGCCGGCGAGGCAGCTTGATCTTCGCTGCCCTTCAACTTATCGCCGGAAAAATTCGAGAGAAACATTAGCAAGGCCTCGCTAGCGCAACAAATTCTCGACTTGCGAGACTCCAAACGCCATCGGGTATCCCTCTCGCAGTCGCTGCGAGTGTGGATCGGAACGGTCCAGAATCGTTGACCCGCCTTCGCAGGGCCTACCGCGCGGCAGGCTAACCCTCTTGAGGTCTCCTACCTTGGAGCCGCATTAGCAGCATCCGAATTCCAAGGACATTTCGGGCAATCCCGAACCGTCTCGTTTTGATCCAATCTGCGAACATTCGTAACTTGCCCTCAGCCATGGAATTTCGCACCGTTGAACCAAAAATACTGTACTTTGGGACGCCAGTTGCACTCGTTAGCTCGCTAAACGAGGACCGGACGACCAACCTGGCGCCGATCTCTTCATTCTGGGCTCTTGGATGGACCCTGGTTTTGGGTCTCCTGGATGAAACCAAAACCGCAGATAACTTCCGTCGTCACCCCGAGTGCGTGGTCAATCTACCGACCCCGGACATGTGGCCAGAAGTCGAGAAGCTGGCGCCGTTGACGGGCAAGAACCCAGTTCCTGAGCTCAAAGCAAAGCAGTTTCATTTTGAACCTCAAAAATTTGAAACTGCGAATCTTACTCGGTTACCAAGCGAGTTGGTGAAGCCAATGCGGGCCAAAGAATGTGCGGTTCACCTCGAAGCGAAAGTCACTCAGTGTCACCAACTTGGTGGCGAGCGATTGCTCCGGCTCGGCGGGGGGGTCGCAGCGGAAATTGAAGTGCTGCGAGTCCATGTCGCGAGCGAGTTTATCCTCGAGGGCAACTATATCGATCCGGAAAAGTGGTCACCGTTAATTTACAATTTCCGCCACTACTATCGGTTAGCAGAAAAAGAGTTAGGCAAAACTTTTCGAGCAGAGCGATAGGGGAGCAGACAGGACACTAGGTTACCAGTTTAAGATCGCAAGGAACGCAAAGAAACGGCGAAAAGAATCAACCGCAGATGGACGCAGATTTACGCGGATTTAGGTTCCCGGCTTCGGTCACGATGCTGCCCCTTGCAGCAATTTTGTCGCTACCGTGTCTTTCGCCCTTTAGTGGTGATTGAAACTCTGAGCTCCTGTATTTTATCCGCGTATAGCTGCGTTCATCCGCGGTTCTTGTTTCTGCGGAGTGGCATAACTCTCTAGCGGTGGCGGCGCGATCTGCTCCCTAAAATTTTCCGCACCCCATTCGCAGAGAGGTCGCAAAAGATTCGCTAGCTCAACGCCACGGTCAGTGAGGGAGTACTCCACCTTCGGCGGTATTTCTTTGAAGTCTCTTCGGCTCACTAGTCCATCCTTTTCCAATTCTTTCAGACCTTGAATCAGCATCTTCTCGGTGACTCCATCGACGAATCGCCGGAGCTCTCCGAAGCGCCGAGGACGGCTGGCCAGCTGCCAAATGATTAGAATTTTCCACTTTCCGCCGATCACAGAAAGCGCAGCCTCCAGGCCGCAGCTAAACATTATTTTTTTCAAGATTTCCCTCCTGTGGATGGTACTTACAAAAAGGTAGGTACTTGTCAATAGGAAATGTCGGCACTAGCGTGAGGGAACATGGCATTACTAACAGATAAAATTGCAGTTATTACCGGTGGCAACAGCGGGATTGGTCTGGCTACCGCCAAGCGCTTTGTGAAGGAAGGGGCCTACGTTTTCATTACTGGGCGGCGGCAAGCAGAGTTGGACGCGGCGGTCTCGCTCATCGGAAAAAATGTAACGGCCGTTCCTGGAGATGTCTCCAAGCTCGAAGATCTAGACCATCTCTACCAAGTGGTGCGAAAGACGAAGGGATATGTCGATGTCGTCTTCGCCAATGCCGGCGTGGTAGATCCGGTCTCACTCGCAGACTCGACGCCGGAAACGTTTGACAAGCATTTTAGCCTGAACGCACGCGGCGCCTACTTTACTGTGCAGAAGGCCTTGCCGCTGCTCGCCGACAAAGCGTCAATTATCCTTTCTGGCTCGGCCGCATGGCAGATGGGTGTACCGGACTTCGGCGCCTATTCAGCGACGAAAGCGGCTTTGGTCTCCTTTGTCCGGACCTGGACCGCAGAGTTAGCCAGCCGTGGCATTCGCGCTAACGTAATCAGTCCCGGACCGACGGAGACGCCCATGATCCATGTCGGCGCTAAAACATCTGCAGAAGGTACCAGCGATTACTTCAAGAAGATGATCCCGATGGGACGACTTGGAACCGCGGATGAGATTGCAGCGGCAGCCGTGTTCCTCGCTTCCGACGAGAGCAGCTTCATCACCGGAATCGACCTGCCAGTGGATGGTGGGACGGTTTCCAGATAATCCGCAGAGCTAAAACAATGAAAGTTCTTGTTACGGGTGCAACGGGCAGGACAGGCAGCGAGGTAGTCAAGGCGCTTCTTCGGCGCGGAGCGGAGGTGCGGGCTTTGACCCGCAAGCAGCCCAAGCCAGGTACTTTTTCGGAGACGGTAGAGATCGCACTCGGCGATCTTAGTGATCCGGTCTCAATAGCGGAAGCGCTCAAAGGTGTCGACAAGTTGTTCCTGCTGATCGCCGGAGTCCCCGATGAGCTCGTCCAATCTCTTATCGCTTATGGCTTGTCAAAGAAGGCCGGCCTGAAACATGTGACCTACGCATCAATCTTTAAGGCGGATCAGTTTCTCGAGGTTCCGCATTTCGCTGCGAAGTATGCCGTCGAGGAAGCGATTCGTGCAGGTAGAATGCCTTATACGATTCTGCGTCCCGCGTACTTTCTTCAGAATGAGCGCGGGCTGAAGGCTGCGTTAACCGGCGCCGGTGTCTATCCGATTCCCGTGGGGAAACAGGGCGTAGCTGCGGTGGATGTTCGCGACATTGCAGAGGCGGCCGCGATATCGCTGACCGAAGAAGGCCACCAAGGAAAGACGTGCGACCTGGTTTCGTCAGAGATGTTGACTGGTCCGGATGCGGCAGCCACATGGTCCAAGCTCTTGGGCAAAAAGATCACTTACGCCGGACACGGAGCCTTCGATAGTTTTGAAGCAGAACTGCGGAAAGCAGGGAATCCTTTGCGGGAAAAAGGGACTCCCATGAATACAGGGTATCCCAGTTGGCTGGCTTACGATCTTCGGCTCATGCTCGAGCGTTTTGTCGAGCGTGGATTCCGCAACACAGAGGACCAGACGGCGCGCTTTGCCGCGTTGCTCGGGCACCAGCCGAGAACCTACAGCAGCTACGCTGAAGAACTAGCAACGGAGTGGGCTGCAGCGTAAGCCACAAACAACAACAATCTTTTATCATCAGATTGTTTCATACAGAAAACTTATAGGTTTCAAAACGGGCGATCGCTGACGTGATCGTAAGATGATTATTCGGGCAGCCGACTTGATATCGGTTAACTGACCGCGAAATCCTTGATTCTGTGTTTCAACAAATAGATCGCCGAAACGAAGGAAGCAGCCGCTTTTTGTCTTAGCTGCCGCAATCCCTGGCGAAGCAGGCGACCAAGTGGGGGAGTCGCTACAAAGAAGCCGACTGTTAGTGTCGAATACTGAGCGCCTGGATGGCTTGGGCTAAGCTAACGGTACCTTGATTTGGCACATTCTCGGCAGCGAAACGCACTTGATCGGGATCCGTTGTTGGCGGTGTCCTGGTCACTTGAAGACATAAAATTCCGGCGAAAAAAAATAGGAGCGCGGTTAGTGAACTTAGCCAACATGTAAATTTGCCGGGCCCTGATGTTATGCGCGGTTCTTTGGCATTTCCTGTAGAGACCCAAAAACGGCGCTCCAATATCTTAGCAGAATTCGCGGTGCTCATTGTTTCGGTCAGACAAATACGCCTGAATCCCCGAAACCGACCGGTTGTTGTCTCAACCACCGTAATGTTAGTCTCAAGGACTACCGCTACTCGACCGTAAAGATAGCGCTTTGTTCCGTCGATGAATCCGGCAAGACCACGATGAACCGTGATCTGCTCAAGCGAACATCGCCGGATTGCTAGTGCTGCTATCCAGCAGTTGACGTGTCGGTAAAAAGGGGTCTTCCCCATCTTCCAACGACTGGCTTCCGGGGCGGCTCGGCACCCGAATGCGGCAATTCAGACAAGAACAAATGGCCTCGAGCTAATTAATGTTCCAGTACCTCATTTGAACCTGGCTGTAACCATTCACTCATTCGGTCCGAGTTAGCGCTTTGAGGCTACGTTCAGCAGTTAGTAACGGGTACTTAATTCCTCTTATAGGAAATCAGTAAACTGTTTTTATAAAAAAATGACTTTCCCTGTAACCACAGAATTTAAGGAGCGCCAGACGAATAAAGATGCTACCAACCAATTACTAACGGGCTTCGAGAAATTGGCGCCCGAGATCCAAGCTCGGTCAGCCGAGATGGAAGCAACTGGCCGGATACCAATCGATCTGATTGAATCGCTCAAAGCAATCGGTGTATTTCGAATGTTCGTGCCCCGTAGCCATGGTGGCTTAGAACTAGACTTCACTGATGGCATCGAGATTATTCAGGCGCTTGCCAGGATTGATGGTTCGGTTGGATGGATCGCGGGGTTCAGCAATGGGGGTTCCCTGCTGGCTACTTTTCCGCCCCTGGAGATCTACGACAGAATCTATAAGAACGGGCCGGACGTCCTCTTCGCCGGCACGTTTAAGCCGGGCGGTACCGCCGAGGCGATGGAGAATAGTTGGCGGCTAAATGGACGATTTGACTTCTTCAGCGGGTGCCAGCATGCCGATTGGATGGTCGTTACTTTCGTTATGAGAAAGGATGGGGTCCCGCTCTTGCAGCCCGACGGTCAATCCTTATTCCGGAGTTGTTTGGTTCATGCTCGAGATTGCCAGATCGAAGAAACTTGGCATGTAGCCGGATTAAAGGCCACAGGTAGTCATGATGTTGTGATTACGGATCTGGTCGTTCCGGATGCAGATTTCTTCGATACGTTTGATCCCCAGGTTCATATACCGGGACCTCTCTACCAAGAGCCCTTTCCCCTCCTTCTCTTGTTGATACCGGCGATTTTTGTAGGTATCGCTACCGGCGCTGTCGATGAAGTAGTACGGGTGGCCAATACCGGTCGGCAGCAATTTAGGGCAGCCACGCCGATGCGCGATTCGGAATTGTTCCAGGCGGAGCTAGGTCGAATAGAAGCCGACCTAAACGCTGCCCGGGCCTGTCTTCAAGTCCAGGTGGCAAGCCATTGGAATCACGCTCTTAATGGCACTCTGAAAAGGGAGCCTTTCTTAACCCAAACTCTCCGAACCGCTGCTTGGGTCGGAACCACCTGTGTTCGAGTCGCCACTGACTGTTTCGCATTGGGAGGAAGCAAGGCGATCTACGAAACCTCGGCTCTGCAACTCCGACTGCGTGATCTGTTAGTAGGATCACAACACTTTGCTGCTCAGAAACGGCAGTACGTAACATCCGGAAAATTGCTGCTCGAAACCGATCCGGTACACGCCACGCGTTTTCTCCGTCGTTCCAGCTAACCCCGGAGTCTTTCACTCATCAGCACGAGTTCTGCCAAAGACTTTGCCGCCATCTTTTGCATGATGTGGCCCCGATGCACTTTGACGGTCTTTTCGGTAGTACCGAGTTCGCTGGCGATCAGCTTGTTGGGCATCCCTCGTACCACCAGGCGCATTACTTCGCGTTCGCGCGGTGTAAGCGATTCATATTGCCGGCCCAAATCCGCCAGCGCCGACCGCCGCATGCACGCGGCTCGGTCAGCATCGATGGCTCGACGGATCGCATCCAAAAGTTCCTGTTCCCGAAACGGCTTGGTCAGAAATTCGGTTGCTCCGGCCTTCATGGCTTGAACCGTCATCGGGATGTCGCCGTGACCAGTTATGAAAATGATCGGAATTTGTGTGCCTGCTTTGAATAATCGCTGCTGCAAATCGAGACCACTGAGATGGGGGAGGCGTACATCCAAGATCAGACACGACGGTACGTCGGGGCGCCGACTAACCATGAATTCCTCGGCCGAGCTAAACGCTTGGACTTCGTAACCCGCCGACTCAAGTAAGAACTCGGTTGATCTGCGAAAAGACGGGTCATCGTCCACAACGAAGACCAACGATCGATTTGCAGGCTCTTTCACGTTCAGCAGCACAGATCCTCATGTAATTTGGACCGATCGCAAGACGATTTTCGCGAATCTAACCACTCGCTACCACCCCCCGAGCCCGCAACACTCCAACACTCCAACACACCATTTATACCGCTACTCCGTTACTGTCTCACTTCATCACGCTCGAGTCATCGCGGTTTGAATGGCGTTCAACAAGGCTTCTTCGCTGAAAGGCTTCCGCAGGAAATCCACCGCACCGCTGGCGATAGCCTGCGTCCGTTCTTGCTCGGTCGCACGGGCGGAGATAAAAATGATTGGAATCGGTTTGTTAGCGCTTCTCAGATTTCGTTGCAATTCCAAGCCGTCAATTCCGGGCATCCGAAGATCGAGTATTAGAATCAAGCACTTCGTCTCTTCGACCAGGCCTGAATCTAGAAACTGCTCAGCAGAAAGAAACGCTTCAGCCCTGAAACCAAAAGAGCGAACCAGGAATCGGGTCGAGTCTGCCATCGAGGAGTCATCATCCACAATGCAAACCAGCGGGGCTGTGGATAGGTCGCTATTATTGGGCACTTCGCATGCTAGCGCACGGGATAGCCTGTTGCCTTTGGACTTTGGTATTAGCCTATTGGACTTTGGTCTTAGTGAGCCTGCTTCATCAAGGAAACGA
>DASUWQ010000122.1:0-3358 GCA_036378375.1 Chthoniobacterales bacterium
GCTGCGACTCTCGAATGTGATGAGCCCGGAAGATTATGACCGCTTTCCTGGTTTCCAGGATGACGCTCGTAAGCGGAAATGGAATGTGTGGAGTTATATCGACGCGCGGGATGCCGCCCAAGCATTCCGTCTCGCCCTGGAGGTGGATCTGAAAGGGGCCGAGGTTTTTATTATCGCGAACGCAGACACCGTCATGCTCCGAGATAATAAAGGATTGCTGTCCGAGGTATTTCCCGACGTTCCGCAAAAGGGCTCTTTCGGACCGAACGACTCACTGTTCTCAATTGAGAAAGCCAGGCGAGTCCTGAAATACGAGCCGAAATACAGTTGGCGTACCCAGCAATAATAATAATTTCACCACAGAGCACAGAGAACACAGAGAGGAAGATCCACAGATTTCGCAGATTACGCAGATTTCTTTCCGAGGAGATGCATCCTCGACGCGACGAAACACGCATCGTTTCACACGAAGTTTCATTTAACTGAGTGGCGAACTAGCGCTTAGAACCGAAAATCTGCGTAATCTGTGTAATCTGCGGATTATTTTCTCTGTGTTCTCCGTGCCTCTGTGGTGAAGTTTTGATTCATCATTCTATGTCTGCGTCTAACGTCGATCTCCTTACAATCGGTGAATCTATGCTTCGCTTCTCGGTTCCAGCGGGGCGGTTGCTAGCGGATGCACCGGTGTTCGACGTTCACGTCGCGGGAACCGAAAGCAATGTTGCGGTAGCGGTGGCACGCATGGGGTTTAAGTCACGCTGGCTTTCGCGGCTTCCCGATAACGTTCTCGGCCGCCGGATCGCCGACACCATAGCGGCTCAGGGAGTCGATTGTTCCTATGTCAACTGGTCCGAGACTGAGCGGGCCGGGGTTTACTTTATAGAGTTCGGTGCGTCACCGCGTCCGACTAAAGTCTTGTATGACCGGGCTCCTAGCGCCGCGCGGAACATGGATGAGACCACCTTCAATTTATCGCTGCTTGGTAATGCCAAGATTATTCACCTCACAGGGATCACCGTCGCGCTTTCCGCGGGTTGCAGCCGGCTAGTCGAGACCATCGTGGCTCGGGCAAACGATCTAAAAATCCCGATCGTTTTCGACGTTAATTATCGAGCCCTGTTATGGAGCCACAAAGAATGCCGCAGCAAGCTGGCGTCGCTATTATCCAAGGTTGATACCCTGATTGTGAGTAAGCGCGACCTGGAAGCGATTTTCGAGATCGCGGGTGATCCCGCGTCGGCCGCAAAAGAGTTACATCAGTTATTTGGGATGCCTCGGATAGCCATCACGACCGGGGACCAAGGTGCTGCCGGATTCGAAAACGGCAATACCACTGTCGTTCCCGGCTACCCAGTGGAAATGGTGGACCGGATCGGGGCAGGAGACACTTTCGCTGCCGGCGTGATCTCCGGGCTATTGGAGGGGAATTTCGTTCGTGGACTACAATACGGCGTAGCAATGAGCGCGCTTCAATTGACGACGGAAGGTGACCTCTTCCGCCTCACCCGAAAGGACGTTCTCCAGCTGATGGCGTCTGAAAACATTGGCCAGTTGATCCGCTAAGCCTTTTTAAACAGCGAACTCTGTATTACCGAACGAATGAACCCGGTTTTCGCGTCGGTATAGGCGTCACGATCATGCCGATACTGGTCGGCAAGCGCCCGCTTTAGCACCGCATATTCTGATGCCAGCTCGGGATTCTGCCGCAGAGCGTTTCTGAAACGCAGATGTTCGATCAATGGACGGGCATCCATTTCAGACACATAAAGATGATGGAAAGGCAGATCGATTACGCACCGAAAAACTCGCGATCCGGAACACCGCATGGACCTCGGTGAATGTAGCCGAATCTCTCCAAGCGCTCTTTGACAGCGGGAAATTGGTATGAGGAGGAGATCACAACTTCGATATCAATGATCGGCTTGGCGGCAAGTCCAGGTACCGCTGTACTCCCTACGTGTTCAATAGCGAGCACTAACGCGCCAAGCTGCTGTCGCAGCTCGTGCTCGATACACGAAAACAGGTAAGGCCATTGGGTATCGTAGTTGGAGATTCGTACCTCCAATGCGGTCTTCGATTTCGCAGCCACGATCGCATCCGAGAGGCGAATCCGAGTGGATACATCGAGCTTTTGCCAAATGCGACGGTCGATCGGTTTACCACCGAGGTGCTCCATCAGGGTACTGGTCAATGCTGGACCGAGCGTGTCCATTGGTTCTTTGTACTTCGGTGACTTTACTTCTTTCAACTAATCCGGCAGCAAATCTGTTGCACCATCGATGTCAGAACTGATTTCCATTCTTATTATTCTTGGCTCGCTGGCTTGGCCATGCATTTTGCTCCTGCCCTGGAAGCCAGGGAGCACGCGAGAGCGGCTGGATAACGTCGATGCCTTTCCAGAGCCTGACCTGTCCGACGTGACCGTCTTGATCCCGGCTCGTGACGAGGCTGAGTCGATCAGCGGGACACTCGTGGGACTAAAACAGCAAGGTCAGAATCTGGCCGTTATCGTTATTGACGATCGGTCCTCAGATGGCACCGCCGATCTCGCTAAGAAAAGCTTTCGTGGCAACCTCCGGGTTCTTCACGGCAAAGAACTACCGGCAGGTTGGGTGGGGAAACTCTGGGCTCTGGAACAAGGCCGGCAGGTGGCTGCCACCGAATTGATCGTGTTGCTCGACGCGGATATTGAGCTGGCTCCCGGAACCATTGGCGCTCTCAAGTCGAAGTTGAAAGCAGAGAACCTCGATCTCGTCTCTCTGATGGCGGAGCTACGCATGCAAACGCTGTGGGAAAAGCTTCTTTCCCCGGCATTTATTTTCTTCTTCAAGCTGCTTTATCCCTTTGCTGTAGGAAACGATCCGCGTTCCCGATTGGGCGTAGCT
The DNA here is from genome assembly GCA_036378375.1 of Chthoniobacterales bacterium. Lineage (GTDB taxonomy): Bacteria > Verrucomicrobiota > Verrucomicrobiia > Chthoniobacterales > JAFAMB01 > JAFAVN01. The sequence goes on from DASUWQ010000122.1 coordinate 2,886, forward strand.
GCCGGGGGATGTGTTCTGATACGAGTTGACAAACTCGACGCGATCGGAGGATTCAGCGCGTTAAGTACGAGCATTATCGACGATTGCGAACTGGCCAAGCGAGTGAAGCAAATAGGCGGTAAGACTTGGATCGGGTTGACTCACTCTGCCAAAAGCCAACGCCCCTATCCGGACTTGGGCAGCTTCTGGAATATGGTTGCCCGAACGGCGTTTACTCAGCTGCAATACTCTGTGCTTCTGCTGTTGCTAACGACTTTGCTTATGGTTCTCGTTTTCTGGTGTCCTCTCCTGGGCCTTGTCCATCGCTCGATGATAGTAAGAACGATCTCCTGGGTCGGGCTTGTTTCAATGTGGGTTGCTTACTTACCAGTGGTCCGATTTTATCGGCAGACTCCCTTTCTGGTGATCACGCTCCCGGTTGTCGCCTCGTTTTACCTTTTGATGACTTGGTCCTCGGCCGTTCGCTATTGGCG
>DASUWQ010000123.1:0-12226 GCA_036378375.1 Chthoniobacterales bacterium
TTGCCATTCCACGGAACGATGTTCCCTGGGATGAGTTTGGCGTTTGGCGTTTGGCGTTTGGCGTTTGGCGTTTGCCAGGGAACAGCTCCGTAGGAGCGAAATCTTTATAGCTTATCGATACCCGAATTGCGGTTAGCTCCGTAGGAGCGACATCTAGTTTTCACCGAGCGGCCACTGAAGATGTGTCGGCCTCTGTCGAATGAGCAAAACCTCGTTTGTCGAAGATGTTTAAACAGTTTAGACGATTGACCGCAAATGCCGAGCAAACCCCAGATATGCCGCTCCTATGGAGCTATACCGCTTATTTGAATGGCTATGGCTATAAAGATTTCGCTCCTACGGAGCTGTTTCCTGGCAAACGCCGAACGCCAAACGCCGAACGCCAAACGTTAAACACCTCATCATGCACACTGCAGAATGAGTTTTATCTTCAATGCAGTTTGCACGATAGTAAGGGTTTATCGATCAGCACGTAAACTAGCCGCCCTCGAGAAACTCTACGCAAACAGTAACGGCACAAAATCCGCTTGTATCGCGGCACCTAAAGATCGAAAACACCGCCTAACAAATCCACATCGACTCAATGATGCGAGTAGCTTACAATACTTCGCACCTCGCGGTCGCCTAGATCCAACCACCCGGATAGTAGATTCGCACCGACCGAATGAGTGTTCAGACAACAAATCTAAAAGCTAAGTCCGCTCCACCTTCTCCTCCCAAGCGGAGTCGATTTCTGCGGGTAGTGATCTGGATCGTGGTCCTAGGGTTATTCGCGCTTGGCTTTTATCTGGTTTCCAGGCCCAAAGAAGCACCGAAAGGACGGGCGGTTGGCACCGTCACGATTACAACCGCCACCGCCACCAAGGGCAACATCGGCGACTATCTCGACGCCATCGGAACAGTGACGCCCGTCTATACCGCTTCCATTTTTAGTCAGGTGACCGGAGTGGTAACCAAAGTGAATTATCAGGAGGGCCAGATCGTTAAGGAAGGTAACCCGCTCGTCGATATCGATGATCGCCAATACCAAGCCCAGTTAGTCCAAGCTCAAGGCGCCCTTCAACGAGATCAAAATGTCCTAGCGGAAGCTGAAATGGACCTTCAGCGCTTTCGCGATGCTTGGGCCCGGAACGGCGTCGCCAAACAAACGCTCGACGATCAGGAAAAGCTGGTTTTACAGGAACAAGGCACGGTTAAAAATGATGAGGGGGCGGTCCAATTTAACCAACTCCAAGTCGAATATTGTCATATCAAAGCACCAATTTCCGGACGAGTAGGCCTGCGTCCGATCGACCCGGGCAACCTCGTAACTGCCGGAACCAGCTCCAGCAGCAGCAGCGCAACGCCACTGGTGGTCATCACCCAGATACAACCGATCACCGTAGTATTCACTATCGCTGAAGACAATCTGGGCGCAGTCATGGATCAGCTGCGCAGCGGCGCCAAGCTTACCGTCGATGTCTTTGATCGGGCTGCCCAAAAGAAACTGGCCACGGGCGAGTTGATTGCGGTCGATAACCAGATCGACACCACCACCGGCACCGTGAAAGTGCGGGCCAGTTTCGCGAATGCTGATTACGCCCTCTTCCCTAATCAGTTTGTTAACACGCGCCTGTTAGTAAAGACGCTCCAGGATGTGACCTTGATTCCATCGTCAACCATTCAACAAAATGGTCAGACCTCATTTGTCTATATCATTCAGGACAACGTTGCGCACCTGAAGAACATCAAGCCGGGAGTTTCCGACAACGGGCTCACTCAGGTCGAAGGCATTAACCCCGGGGATGTCCTAGCCGACAGCAGCTTCGATAAATTACAGGATAACACCAAAATTGCTGTTTCCACCGGCAAGCCTGCCGCAACGCAGACACCAGGCGGCCAACAAAAGCACGGGAACCACCAACAGAAGCAGGATAACGAAAAACCGGGCAGTGACCAGCAACCGAGCACCAGCAAGGGTACATGAGTCCTTCCAGCCCATTTATCCTGCGGCCGGTAGCAACGTCCCTGCTAATGGTCGCAATCTTCCTGACCGGGGCGGTTGCTTATCTGCAACTCCCTGTCTCCGCCTTACCCCAGGTTGATTATCCCACCATTCAGGTAGTCACATTTTATCCGGGCGCGAGTCCGGATGTAGTCGCGACCACGGTTACCGCGCCACTCGAGCGCCAGTTCGGGCAGATGCCCGGGCTGAACCAGATGACGTCCACCAGCTCCGGCGGGACATCAGTGATCGTCTTGCAATTCACTCTGACCTTGAAACTGGATGTGGCCGAGGAAGAAGTGCAAGCAGCGATCAACGCTTCGCAGAGCCTGCTGCCTGCTAACCTACCCGCGCCGCCAGTCTATAATAAGACGAACCCCGCCGACGCTCCCATAATTACCATGGCGGTAACCTCAAAGGCGATGCCCCTTAACCAAGTGGAGGACTTGGTTGATACTCGTCTCGCACCTAAGATCGCGCAGCTGAGCGGGGTAGGTTTAGTCAGCATTAGTGGCGGTCAAAAACCGGCCGTCCGCATTCAGGTTAATCCGACGGCCTTATCATCTTACGGCATCAACTTGGAAGATGTCCGCACCGCTTTGGTGCAGACCAGCCAAAATGCAGCCAAAGGAAATTTTGATGGTCCTCGCCAGAACTTTCAGATCGACGCGAATGACCAGCTGGTCAGCAGCCAAGATTATCGCAGCGTGGTGGTGGCTTACCGGAACGGTGCGCCGGTCATGCTGACTGACGTGGCTCGAGTGATCGATGGCGTCGAGAACAGCCAGCAAGCAGCCTGGATGAATAATACTCCCGCTGTGATCCTCAACGTTCAGCGCCAGCCCGGCGCTAACACGATCAGCGTGGTTAAAAGCATTAAACAGCTGTTGCCCCAACTCCAATCCAGTCTGCCTGCCAGTATCCGGATAACCACGCTGACGGATCTTACCACTGCGATCAATGCATCCGTAGCGGATGTCGAGTTTGAGTTGATGCTCACCATCGGCCTTGTGGTCATGGTCATCTTTCTGTTTTTGCGAAGTCTTTCCGCCACCATTATTCCCAGCGTTGCTGTGCCCTTGTCTTTGGTGGGGACTTTCGCAGCCATGTATTTCCTGGGGTACAGCTTGGATAACCTGTCTCTAATGGCGCTAACCATCGCCACCGGGTTCGTGGTCGATGACGCCATCGTGATGATCGAGAACATCACGCGTTACATCGAAGAGGGCGAACCGCCCATGCAAGCCGCGCTCAAAGGCGCGGAGCAAATCGGATTCACCATTCTGTCATTAACCATATCCCTCATCGCGGTGCTGATCCCGCTCCTCTTCATGGGCGATGTGGTCGGACGTCTTTTCCGGGAATTCGCCGTTACCTTGGCGGTCACGATCGTTATCTCGGCAGTGGTCTCCCTGACTCTCACTCCGATGATGACCGCTCGCATCGTGAAGCATAAGCCGGAAGCTCAACAGGGGCGATTCTACCGGTTATCCGAGCGCGCTTTTGAACGCATGATCGCTTTTTATGGGCGAACCCTGCAGGTCGTTCTCCGGCATCAGGGACTCACCCTCATCGTCGCGGTAGTGACCCTGATCTTTACGGTTTACCTTTACATCGTTATTCCTAAAGGGTTTTTCCCGGCCCAAGACACTGGAGTTATCCAAGGGATTACCCAAGCGCCGCCAACCATTGGATCTAAGGCTATGGCGGAAAAACAACAGGAACTGGCCAAGGTCGTTCTCCAAGACCCAGCAGTGGAAAGCCTGTCTTCCTTCATCGGTGCCGATGGCACTAACACCACGCTCAACAGCGGTAGAATGTCGATCAATCTCAAACCGCTCGAAGAACGGATTAGTGCAGCCGATGTGATTCGCCGGCTGACTCCAAAACTCGAACAGGTTCAGGGAATCCACCTGTATATGACCCCGGTGCAGAACATCACGGTTGATGATCGCGTAAGCCGTGCCCAGTTCCAATACACCTTGGAGGGGCCGGATGCCGACGAATTAAACAAGTGGACTAACCGTTTCGTCGATCGCCTGAAAGCACTGCCGCAATTGGAGAGTGTGGCTACGGATCAGCAGGCGGGCGGACTCGCCGTGCGTTTAACCATCGATCGAGTAACGGCCTCGCGGCTAGGCATCGCACCGAACACCATCGACAACACGTTGTACGACGCATTCGGTCAGCGGCAGATCAACACGATGTATACGCAGGTTAACCAATACCACGTGCTCTTGGAGGTCCAGCCGCCCTTCCGGATCGACCCATCTAACCTGAATCAGATCTATATCCAAGCTAACTCCTCTTCTGGCACCAGCGGTCCCGGGGCGTCTACCTCTTTTGCGGCTTCCGGCTCAACTTCGGCCGGTTCAAATGCGCTGAGCGGTAGTGCTCTCTACACTCCAGCAGCTAACACGTTGACCCCTCCAGGCAGTGCGCTGTCCAACAAAACCGCCAGCACCGGTGCCGGGTCCGCTGGCTCAACTAGCTCCGGCCTGAGCAACCTCGTTCCGCTGAGCGCATTCTGCCATTTCGATAACACAACTGAGCTGCTCTCGATCAACCACCAGGGGCAATTCCCCGCGGTCACGGTTTCGTTCAACCTCTCACCCAACACGTCCCTTGGAGAAGCGATTTCGCTAGTAGAGAAAGTGCAAAAGGACATGCACATGCCGGCCAGTATCCAGGCCGGTTTCCAAGGTACCGCCGCTTCGTTTCAAGCGTCACTAACCAATGAGCCGATTCTGATTCTGGCGGCTTTGGTCACGGTTTATATCGTCCTAGGCGTTCTCTACGAAAACTTCATTCATCCCATCACCATTTTATCGACACTACCATCGGCGTGCGTAGGTGCTTTGTTGGCGTTGATTCTCTTTCATGAGGATCTCGGCGTAGTCGCCATCATCGGTCTGGTTCTATTGCTGGGAATTGTCAAAAAGAACGGCATCATGATTGTCGACTTCGCGCTGCAGGCGGCCCGGCAGCGAGGCAAGAACGCCACCGAGGCCGCTTACGAAGCCTGTCTCTTGCGGTTTCGCCCCATCATGATGACGACGATGGCCGCTCTGTTAGCCGGTGTACCGTTAGCGTTCGGATCGGGATTCGGCTCCGAGATACGGCGTCCGCTCGGCATCTCCATGGTCGGCGGACTGATATTCAGTCAGGTCCTTACGCTCTATACAACCCCGGTCATTTACATTTTTTTTGATAATCTTTCGCGCCGCTTCTCTCGCAAGAAATCCAGCGCTGAAGGCGGAATCGACCTTGGTGAGCCGGAGCAGGGATGAACTCAAAAAACGACTTTAAGATCCGCAGATTTCACAGATTACGCAGATTGGAAGAGGATTATGAGGATTTGGTCAGCAATTTTCCAATGCGAGGCCTGAACCACCGGTCGGGCGCTAAGGCATTAAATCTGTGTAATCTGCGTAATCTGTGGATTTTTAATCTTCGGGATCTGGGATGAATCTTTCTGAAGCGTTCATTCGTCGCCCGGTTGGGACGACCCTGATCACCATCGGCATTGCGTTTGCCGGAGCGGTTGCCTACTCCGTGCTGCCGGTCTCGCCGCTGCCCCAAGTGGATTTTCCCACGATTTCTGTAAGCGCCAGCTTGCCAGGTGGCAGCGCCGAGATCATGGCTTCGTCCGTCGCGACTCCTTTGGAACGACAACTCGGCCATATCGCCGGTGTGACGGAAATGACATCGGCGAGTTCGCTCGGCACGACGTCCATCACCATTCAATTTTACCTCAGTCGTAACATTGATGGCGCCGCTCGAGACGTTCAGGCCGCCATCAACGCTGCCCGGACGTATCTGCCGGCTAACTTGCCGTCGAATCCAACTTATCGAAAGGTCAACCCCGCCGACGCGCCGATCTTTATTCTGGCTCTTACCTCGGATAAATACGGTCCAGCCAAGATGTATGACGAGGCGTCCACCGTCATCCAACAAAAGCTTTCCCAAGTTAAAGGCGTTGGTCAGGTCATCGTCGGTGGAGGCGCGTTGCCATCCGTGCGCGTGGATGTTAACCCGACACAATTAGCCAACTACGGTCTGACCATGGCAAAGGTGCAGTCGGTGTTAAGCGTGCAGAACGCGGACGTCGCCAAAGGTCAACTCACTGACGGCAACATTACCCGGGACATCTTAGCGAACGATCAGATCTATCACGCTAACGATTACAAACCGCTGGTTGTCGGCTACAGCAACGGCGCCGCAGTGCATTTGTCGGATGTTGCCCAAGTCACCGACTCAGTTCAAAACATCCGCGCCGGTGGCTTTCTAAATGGTAAACGCGCCGTCACCCTGATCATTTTTCGGGAACCGGGAGCGAATATCATTAATACGGTAAACCGGTTGTGGGCCCAGATACCCTGGATCAAAGCATCTATCCCGGAGGGCATTGACGTAACCGTGGTGCTCGACCGGACCACCACCATTCGCGCTTCGGTAGAAGACGTTGAACGTACCCTCTGTTTTTCGGTGATCCTGGTTGTTATCGTCGTTTTCGTCTTCTTGAGAAATCCTCGGGCCACGCTGATTCCTGGGGTCGCGGTGCCAGTTTCACTCATTGGCACTTGTGCGGTCATGTATTTGTTTGGCTACAGTATCGATAACCTATCGCTAATGGCGCTCACCATTGCGACTGGGTTTGTGGTCGATGACGCCATCGTGGTGATGGAAAACATCACCCGGTATCTGGAAGAAGGACTAACACCCTTTCAGGCCGCGTTACGGGGCACGCAGCAAATCGGTTTCACTGTCTTTTCGATCAGTATTTCCTTGATTGCGGTTTTCATTCCCCTTCTCGCCATGGGCGGAATCGTGGGCCGGCTATTTCGGGAATTCGCCGTTACGCTCTCCACGGCCATTCTCGTTTCCATGGCCATTTCCTTGACCACGACGCCCATGTTGTGCGCCTATTTTCTTAAGAGCGAACGCGGCAGGAAACATGGCCGGCTTTATATGGCGAACGAACGAGCGTTTGCCTGGGTGCAATCCATCTACCGCCGCAGCTTAACCTGGGTCCTCGACAATCCGAGCATTACTCTGGTCGTCCTACTCCTGACGATTGCGTTCAATGTCGTGCTCATCACTAACATGCCGAAAGGATTTTTCCCGCAACAGGATACGGGGGCAATCGTGGGAGGAGTTCAAGGTCCCCAGGACTCTTCTTTCAGCGCGATGAATAATGCCATCCAGCAGATCGGCAAAGTGATAAAGAGCGATCCCGCCGTGGCCAATGTGATCGAGTTTACCGGTGGAAGTGGTGCAACCAATACCGCTTTTGTTTATATCTCGCTTAAGCCTTTAGCTGAACGAAAAATTGATGCCGCCTCTATCATCAATCGGTTGCGCCCGCAATTGAACCGTTTGCCGGTTGCGTCGGTATTCTTGCAGCCGGCCCAAGATATCCGGATCGGAGGTCGCGGCAGTAACGCCTTATATCAATACACGATTCAATCCGATAGCGCTAAAGAGCTGGCTCATTGGGGACCAATTCTCTTGAACGCCCTGCGACGGTTACCGGGCTTTCAAGATGTTAACTCGGACCAGCAGAACGGTGGACGCGACGAATATCTCACCTACGACCGGACAACCGCAGCCAAGTTGGGGCTGACCGTTCAGTCCCTCGATACCGCCCTCTATGATGCTTTCGGCCAAGCGGAAGTCTCCCTGATCCATACCCAACTTAACCAGTACTATGTCATCTTGGAAGTTGCTCCTCCCTATTTCCAAAGCCCGGATAACTTCAACGACATCTATCCGGCATCGTCCGCGCCCATCGGCAATATCCCTCTCTTCGCTGTTGCCACCAAGCAATCGAATACCATTCCGCTTGCCATTAATCATACCGGTTTGTTCCCATCTGTAACCGTCTCATTCAATTTGGCTCCGGGCATGTCGCTTAGCGATGCCACTACCCGAATCACCGATATGCAGAGACAGCTCGGAATGCCGACTTCAATCCAAGGCTTTTATTCTGGTACCTTACTAGGGTATCAACAATCCCTGAGCACAATGCCGCTCTTGGTGCTAACGGCGCTACTCGCCGTCTACATCGTTCTCGGGATCTTGTACGAAAACCTCGTCCATCCCATCACGATTATATCAACTTTACCGTCAGCCGGGGTGGGCGCGATGCTGGCATTAACCATCGGGAACAGCGATCTTAACGTGATCTCGATTATCGGCATCGTGCTGCTAATCGGGATTGTTAAAAAGAACGCGATCATGATGATCGATTTCGCGCTCCAAGCGGAGCGTCAGGAAGGAAAAGGCACGGCGGATGCGATTTTCGAAGCCTGCATGCTGCGATTTCGTCCGATTTTAATGACCACCATGTGCGCACTATTTGGCGCATTGCCGTTGGCCTTAGGTACCGGAACTGGTTCCGAACTGCGCCGGCCGCTCGGTATCAGTATTGTCGGCGGCCTCATTGTGAGCCAGCTCCTAACTCTCTATACTACACCCGTTCTTTACCTCGCCTTTGACCGGCTCCGCCTGCGAATGAAGGGCGAGAAACCCGATGTATTTCACCATGGAGCCGAGACCGCGTGAGATCGGATATCTGCCCATCGCCGGGCATTTCGTCCTCGTACTCGTCGTCGTCCTCGTCCTCGACTCTGACCGGGCGCGATGTTGGAGGGCTGAAGTATCGAAGGAGAACAAAGCCGATCTCGATTCTCCTCCACCGTACGATCCCATTCTCGAGGACGAGTACGAGGACGAAGCGTCTCACGAATGCACCGTACAACGCGGCTAGAAGTCTTTTGACTATTCATCACTCGACCTCATGCGACTAACATTCACGATCTGTCTCTGCATCGTATTATGCACCCTAACCGGATGCATATTAGTGGGTCCGAAATACCATAGGCCGGCCGCTACCGAGGAACCGTTACCATCCAGTTACAAAGAGATTCCCGCTCACTACAAAAATTCCGAGGGCTGGGATATTGCTCGGCCCCGAGACGCCATGCTCCGAGGTGAATGGTGGAGAGTCTTCCACGATCCGGATCTCAACGCGCTCGAAGAACAGCTTAATATCAATAACCAGAACATTAAAGAGTTCTTCCAGAACTTCATGGAAGCACGGACTTTGATAGCAGAAGCCAACGCGCAGCTTTATCCTACGCTGACCGCCAACGCCTCCTGGACCAAGTCACGTACGCCTCCGCTGAACCCGATCACCACCATTCTGTCCACGTTAGAAATTTCCTGGGCTCCGGATGTTTGGGGCAAAGTCCGGAACGCGATCCGGTCGGCGCAGTACAGCGCACAGCTTAGCGCGGCCGACCTCGAGAACGAGAAACTGACCGAGCAGGCAACTTTAGCGACAGTCTACTTCCAGATTCGCGGTCAAGACACCCTGCAGCAACTATTCAACGATACCATCGTTGCTTTCGAGAAAGCACTCGCCTACAACCAGGTGCAGTACCAGACTGGAATCACAGATAAGATTTCGGTGGTAGAAGCTCAAAACACCCTGCAAAACGCCGAAGCGAGTGCGACCAATATCGGAGTGGCTCGAGCCCAATTCGAGCATGCCATCGCCGTTTTGTTAGGTAGAGTTGCTTCTAACTTTTCGATTCCGGTTAGGACCTTACACCGGTCTCCTCCTAGCATTCCGGTCGGTGTCCCTTCCCAACTACTCGAGCGGAGACCCGATATCGCTGCTGCGGAACGCTTGATGGCATCTGCGAACGCTCAAATCGGCCAGGCCTACGCTGCCTATTTCCCAGAGTTCAATTTGAGTTCTGATGCCGGCTTCACCAGTCGCCATTTCAGCAATCTGTTCGACACCAACAACCGCACCTGGTCAATCGGCCCGTCCGCTTCCGAAACCATATTCGACGCCGGCCTTCGTACTGCGACCGTTCATCAATTCGTTGCGACCTATAACGCCGATCTCGCAGCTTACCGGCAGACCGTGCTCACTGGCTTTCAACAGGTGGAAGATGCCATGGCCGAAATCCGTCTCTACTCCAAACAAATACGCGAACAACGCGACGCCGAAAAGTCTGCCGAGGAGTTCCTGACCCTGGAGATGGCCAGATATCAAACCGGTATCGATCCTTACGTCGATGTAGTCACTGCGCAGACTACCCTGCTGACTGACCAGCAAGCTGTGATTACGGTCCAAGTTTTACAGATGACCAGCGCCGTGGCTTTGATTGAAGCCCTCGGCGGCGGTTGGGATGTATCGGAGCTGCCGACCCCATCCCAGGTCTCAAAATGGCCGACTCACGAGGAAAGCGCGATTCAGCAGTAAAAAGAACATCGTCCTCCTGCTCGTGCTCGAAAGGGCTGAAACGGAGAACAGAGGTAATAGCCGCAAAAGATTGCAAAGAAAAGACGCGTTCGAAAATAGGCACCGCGTCGGTAGGGCGCAAAACTCGGCGCGCCCACCATTAGAACTTCGGACTAACGCGGGATCGCGCCGCTTTGAGCCGCACTATCGATACGGCTTTGCCTTCGCGTCAAAGGGATCTATAACGCAACTTTCGCAACGGTTCCGTATCCGGCATTGAAGTATTAGTTGTTCCCAAGAGCTGTCTGTTCTGCCACGATCCTGTCGGTAAGGCTATTTTCCGCGTCAGCCCTCGATTGAGCCGGTCCGTTGGGACGTTCCGTTTCGATCAGTTTTCTCGCAGTTTTGACGGGTTCGGCCAGGATTTCGTCCAAGTCCTCCGAACACTTAAAATCGCCGACCAGCGCTTTGATCTTCGAATTATCAAAGAGCGCGGTATACATCTTGTCACCCATCAGTGGCCCTATCCAATCGCGATTGTACCGAATAAGTGTCTCGGTCGGAACGTGCACGTTGTTCGTTACCATCCCAAATCCTCGTGCGATGGCACTGTGGATATTATCCCAGGTAAAACCGCGATCGCCCGTAATATGGAAGTCCTCGCCGATCGCTTCGGCTCTGCCGAACAAGCGGACGAAAGGAATCGAGAAGTCCACAGGCCGCGTTAGTGTCCAGGGGGCAGTCCCGTCCCCTGTAACCAACAGGGGCTTTCCTTCGAGAATTCTTTTTAAGCCTACCATCCAATTCCCAATCTGAATTGGTAGATGAGTGCGAATGGTATGGCTCGGGCGGACAATCGTGTAGGGCAGTTGCTCTTGATCCCGCAACACCTGTTCACTTTCTATTTTGAGCCTGCTGTATTCCCAAAACGGATTTTCCAAAGGCGTTTTTTCCGTTATCAAATACTGTTTCGCTGGTTTCTGATAACAGGAAGCAGACGAGATGAAAATGTATTGCCCGACCCTCCCGGCAAAGGTTTCTAGATCGACCTTCATCTGTTCAGGGGTGAAGACCTCGAATTGGCAAACTACGTCGAACTGCTCTTTTCGTAGTTTACCGTACGAATCCGGGTCATTCATGTCTCCAACGATTCTATTAATCTCTCTGGGCAAGTCTTCGATCGGCGATTTTCCTCGATTGAAAACGCTCACTTTATGACCCGCGGCCATACTTTCCAGTACCGAAGAGAGTGAAATTTGCCCTGTACCGCCTACAAACAAAACATTCATGACTGATGTGTTGCGCAGCTCTCTGTTTACCGCGCCGAGCGGCCGATGAAGAGACCTTCAATCGGTGCCTGAGTCACAAAACCGGCCACGTTTCTCGGCGTCACGCTACCGTACAGAACCTTTGGAGTGACGCCAAGGATCTTTAGCAGCGTTGTTTTTAACCGCATAAACAGAACGCAGAATACTTATAGATAGTGGTGGCTTTGCCCTAACCCGGCTGGTCCGCATAGCATTAAGAGTTTATGCTATACTTCCACTACGCAACTCTTTCACGGTTGCTTCAGCCGGTCCGATCACATTTTCTTTGATCGCATCGATCACCTCGTCCTCGTTCTCATATTCGTACGTGTTTTCGACTCGCCCTATTTGGACCTCTAGTCTAATGAGCTGAGAGTAACCCGAGTAAAAACAGCGTAGCCTTCGGCTCGTTAGACGATAGGGGTTCAGGCTTGGCCTTGGAAGGTTCATCTTGTATAACATTCTTTGCGAAGTATTTGCGGAAACTTTCCTATGGTTCAAGAATCTGCTGGATGTCTACCAAAATGCCGTTGCCCGCCCTCGACCGCAACACGCGCGGATTACAATCAAATCTCAATCGCATTTTTCCAGAATGTAAACAAGGTGCTTTCGGGCGAAGAATCTGCTCACGAAGCAGTTCAGCAAGTTGAGAAAGTTGCGAAACGTGTGATTCGT
>DASUWQ010000124.1:0-4812 GCA_036378375.1 Chthoniobacterales bacterium
ACACGCCGGTCGACGTCGGCCTGGAAGGAGATGCCCGTGTCGCTCTGCTCGCTCTATTGAAGAGGCTGCAAGAAACCCAGCGTGCTCCTCGCAATCCCGACGACCGGACAATTCAGAAGATAAAGCAGTTCTCTTTCACCCGTCCTGATTTTGAAGATGGTAATTCGGTTGATCCGCGGCGCGCCGTTTGGTACGTGGAAGATAGACTGCCAAAACGAGACAGGATCATCGTGATCGATGGCGGCCATGCCGGTTTAGTGGCTCAACAAATTCTGACCTCGCCCAATGCGGACAGCTGGGGGAACGGCTGGGATTTCGGGTCGATCGGCCAAGGATTATCGATTGCTATCGGGGCGTGTTTCGCCCGGCCCGGAGAACGAGTGACTCATGTTACTGCGGATTCGGCTTTCATGATGAACGTCGCCGATTTTTACACCGCAGTGGCTTTCCGGCTTCCCCTCACGGTCGTTATTCTAAACGACCAGGCAGTCGGTCAGGAGAAACATGATCTCGTGCGCAAACAGATCGATCCGACACTGGCCGATACTCCTCAACCGGATTTCGATCGGTTAGCGGAAGGTTTTGGAGCCAAAGGATTCCGGGTAACCCGCCCTGAGGAACTTGATCACATCGACACTGCTCTCGCCGTTACAGAAGGGCCCGTGGTTGTGGATATCCGGATAAACGGCGACTATGAGTTACCGCTTAGCCAGGAGATCGCGCGGCAATTCGCTTCGCGTGAGAAGTGAGAAGTGATTGGTGAGAGGTGAGAAGCCTCTCCGGGAACCCATGAAAAGCCAGAGGTGATCGGCTACTACCGCTCTGGGTCTCACGTCTCACTTCCGACGGATTCCCGGACGAGCAGGGCTCATCCCTACCGTTTTCGATTTACCTCCACAGGAAAGCGATTACGTCCGCGAAAGCAACCAGGGCCTTTTCCGTATTGCTATCGAACGCATTCACCTGCTCGCTTTCCACATCGATTGTCCCCACAGTCTTACCTCTTCTCTCGTCAAGAATCGGTACAATAATTTCAGAACGGGTAGAACCAAATGCAGTCAAATAACGGGGATCGGAAACCACGTCGCCAACGTTGATAGCTCTCCCCTCTTGAATCGCAGCGCCGGTCAGTCCTTTCCCAATTGGAAACCGCGGATATTTCGGCGCACCTGGTCCGTCCCAGACCAGGTTAATCACCTCACCTACTCGTTCGTCGATTTCGTAGAGACCTACCCAACGGTAGTTGCCGCGGTTTCGGATTAGCGCTGCGACCACTTGCAGCTTTTGGATTCGAGGTGCGGCGCTCGATACTATCTTTTGGAGCTCTTCTAATAACGGACTGTCAGAGGACATGGGACACGTTCACGCGTATAGAAAAAACCCGCAAATCAACGCTGTAAACACTGGGCTCCGACGGAGCCGCCGCGGCATCAGCGGAATCACCTTATCGGAAGCCCCTAGATATAATAACACTAAATAAATACGTTTCTCGATTCTTGAATTACACAAAAACGGTTCTACACTCCTTATCGACATGCATCCGAAAGAGACGGAAATCCGCGAGGTCGCCACTAGAGCGCCGTTTGTTCCATTTACTGTCGTCACCTCTAGCGGTGAGCGATACAAGGTGCCCACGCCGGATCACATTTCTTTTTTCCCTGATACTGACGAGGATGGTCTCCAGCAGGCTGAAGAAGAAAAAGCGCAGTGCTTCATCGTGTTTGGGAAAGGCTCGCGCCAGCGCCTTCTCTTTTTCGATACCGTCACAGCAATCGATCTTGGCAGCGCGTCTAATCCGGTTAGCGAGCAATAGGCCCGGGGGGCAATGTGAGGGGCTGCGGGCTGACCGAACGGGCACCTTGGTGGGGCGATAGGCAGCATCTAGCGCCTATCTCCGAAGCGATTATGGTTCACGCGAATGAAGTCGCCCCCGATCATAATGCCGCCACCGATTTTAATGCTCGTTCTACTGCTGCTCTCCACTTTGCTAACCGCCGGAGCACCGATCGCCTTCGTACCGGTCCCATTTCACGGGCCAGTCGCTGCGCTCTTCATTTTGGTTGGTCTTGGGTTCTCGGCTGCAGGGTTTTTCAGCTTTAAATCTCGTGGAACGCCTCTGCGACCAGGAGCGGAACCAACCGAACTGGTTTTATCCGGACCCTATCGAATTACCCGGAATCCCATGTATCTCGGACTTCTTCTCATCTCCATTGGATGCTTTTTCGCCGTTGAATGCCTCTGGTTCGTTGTTCCGCCGGTTATTTTTTTCTGGCTCATTAATTTCCGGCTGATCCCGTTCGAAGAACAGCTCATGAAGGAGCATTTCGGTGCGGAATATGAGGCTTATCGGCAACGGGTACGGCGGTGGCTGTAACCGACGTCGCGACTCGACCAGACAAGCCAAAAAGACGAAGAAAAATCTCACGCAAAGCCGCAAAGGCGCAAAGCTAAGACAAAATTTGAAACAGCCGCGAAATAACGCAAGGAACGCAAAGAAAAAATGGCTCGCGTTGATGCAACTTTGACGGATACGCGAAGCGCTAGCCGGTTTTTAAATCCAGGTAGATGCGCACTGAATTACTGTTAAAATGGGTCTTACCTTTGCGCCTTTGCGGCTTTGCGTGAGATTTTTCTTCGCCTTTTTTTCGGCTGTATAGTCCCCGCCTGGGGAGAAACCCTTAACGGTTGCAATCTTCCTGGAGAAATGGTGAGTTAAAGGAGGATGGCACCTCAACCGGCCGAAGACTGGCGAGAACGATTCCGCCAGATTCACCAACAGAAGGGCTTGGTCCAAGGGATTCAGTACCTGCGGGATGCCGGTATCACTCAGTCCGAGATACGTGTTTTTCTTGAGCAAGAAAAAGCTGACGGCCGCATTCCACGGCAGCCGGAGCCATCGAGTGGAAAGGCTGTTTAGCGCTTCTTCCGGCGTATACCGTCGAAATAAACGATCACGATAATCAGACCGCCGGTAATGATTCTCTGCCAGAAGGAATTGACGTGCATCAGGTTCGCGCCATTGGCGATGGTGGTCAAAATGAAGGAACCAAGTAGTGGTCCATGCACCGAACCAATGGCACCGAACAGACTGGCACCGCCTATCACTGAGGAAGCGATCGCTTCCAATTCCAAGCCCTGACCGTGGATCGCGCTTCCGGACGTAAGGCGGATAGAAGTTAAGACTCCGGCAAAAGCTGCGCAGAGGCCAGACACCATGTAGGCCATATAAACGATGCGCACGGTATTCACGCCCGAGAGGCGAGCCGCTTCTGGATTCGATCCGACAGCAAACAAGTAGCGCCCGTAGCGGCTATGATGAAGGAAAATGTAAGCCGGAACGGCTACAACGACCACCATCCAGAAAAGATTCGGGACGCCGAGGAAATCTCCCGTAGAGAAACTCGAGAAAGCCTCATTCTGGATCTGGATGGTCGCCCCATTGGTAATAAGGAACCCGATGTTCGGGATGGCGGTGAGCGTCGCCAACGTCATAATAAACGGAGGCAGGCCGAGCTTCGTGATGCCGAACCCATGGAAAGCACCAATAACCAACCCACTTACCAGAGTGATGAGAATGGACAGGGGGACCGGAACACCAGCTTTTAGCAGCAAAGCGATAATCACAGTGCTGAACCCGACGACCGCACCGACTGACAGATCGATTCCCGCGGTGATGATGACAAAGGTCTCGCCAATTGCGAGAATCGCGACCACGGTGCCCTGTCGCAACAAGTTGCTAATATTGCCGTAAGTCCAGAAACTCCTGGTACTAAACGCCAACATGATCCACATCAGCGCCAGGAGCGCTACCAAAGTCAATCCAAGAAGGGCAGAAAACTGGGCTCTTCTTTTGGTCGCAGCGATCTGCCGGGACTCATCTGACGTTTGAACACTCATTTTAGCTCGATCTCAGTTCGCTATTCGCGGCATTCGGTTAGATTTTGGTTAGACCCCCAGAGCCTGGGTTAGAATGGTTTCGTGTAAAGCTTCCTCACTCTGGTGCGCACTGTCATGGGTCGCCACTAATCGGCCCCGACGGAACACATGCAGGCTATCCGAGAGGTCGTACACTTCTGGAAGATAGGAAGAAATCAGGATAACGCCCGCCCCTGCTTTCAATAGTTTGGCCAAGAGCTTATAAATTTCAGCCTTAGTTCCCACGTCAACACCGGTGGTTGGCTCATCAAAAATGAAGAGCTTAGCTCCGTGGTTCAACCATTTGCCAACGACGATCTTCTGCTGGTTCCCTCCGGACAGACTTGAGGCCAGAGTGTCCCGGGATGCCGTCTTGATTTGTACGTCGCGAATCTGCCGGTCCGCGGCAGCGGTCTCCGCAAAATGGTTTATTACGGTGGCCTTGGTCAGGCGGTGATAAATCGGCAAATTCAGGTTCAGACCGACGCCGAGATTTAAGCAGAGCCCTTGATCGCGGCGGCTCTCGGGAACCAAGGCAATACCCAGCGAGATGGCATCTTTTTCCTTTCGAATCTCGACCGGTTTGCCCTTCCAAAAAATTTGGCCTCCGGTTTTGGGGAATCGTCCGAACAAACTTTGCACGAACTCGCTCCGGCCAGCGCCGATGAGGCCATATAGCCCAATCACTTCTCCTTCCCGCACCCGAATAGAGATGTCCTGAAATCCTTTCCCGGACAGATTTTCCGTGCGCAAGATCTCGGTCCCGAAAGGGATCGACTCTTTATAATGCACTTGCTCGATCGCCCGATTGATCATCAAGGTAATCAGCGCTTTCTCGTTGGTCTCAGATACCTTTTGGGTTCCTACCAGTTGGCCGTCACGCAGAACCGAAACCCG
>DASUWQ010000125.1:0-15705 GCA_036378375.1 Chthoniobacterales bacterium
GGGGACGTGGGCGAGTTGATTGGTGGTCGTCCATCACCCCGACCGGAGGGGAGCCGCATTGCGTGTGAGCGTAAGAGAGATGATCGGCTCCATGTATCGTGCCCTCCGTCCGAATCGCGATGTTAGCCGCGGCTCCCTTGAGTGCGTGGCAGCCTCCTACACGTGACCCGTTTTTGGCGTGGCCCGGTTTTCGGGCGTCGCGGTTATGGCCTCACGGAAATTCCTTGCTAGTGCGTAGTCCGAAACGCGGCACGACGCTGTACACCCAATGCGACGCCCCTCCGTCGGTGCTTTGGCACAGCGCGGTTTTAATTCTGCGACCGAATGGGACCTATATGACTTAACGGATTAGTGGGATCCGACACATAGGTCGCATAAGTCCCATAGGTCCTATCTGAGAGCGCGCATTGCGGGTCTCGAGTTCCAAAACCTGCCCGGTTACTCCAACGCTCCCTCAGAAACCACGTTGCAGTTAGCCCAACGATTCGCTATATCCGCCTAATGAAACGGCGGCTGTTCCTTTCCCTGTGCTCCATTCTGGGGCTTTGCCTTCCTGCCTTTTCGCAGGATACGATTAAAATCGGCGAGTTCGGCTCGTTAACTGGTGACAATGCCAGTTTTGGCACCTCGCAAAACGAAGGGGTCCAAATGGCGGTCGAAGAAATCAATAATGCCGGCGGCGTTCTCGGCAAAAAGATCGATCTGACCGTTGAAGATAATCAGACCAAACAGGGCCAAACAACCACCATCGTCCGAAAACTGATCTCTCAGGACCACGTCGTGGCTTTGGTTGGCGAGGTCGCATCCTCCAAGACTTTGGAAGCGGCGCCTGTGGCCCAGGAAGCCAAAATTCCTCTGATCGCCACGGCCGCCACTAACCCAAAAGTGACCCAGGTCGGTGACTACATTTTCCGAGTCTGTTTCATCGATGACTTTCAGGCTGTTGTCATTGCGCGTTTCGTTCTGGAGAAACTGCATAAGACAAAGGTCGCTTTCATGACCGACGTGAAACAGGATTACAGCGTTGGGCTGACTCAGTTCGCTAAAGACTATTTTTTGAAAAACGGCGGCCAGGTCGTTAAAGAACAGAGCTACAGCTCGGGAGACAAAGATTTTCGCGCTCAATTGACCGACATCAAGTCGGCTAACCCCGACGTGATCATTATTACCGGCTATTACCCGGAGGTTTCTTTGATTGTCCGCGAGGCCCGACAGTTAGGGATCAAAGCGGCTTTTGCCGGTGGTGACGGATGGGACGGCGCTTCGCTGATTCCAGTAGGGGGTAAGGCGATCGAAGGCGCCTATTTCTCGAACCACTTCTCGACCGAGGACAAATCACCAGCCGTTCAGGAGTTCGTTGCTAAGTACAAAAAGAAATATAATAACAAGACTCCCGATGCGTTTGCGGCCCTTGGTTACGATGCCGTTAATCTGCTGGCAGATGCGATCAAACGGGCTGGGGGGACAGATCCCGAGAAGCTGCGCGATGCGATTGCCAGCACCAAGGATTTTCCGGGTGTAACCGGCAAAATCACTATCAACCCAGAACGGAACGCGAATAAGTCAGCGGTGATCATCACGATCAAGGATGGCGCGCTGCACTATTTTGAGACCATAGAACCGAAAGCAGCCAGCTAGAACGGCCTCGTGATTCGTGAATGGTGATTAGTGATTGGTGGGACGCCGGGCTGCGTTCGTGGTGGGGCGAGGCTCCGGAACGGCCCAAAAAGGTCAACGGCGGAACCAGTCTCATCTCGCCACTTGGTTTGCGACGCCTCAAAGCTGCCGAGCCGCACACCCACGGCTCGGCACCCGGTTAGGCCTCTCGTGCAAAATTTAGCTCGATACGAAAGGGCCCTTTCAAAGGTGTCAGGTTATTCGGGAGCCTCGCCCGACCATAGAGGGGTGTTGCACATTTTCTCCATGACGAACCCGTCCCTCTGCGAAATCCCAAATGACATGCGGGAGCCTTGCCCCACCAATTGTCGACGACCAAACGTCTTTCACCAATCACTAATCACCAATCACCAATCACTTCTCGTGCTCCTCGCCTTCCTTCTCCTTTTCGCCCAGGCCGCCCTGGCCCAAATCAAAATCGGCGCGGTAAGCTGCATCTCGGGTCCGCTCTCAACCTTTGGGGTATCGAGCATCCGCGGGGCACGGATGGTGATCGAGGAGATCAACGCGAAAGGGGGTGTGCTGGGGCAATCGATCGAACTAGTTGTCGACGACAACGGATCAAAAGCGGGAGAGACGGCCAGGATCGCTCGGAAATTCTTATCCCAGGACCACGTGGTGGCGATCCTCGGCGACCTTACCTCGTCCTCGACAATGGAAGCGGCGCCCTTAGCTCAGGAGGCCCACGTTCCGTTGCTTACCCCGTCTGCAACCGCCGTCTCGGTCACTAAGGTGGGTGACTATGTTTTTCGAAGTTGTTTTACCGATCCGTTTACCGGCCGGATTATGGCGCGATTTGCTGTCGACCATCTACATGCTCGGCGTGGAGTTGTCCTTACCGACGTTAAACAAGACT
Source organism: Chthoniobacterales bacterium (assembly GCA_036378375.1). Lineage (GTDB taxonomy): Bacteria > Verrucomicrobiota > Verrucomicrobiia > Chthoniobacterales > JAFAMB01 > JAFAVN01. The sequence goes on from DASUWQ010000125.1 coordinate 2,534, forward strand.
ACAGTATCGGCGTAAGCGCAGAATTGAGCTCCTATTATCGCCAACAAGGAGGCCGAGTTCTGCAGGAATACAGTTTCAGTAGCGGCGATACCGATTTTCGGGCGCAGCTCTCATCGCTAAAAAGCCTGCAACCCGACGTGGTTTTTGTGCCAGCGTATTATACCGAAGCCGCCCTGATCTTAAGACAGGCCCGCCAACTGGGCATAAAAGCGGAATTTGTAGGCGGTGAAGGTTGGGATAGTCCCTCCTTGATCTCCGTTGCGGGGAAGAGCGCCGATGGAAGTTGTTATACGGATCATTTTTCGCCGGACGACCCGAACCGTTTGGTCCAAACCTTTGTCCAGACGTATAAAACGAAGTACGGAGCCGCTCCGGACGCCTTATCGGCATTGTGGTATGACGCCGCCGGGTTGCTGGTCGATGCTATCCGCCGAGCCGGTTCCCCCGACTCAGCCAAAATTCGAGATGCGCTTGCTACAACCAAGAATTTCCCTGGTGTGACGGGCAATATCTCACTGGACGAACAGCGCAATGCGAGTAAGCCGGGTGTGATCGTCACCATTACGAACGGTCAGGCAAAAATAGTCGAGAGAGTCGAACCATAAAAGCAACCGCCGAATTGGGGCGAGTCTTTGTTTGCATAGTTGCTGTCCTTTTTCACCCGGGCTCTATCTGCGTCAATCTGCGGTTGGTCTTTTGCCTTTTTCGTGTCGATTCGTGTCCATTCGCGGTTAAAACTTCTAGCGTAAACCGCCTAAATGCGCTGAATATAGGCCCGGGGCGAGCGCGACCAGCTCGAGGGTTTACGATCAAGCGATGGCACAAGTAATACTTTTCTTACAGCAGCTATTAAACGGTCTCTCGCTGGGTTCGATCTATGCTTTGATCGCCCTCGGCTACACCATGGTATATGGGGTCTTACGGTTCATTAATTTTGCCCATGGCGACGTTTACATGTTGGGTGCGTATGCCGGTTTCGCGATCACGAATGTGATCTACACGATCATTCCTCTAGACCAGTACAACGCCATCAGCCGGCACACTTTCATTCCAATATTTGTTTGCACCGCTATCGTGATGCTGGGCGCCATGATTTTCTGCGCCATCCTTGGCATGTCGATCGAGCGGATCGCTTATCGCCCGTTGCGGGATCGACCGCGATTAACGGTATTGATTACCGCAATTGGGGTCTCTCTGTTCCTACAGAACATGACCCAGTTTTTCGTCGGGGCACAGCCGCAAGCCTTCAAACAACTGATTCCAGTTCGGGCGATCGAAGGCCTAGGGGATCTAACGGTGTTGAGCAGTCAAGCGGCGATTATCATCTCGACCATAGTGCTCATGGTGTTCCTCCGATTGGTCGTCATGAAAACGAAAATCGGTTTAGCGATGAGAGCTTTGTCCGTTAACCCAACCGCTTGCTCTTTAATGGGCGTGAATAACGGGCTGGTGATTTCTTTCACCTTTGCTCTTGGCTCAGCTTTGGCCGCTGCCGCTGGAATTTTGGTGGCGATGGATTCCCCTTCGATCAATCCACTAATGGGGAATTTACAAGGGATAAAGGCGTTCGTCGCGGCTGTCCTAGGCGGCATCGGCAATATCAACGGAGCAGTCGTGGGCGGGCTAATTATCGGGGTCTTGGAGACATTGGTCGTAGGATACTCTAACGAGTTGACGACCTTGTTTCCTGCTCTCCACTATCTGTTTCCCGAGGGGGTATCTCAATTTCGCGATGCCATCTCTTTCGCGGTGCTGATCATTATCTTGCTCTTCAAGCCAACGGGTATCTTCGGCCGGGTTGAACGGGAAAAAGTATGAGCCGGGCGCGTGCGATCCTTGGGATCTTCTTACTTTTTCTCTTTTTGTTTGCGCTTTTTGTCGAGCGGCCGTTAGCGGACAACCTAGCTTATTACTACGATATCCTGATCAACATCGGGATTAATATCATCCTGGCCGTCAGTTTGAACCTGGTAAACGGTTACACCGGGCAATTTTCGTTGGGTCATGCGGGGTTTATGGCGGTGGGCGCTTACGCTGCCGGCAGTTGGAGCGAACATTTGAGCCCAAGCCTGATTAACTTTCTGGCGGGATCAAACGGCGTGCTGACTTTCGTGTTAAAGCCGTTCCCGTTCTTGCAAGCGCTTCCAACCATGTGCGCAGATAATCTCGCCTTGGTAGTTGCGACGATATTCGGGGGTCTTCTGGCCGCTCTGGCCGGCCTGGCCGTTGGTATACCGTCGCTGAGGCTTCGGGGGGATTATCTCGCAATTGTGACCCTCGGTTTCGGAGAAATCATTCGTACGCTCATTTTGAATATCGATTTCTTAGGCGCCGCTCGCGGTATGAGCGTGACGGGGAGATATACCAATATGTTTTGGACCTTCGGCATCGCTGCCGTTGCCGTCTATATCGTCCTCGGTTTGGTCAACTCCACCTATGGTCGCGGTTTTCTGACCGTGCGTGATGACGAGGTGGCCGCAGAAGCCATGGGAATCAACACCACGAAGTATAAAGTGATCGCGTTTGTGGTTGGCGCTTTTTTCGCCGGTACGGCCGGCTCTTTGTTTGCTCATTACACCGGATTTTTGACCCCGGAAGGGTTCAACTTTTTTAAATCAGTTGATGTGGTGGTGATGGTGATTCTCGGAGGAATGGGCAGCACCACGGGAGTGATACTGGCGGCGATTCTGCTGACTATTTTGCCGGAACTATTGCGCGGGCTAGCGCACACTGACTTCGTTCCTGTTTTCCAGAAAGCAATCGAGGGCGTAGTCCCGATCCATTTGCCCCCTCTACAGGGGCTCTTAGAGAATCGTTTGATCCTTTATTCGCTCCTCCTGATCATCATGATGCTGACTCGGCCGCAAGGCCTGTTTGGCGACATAGCGGGCAGCCGAAAACGAGTTGCTTCATCCCCTGCAAAGTAATGGATGCATTGCTGAAAGTTGATCGTTGCACCATCCGCTTTGGGGGGCTCACGGCGGTATCGAACCTCGACATGTCGATCGGGAACCGTGAGTTAGTGGGCTTAATCGGACCAAATGGTGCCGGTAAGACTACGGTGTTCAATATGATCACCGGCGTCTATCAACCGACAGAGGGCGCCATCTCTCTTAATGGTGAGCGTTTGAATGGATTGAAGCCGTTCGATATCACGGCAAGAGGAATTGCGCGGACGTTTCAGAATATCCGGCTTTTTGTCTCTTTGACTGTCTTCGACAATGTGCGGGCTGCTTTTAACCTGCACTTAAAGCATGGCCCATTTCATGCCCTGACTCGGGGTCCCAAATTCAAACAGGAAGAGGCCGAGATAAGAGAGCAGGCCATGGATCTATTGAAGATCTTTAACCTCGACCGATTTCAAGACGTCATGTGTAAGAACCTTCCTTACGGCGATCAGCGGCGGTTGGAAATCGTCCGGGCCCTGGCCACCAAACCGCGGCTGTTATTGCTAGACGAGCCCGCTGCCGGAATGAATCCGACCGAGAAAGGCTCTCTGATGACTCTGATCGAATTTATCCAAGAGAAATTCGACATTTCGGTCCTGCTGGTTGAACACGATATGCGGGTCGTGATGGGGATCTGCAAAAGGATCTACGTTTTGGATTACGGAATAACGATTGCCGAGGGCCCCCCCGACCAGATCCGTCGCGACCCTAAAGTCATTCAGGCCTACCTCGGAGAATAACAACCGCGAATGGACACGAATCGAGAACCGCGAATGGACGCGAATAAAGGCGAAACAACCGCGGATGAACGCGGATAGAGTTTTGATCAAAATGAACTGCAGCGTCTCTCGAGAGAATTATCCGCGTACATCTGCGTCCATCCGCGGTTGTTCTGTTTTTTATTCGCGTCCATTCGTGGTTCTCCATTCGCGGTTATGTTAGAAGTTAGTAATCTCGAAGTTGCCTACGGGTCGATCACTGCCCTTCACTCGATCACAGTCCGGGTCGAGAAAGGTAAAATCGTTACGCTCATAGGAAGCAACGGGGCGGGCAAATCGACTACTTTGCGCGCGGTATCAGGTTTGTTGAAGGTCAGGAGCGGAAAGATCCAACTCGAGGGGAAGGACATTACAAATTTGGCTCCACATCTCATCGTCGGACTCGGTATTACTCAGGTCCCGGAAGGGCGGATGATTTTCCCAAACCTGACGGTTGTAGAAAACCTGCAAATGGGCGCCTATCGCCGGAAGAAAAACGGGGACATGAAGAGTGATTACGAATACATTTATTCGATCTTTCCTCGGTTGAAAGAGCGACAGAAGCAAGTCGCAGGTACTTTGAGCGGCGGCGAACAACAAATGCTGGCAATCGGCCGCGCATTAATGAGCAAGCCCACCTATTTGATGTTGGACGAGCCGTCCCTAGGAATCGCACCGCTCCTCGTCCGGACGATTTTTGAAAAGATCGTCGAGATTAATCGCCAACTCGGTATCACGATTCTCCTGGTCGAACAGAACGCAAATCTGGCGCTCGAGATCTCGGATTACGGCTATGTGCTGGAAACCGGGCGTGTGATCCTAGAAGACAAATCCGAAAGCCTGCGAGTTAACGCTCTGGTCCGGGAATCGTATCTCGGCGGAGCCTAGCGAGTGGGCGTGACGGCGTAGTGCAAACACGCCGGGCCCTGCTACTGGATGGGACTTATGGGACCCATGGGACTTATGAGTTAGGTCATATTAGTCCCATAAGTCGCATAGGTCCCATTCGGAATCGCGGTACAGCGCTCGTCCATTCTAACAACCGCGTCATCGTCACGGCGCCTCCGCACCCGTTTCTTCTTGCTCGCAAGTCCAACAAAATGCGAACCTACCGGGAGCGTTCACGGAATCGAACTAAGTCCTCCCTCCAATTACAAAAGGATTTGTAGCTATGTGCTCCCTGCTCCCGGCCTTCCGGCTTCTGCTTTGTTCTAGTGCGTCTCGTTGCGGCGGCGCGTTTTTATTTCTCTGGCGACAGATTACCCGGTTCTTATGCATGACGACACTCGCTTTGGGCTTGCTCCCGGCCACGGCCACCAGCGCCGGCACCCAACACACGATTACATTCGACCACTACTCGCTGTTGATCGATGGGAACAGAGTATTCGTCTATTCGGGCGAATTTCATCCGTTTCGGTTACCAAGCCCGGCTCTGTGGCTTGACGTCTTCCAGAAGATGAAAGCCGGCGGATTCAACACGATCTGCTGCTATTTCGACTGGGGTTATCATTCATCGAAGAGCGGGAGTTATGATTTTACCGGGATTCGAGACCTGGATCGCTTCCTTAGTCTCGCGAGTGAAGCCGGGTTATACGTCATCGTCCGCCCTGGGCCATATATTAATGCGGAAACAGACAGCGGCGGATTTCCGGGATGGCTAACGACGATCCAGGGTCGAGCAAGATCGACGGCTTCAGATTACCTGGCGGCTGCCTATCAATGGTTGAGCCAGGTCGATCCGATTATTGCTCGTCACCAGCTAACGAATGGAACCGGGACCATCATCGCTTGCCAGGTCGAGAACGAGTTTTATGACAGTTCGTCGGTCGGCCAGCAGTACATGCAAGATCTCGAGAAGAAAATGAGAGCGGACGGTATCCAGGTACCGCTTACCGGGAACCACAATGCGACATTTACGACCGGGTTAGGCGCAACGGACATTGCAGGGTTCGACATCTATCCGCAAGGATTTGATGCCTCCAATCCGACTCAGTGGAATCCGGTGCCGGAAGGGTTAGAAGCCGAGCACGATGCACTGCCGCTAAACGAGCCGCTTTACCTGCCGGAGTTTCAGGGCGGTTCTTTCGATCCGTGGGCAGGAGCTGGTTATCCTAACTGTTACATCTTGACGGGGCCGGACTTCGAAAATGTTTTCTATAAGTCGCTCATCGCTCAGGGAGCAACGATGATCAGTTATTACATGGCTTATGGCGGCACGAGTTGGGGATGGCTGCCTTACCCGGGGGTTTACTCTTCTTACGATTATGGCTCGGCCATTAATGAGGCGCGCCAGCTTACCGGCAAATATGGTGAACAAAAGTTGATTGCATCATTTACCCAGGCTGTCGGTTCATTGGCAAAAACGGTCCCGACTTCGCCCAATCCGCCGACTAATTCGAATTTAACGCTAACCGAGCGATTCGATCCGGACGATCAAACCGAGATCTATCTGCTGGCGCATAGCGACACGACTTCATCCACTGTCGAGCAGAGTCATATTACGGTCGATCTGTCAGCCAGAACCGGGTTCAGTTATGACGATACCTCATCAGCTTTAGTGTATCAGGGGAGCTGGACACACGCGTCTAACCAAAGCTGGACCGTCGGAGATTATAAAGGCTCGGAGTCGTTCAGTGATACGGCTGGAGACAGCGTTTCGGTGACTTTTAGCGGCACCGCAATCCGCTTCGTCGCTCCAAAAGACTCGAATCATGGCATTGCTGATATTTACCTGGACGGCACCCTCGTTGATTCGGTCGACACGTATGCACCGAGTAAATTTTATCAGGTGGTTCTTTACGACGTGTACGGGCTAACGGCGGGCACGCACGTACTGAAGATTGTAGTGAGTGGACGCCAAAATCCGGCTTCGCAAGGTACGTTCGTCTCCGTTGACGCGATTGATCTTCCTCCTGGTAACACGACTAATTTTTATCCGAGCGTTCCTCAGCAACCTGGTACTGCTATCACGGTCAACGGCCGCGATGCGAAGTTGCTGTTGGCGAATTACCAATTCGGTGGTCAACGCCTCGTGTACTCGACTTCTCAACTAATGACGAGCGGCAGCGATAGTAATGCGGATTTCGCCGTTTTATATGATAATCAAGGAAATAACGGTGAGACGGTGTTGCGCTACACTAGCCAGCCTACCGTGCAAGTGCTTCAGGGTACGATCACCAAAGCCTGGGATTCTACTAAAGGAGATCTTCGGCTGAACTATGTTCACAACGGTTTAGCCCGCGTGCTGGTGAAAACCGGCTCCGGGAGCCTGTTGTTAGTCTTCGCCGATACTACAACCGCGGAGCAGATTTGGCCTCTGCAAGTACAAGGGCATCCGGTCTTGGTGATTGGACCGTACCTGATTCGTTCCGCCCAGATGGTTGGTGAAACCTTGCTGTTAACCGGCGATACCAGCGGACCAACGCAGCTGTCCGTACTGTTCCCACAATCAATCAAACCGGTCTGGCAGGGATCGCTGAGCGGTCCTCCTCCGGTGAGCCTTCCCCGTCTCACGAATTGGAAGTTCCAATTCGAATCTCCCGAACGAAACCCGGTATTTAACGATTCCAGCTGGACGGCCGCCAATCATACCACCACCAACAATCCGAATCCTCCCGGCAGCCTGCCTGTCTTGTACGAGGATGATTACGGCTTTCATCATGGAGATGTCTGGTATCGCGGGCATTTTGTTGCTACCGGAAATGAAACCGGAATTACCATCGACGGAGAGGGCGGCGGAAATAGCCTGTATTCAGTTTGGTTGAATGGCGCCCTTCTCGGCACGCCGGCAAGTGGTTCCAACAATTTTGTGTTCCCGGCAGGAGTTCTGCAGCCTGGCCACGATAACGTCATATCCGTTCTGGTCATGAATATGGGCCATGACGAGGATTACTCGCCTAACGACAGTTACAAATCTCCTCGCGGGATTCGAACCGCGATTCTGCTCGGTGCTACCCCAGCGATCCAATGGAAGATCCAAGGCAGCGTTGGCGGCGAAACTCTATTCGATCCGGTTCGCGGGCCAATGAATATCGGCGGTCTCTACGGTGAACGGCACGGTTGGTTCTTGCCCGGTTACCCCGACCAGAATTGGCGCAAGGTGTCATTGCCCGACAGCTGGAGTACGGCCGGATTACCACCGGGAATCGGCTGGTATCGGACGGAGTTCAGTCTCCAAGTGCCGACCGGAACGGACGTGCCGATTGGTGTGCAGATCAATGACGATCCGAGCCGGCACTATCGAGCCCTGATCTTCCTGAATGGATGGATGCTCGGCATCTACATAAACGATCTGGGTCCCCAGCACATTTTTTCTTTGCCAAACGGAATCTTAAATCCGAACGGACCGAATACTTTGGCGATTGCAGTCTGGGGTGAAGACGCCAGCGCCGGACTCGGTTCTGTGAGCCTGTATCAGTATGGTGCTTATGCCGGCGGGATTCCGGTGGTTCCGGTTAGCTCGCCGGGTTGGAACGGGACCTGGGGTGCACCGGGACTATCGAACGATTTGGCGATTAACTTGAGCTCCAACCCTCTAGTTAGCATCGGCGGACAGACTGCCAAAATAGCTGGTACGGTCACCAACGCAGGAACCTCGGCGGTTCAATCGGTCAAGGTCGCCTTGAATGCCCCGTCTGGCTGGACAGTGACTCCCAGGAGTCCAATTGAGTTCCCGGCGATTCCACCAGGTACGTCGGTTTCAGTGAATTGGTCCGTTCAGATACCGTCCGGATTAACTCCCGGTCAATATCAACTTGCCGCCATCACGAGTTATATGGAGAGCGGAACGTCCAACAGCACCGCTGGTACGGTCGCATTGCAGGTACCCTATCCTAATCTGGCAGCCGCTTTCGATAACACCGGGGTCACCAGCAATTCAAATACAAATCCGTCGTCCGGCTTCCTCGGTTTTGATGGCATCGGGACGACTTATTCCGCGGAAGGGTTAGCCGCGGCCGGTTTATCGCCGGGCGCCACGGTACAAGTTGGCGGGGTCACTTTGACCTGGCCGGATGTGCAGCCGGCCCAACCTGATAATGTTCTGGCGGATGGACAAGCCTTTCTGATCTCCGGTCAATCAAGCCAGCTTGGTTTTCTGTTGGCATCGAATAATGCATCGTTAGCCGGCACGGGGACCGTTTATTACACGGACGGGTCAAGCGCGTCGTTTGAACTGGTTGCCGGTAATTTTTGGTATCAATCAGCCCAAAATGGCAACCCGGTTGAGACGCAAGTCGCAACCGTTAACTACGCGAACTATCCAACGGGTTCTTCCGGCCACACGGTCTATGTTTTCGGCGCCACGGTGCCGATCGATTCATCTAAGACGGTCCAGGCGGTAGCTCTGCCGAAAGTGCGCGGATCGGTAGCAGGTTATCAGGCGGCCATGCATATTTTTGCTGTCGGGCTGTAGTTGCGGGTTGGTAGCGTGCGGCATATTGGCGTGATGGCGTAGTGCGGACGCGGCGGGCTCTGCTCCCGGATGGGCCTATAGGACTCATGGGACTTATAGGTCGGGACTCATAAGTCCTATGTGTCCTATAAGTCCCATCCATGTACGCGCACTACGCGTCCGACTTCCGAAGAGGCTGTCAGTTTCACGGCGTTGTCCCCTCACGCCTCCGCTGGCTTCCCGCTCCTCGCTCCTCTATCGTAGAGCATGGCCCGTGAGTACCAGCTCAAGCATCTGCCTTCTGTTACCAGCAGTAGCATCAATTACCGCGCGGAGCTGAACGACCAGCAGTATGCCGCTGTCACTTCTGGTCCCGGTCCCGCCTTGGTCTTGGCCGGCGCCGGCAGCGGTAAAACTCGGACTCTCACCTACCGGGTGGCTTGGTTGCTCGACAACGGGGTCGAGCCTCAGTCCATTCTTTTGCTGACGTTCACCAACAAAGCCGCACGCGAGATGTTAACCCGTGTTCAATCCTTGGTGCCGCTGGAAACGACAGCGATCTGGGGCGGAACTTTCCACTCGATTGGGAACCGGTTCCTCAGGAAACATGCTCTCGAGATCGGGTTCCGTCCGGGTTACAGCATCATGGACCGGGAAGACCAGGAAGACCTGTTGTCTGCGGTTGTCGCCAGCGAGGAAGTTGATACTACGCAAATCCGGTTCCCAACGGGAGAAGTTCTGGGAGACATCTATAGCTTGGCCCTGAATACGGATCGTCCGATATCACAGGTGATCGCGGAACGTTACCGGCGGTTTCTTCCGCTCACCAATCAGATCGAGTGGATCCAAAAACGGTACGAAGAACGAAAAAGAGCCGCGAACGCGATGGATTTCGATGATTTGCTCGTCAAGATCGTCGAACTGTTTAAAACGAAACCGGACATCGCGGAATTCTATCAGCGATACTTTCAATTCATTCTGGTCGATGAATACCAGGATACGAATCGGCTCCAATCGGAGTTCATCGATGTACTGGCCGCCCATCATCAAAGCGTGATGGTGGTGGGCGATGATGCTCAATCGATCTATTCGTGGCGCGGCGCTAACTACCAGAACATCCTGGATTTCCCCAAACGGTATCCGTCGGCTGCGATCCACAAGATTGAGACTAACTATCGGAGTGTACCCGAAGTCTTGCAGGTGGCTAACGCGGCGATTCGCCCGAATGCGCGTCAATTCTCGAAAATATTACGGCCGGATAGAAAAGAAACCGACCTGAAACCTGCACTTGTGCCGGTCCTGGATAACAATCAACAGGCGGTGTTTGTGGCCCAGCGTATTCTCGAGTTGCGCGACGAAGGGGTAGACTTAGAAGAAATCGCGGTGCTTTACCGCTCGCATTTTCAATCTTTGGAGGTGCAATTGGCGTTAACGCGCGCGGGGATTCCTTACTCGATTACCAGCGGCTTACGGTTCTTCGAACAAGCTCATATCAAGGATGTAGCTGCTTTCATGAAGTTTGTTAGCAATCCCACGGATGAAGTCGCCTTCAAACGCATGGTCCGGTTGCTTCCGGGCATCGCGGCTCGTACCGCCGAAAAACTGTGGGAACAAATCAACCTGGCGCCCCCTGAAAACAGAAACACCTTTGGCGCCTGGTTGGAAATAGCGAAAGCACCGACCAAGTCTCAACGCGCCTGGGAACAGCTTCGTCATACTCTGGACGAAATCGCGCCTGAGAAACAGCCGGTACCGCCGTCGAGCATGATCCATAGCATCCTCGAAGCGGTGTACGACGATTATCTCAAATCGAAGTATTCCAACCATGAGCAACGACGGGAAGATCTTACGGCGTTAGAGAATTTTTCCCGGGGCTTTAAAGAGCCAGTCGAATTTCTTAGCCAGCTCTCCCTGATGGCCACCGGTGAGACCGAACAGCTTAGCACCCAGGACGAGGACCGGGAACGAGTGACCCTTTCCACGGTTCACCAGGCTAAGGGTCTGGAGTGGCAGGCGGTATTTATCGTGTGGTTGACCGATGGGATGTTCCCCAGCGCCCGGTCTTTGGAATCTAATGACAACGTCGAAGAAGAACGCCGGCTTTTCTATGTCGCGATCACCAGAGCAAAAGACCAACTCTATTTTCTGTACCCGTCTATTTGGCCGAACGGCAATATCGACCAGCGGGTCCAACGGCCTTCGCGGTTCCTAGGAGAGATCCCGGGTGAGTTGTTTGAGGAGTGGCGAGTAGGGTTCTGAGGAGCCTGCGTTGCCGCCAAATGCGCATGCATTTGACGGCAACGCAGGCTATGCCAGCAGAATTCACCCGCTGGCGCTGGTGAATTCTGCTGCAAATTTTGAGAGGGAACTGGTAAATTTGTTTGGTCTGACGAAGACACGTGTGCGCCAAAGAGAACATTTAAGCGGCAGAATAGTCCGGGTTGTCGGACTCTTCTGCGGCCATAGCCTGCATGGCTCACAAATGCAGGCGCATTTGTGAGCCATGCAGGCTAAGTGGTACATCAGATCAGTCTATACCCCGATCGTAGGGGAACAGTGGGATAACCAAGAGGTTTTTGCTCGGATCAGCGCTCATTTGCGGGGCAATGTCGACCGGCCGGAAACGGAAATCGATCACTTGCTGTCCCTCATCCGAGTGTTTCTGATCGGCTCACGAAGCCGTTGTGTACAGTGTCCCTATTTTCTTGATCTAAGGTCTTTCAAAGATCATGCGACCGCTTTTGCGGCAGCGGTTGCGGAGTCTATCGGCGCCCTGAGCAAAGAAATAAGAGCGGCCGGTTCCGAGGCGTTCGATGCCGTTATCGGAGTTTCCAGCGTGGGACAACTTTTACCCGGCATCGCCGACCGGTTAGCGACCTGCTTACGAGACCAGGTCAAAAGCGATGCCCTGTTGCTCGACTTAAGTAACGGCGGGTGTACGGCCAGTTCACGGGCCCTGCAACTAGCCTCAACCCTGGATACCCGGCATCGGAACGTGTTGATTGCCGTGGTTGAGCCGACATCCACGTTGGCAGACCCATTGTCGATGGATGGGTCTAATTGGCAGGGTATTTGTACCTTTGGGGATGGGGCTGCCGGTATCTGGCTTTCTACGGAGCCGACTGGAGCGTTGGCCGAACTCGGACCAATCAATTCTTCGCATCGCGAAGATGCGGATGTGATTCGTTGGGATTATAGCTCGAATTATTATCGTTTCAGCGTTTCGGATTTCGAGGGGTTCGATCGGAAAGTCCGAGCTGGTATCCTGGGCGCGCTAAACGAAATCGATTGGACCGACACAAAAGATAGTCTCTGGGCGGTCCATCCGGCCGGAATGATGTTGCTTTTGAGTGTCGCCAAGCGGATCGGTCTCGACAGAAGCCGTCTGGAATCGTCAATCCGCCATTTTCGTACTTTCTCAAATATGAGCAGCGCCAGTATCTTACATATTCTGAGGGACCTTTTGGACCAGGCGCAGCCCGGTCAACCGATCCGCTGGCTCTCGATGGGAGCCGGTTTCCATGTCATCTACGGCAGTTGTACCAGGCTATGATTGATCGGCAAGCGGTCCTTGATGCGATAAAGCAATTTGTCGTGGATCATTTTCCAGCAGTCCCGGTTGACCACTTAGAGACCTTGCGCGCCGGTGATGTTATTCAGCAAAGTCTGGAACTAGTGGAACTCGTGCTTCACCTGGAAGAGAAGCTGGGTATCGAGATCAATATCAACGAATTAGGCGAGAACTTGATCGTGCAGAACTTCGGAGAATTGGCGAATGAGCTGGTGCGGAGCGAAGGGAAGCGGGCAGAGCGCGAGAAGTGAGAAGTGAAAAGTGAGAGGTCAGAGGCTGCCGCCTGTTTGGTGGGGCGAGGCTCCCGAGCGGCCTTGTGATACTCGCAAAGCCGGGTCGCTTGTAACGTCAATGATAGGTGCAGGGCCGATTCGTTCGCCGAGCCGCTGACTCAGCGCTATCCAAGTTGATCGGCGGTCTCGGGGCTCAGATCGCAGCTCAGCAGGTGGCAATTCATGGCCCAACGGCTCTGCAGTTTTTTGGCCCACTAGAATCAGGCGTAT
>DASUWQ010000126.1:0-4018 GCA_036378375.1 Chthoniobacterales bacterium
GCATTCCGTGTTAGAGCTCGCACGGGTGTCGACGCCGACGAATCTTTTTAAGTATGGCGCTTGGATAGACGCGACGCCCCTTGGATGGAACGAATATTCAACGCGTTGGGATCTAAGGGACCATAGAACCTGCCACACCTAAAGGGAGCCGCGGCCGGACACATCTTTTCAACCTATGAGCGATAGACCGCCTCCGAATCTGCCGGCGGCACCTCTCTAATGCGGCTCCCCTCCGTCGGGGTGGTGGTCCACGCTATAGCCGCAACCCGGAGGTTATTCTAGTCCGCCTTCTCCCGCGGCCGCGTTCGCGCATCGGCCTGACGAAGCGTCGGGATTCGCAAACGACAGTAGCTTCGCTTAGATTCTCCGGCCGCGTGGGAGCCTCGCCCTACCAAATCACGCCGCAAACACCGATTGCGCCCGTTCCAGCCCAGCTTGACGGACAATCTCGGTTACGTGGTCGTTTCGAACCACGTACCGGTCCTTGCCATAGATCAGATATTTTTCTTGTTCGACTGGAGGCGTGAAATTAACGGTTAAGACGTTCGCACCGGCGGCAAGGCCGTTGAGCTGGCCTCCACCCTGTCGACGCTCCAAAGCGCTAACGCTGGGTATCAGCCAGGCAGGATTCATGAGACGGGCGATCGCGATAAAATTGAGGGTCAACTCTACGTCACCGGCCGGAGACCCGGCTAACGGCGTATCCGGAGCCGGAATAAAGGGAGATCCGCTCACCATGTGCGCGCCAATATCCCGAGCCAGTTCCAAATCGTTGGCCAGACTCTCCACTGATTGACCCGGCAACCCAACAATCGCCCCGGTTCCAACCTTGAAACCCATTTGCACTAACGTCCGCAAACAGCGCACTCGTTCCTCAAACGACGAATGCCGCATCCGTTCATTCAGATCACGATCGCTAGTCTCATGCTTCAAGATGTAACTGGTTGCGCCCTGCTTTTTGAGAAAGTCGAATTCCGCGTCAGTCTTGTTGCCAAGACAAAGTAAAAGCTCAACGGGACTATCAAACCGTGCGTAGATCTCCGGGATCAGATCACCAACTAATCGGGTGGTCTTTCCGACTTCACCGGCTTGGAAAAAGACGATGTTAATACCGGCCGATTTAATCTCGGCCACCACCTCCAGTATCTGCTCGGGGGTAAGCTGGAAAATCGTGTTCTGTTTCGTATTGTCTCGCCGCATCGGGCAGAATTCACAGTTCACTCGGCAGAGATTCGTGACCTCAATCAAACCTCGGACGACAACGCTGCGGCCATAGACCCGTTCGCGGGCCGATCGAGCAGCAGCAAACAGCGACTCCTGCTCCGCCCCTCTGACCTGTAGCCAACGAATAATGGCATCTCGATCCCAAAATAAATCCGGGTCGCTGAGTTCCGCGGCATCTACCTGTTGACGACCGATTCCAGACTGCCCTGCAAACGCTACCGTGTCATTAAACATCGCCGTTGATTCTACTCTTCAAGATATCGGTTAGGAAACCGCGACGGCCGGCTTGTCGGTCGCTGCGTAAGGATCCGTGTCCAGATAGGGATTGAGTGGACCGTCCGCGTATTCCTCACGCGGATACGGAATGTAATCATCTGAATGAAATTGTTGGGCAACTTCGTCGGCGAAGAATGTGCCCAATTGGGTTAGCCCGAGACTGACCTCATCTTCTCGCAATAGGCCGTACGCCTTGAGCCGCTCGATCTTTGGCCGAAAGACGTTTTCAATAGACTCCCCATTGGTCGCCGCGGTGAAAGTGCTTTTGTACACGTCCCGATTCTTGATCGGTAACACAATCGCCCAGCGCAATTGTTGATCTCTATCCCGCTTCAGACCGCGGTTTAGCGGCATTCTACCTTCCTCAATATGTTGGTAGTACTCACCAAAGGTCTGACTGTTCAGAACGAAGCGATCCCGCAAGCTGCTGAACGCGGTCAGACCAAAGCCGACCTCATCATAAAGTTTGCAACATTGATTTTCCGCATAGCAGGAGAAATGTTGCCGCTCTTTGGTATAAACGCGCCGCAGATTCTCGTGGTATCCATTTTCAGCCAGGATATCGATGGCCAGCTGCTTCATAATGATCTGCTCCTCGTGAGGAACAGCTTCATCTGGACGTTTATTAAGATAGTTTTTGATCGGGCCCTGATAATCGCCGTAAGCTTCTACCTTCAGCCGATAGAGCTGGATCTCTTCGGTACCCAGTGTTACCGCCTCTCGCATCACGTCTACCCAATTCTCGACGGTCTCACCCGGGTGACCAAAAATGAATTCGATGTTGACCTGATACCCATGTTCCTGGGAGTTCCGGATCGCTTCCAATGCGACCGCCTTGTCATGCGGCCGGTTCATTATCTCCAAGACCCGCTGGTCCAGTGATTGGATCCCGAGCGTCAAACGATCTGAGCCGTAGTCTCGGAGGATCTTCAGCCGTTCCAAACCGACCGGACCAACCAAGGTGGAAGGATCAACGTCCCAGTTAAATTGATCGCACTCCGACATATCGAGACGTTTGGTAAAGAAATCCAGAAACCGCTTCAATTGCGCCGGGCTAAGGTAGGAAGGTGTCCCGCCACCAATCAGAATGGATCGAGCCTTGATCCGATCGACTCCTAGACGCCGCATGTAAATATCCATTTCTTTCTCCATCGCGCCCAGATATTGATCCATCTCCGCTTCCTTTTTGCCGAGCATCACCGGGTAATGGCAGAAGATGCAGCGCTGCTTGCAGAACGGGATGTGTGCATACACGTCCAATTTCCCATCGGCGGGCAATGAATAATCCTCGAACAGCCTATTTTCATCCACTTCGTCGTACATCGTAATCGGCGGGTAATGGACGGAGGGAAAAAAGTCACCGCTTCGACAAATTAAGCCTTCCTCTCGGAACCGATTAAAGTCAGCGACTCTGCTTAACGCACGATCCATCAACGCGTCAGAGATATTCGGAAATTGTCCGACGATATTCATAAGGGTTAGATGCCGAATTCGGCGAAACTTGCAGATTTTTTTCAGGGGCATTTCATTCGTTTCTGGAACCGAGGTCAAGCCGGGAATGGCGTCTGTGAGCGTATGGACGCAGCAAAGGGGGCGACGGGCTGGGCTTCGCCGCCAGATAGGACTTATGGGACCTATAGGACTAATATGAGAAGTTCGGCCTATAGGTCCCATTGGTCCTATTGTCCTATAAGTCCCATCCTTGAGCGAAGCCCAACGCGTCGTCCCCTCCGTTAATGCTCCGCTACGCCCACCCGCCCTACCCGTTAAACGCCAGAATGCCAGCGCCGCACAACGCAACGATGGCTCCGGTGACAGCAGCTTTGGTGGCTTGTTCGCGGAGCCAAATGACTGCGAGTGGCAATGCAAAAATCGGCTCAGTGGCAAGCAATGTATTCGCGATCGAAACATCCAATCGTTTAATGGCATCAAGGGAGAGCCAGAACCCGCCGAAGGTCACGACAACGACTGCCAAAAGAAAACGCCATCCCAGGCCCGCTTGACGCAGCGGAACCAGCCAGCTCTTGACCTCTCTTCTTGCCAGGCCTACCACCAGCATTCCGGCAAAGCCGAAAAAGAGTCGGAGAAAAGTTCCTTCCAAGGCAGACACATCTTGAAGGCCAATTTTGGCAATGATGATGGAACCAGCCATCGACAGAACCGACAGGACTCCGAAAAGCAATCCTAATCCGCGTTGGTGCGCTTCGTTATCAGCCTCGATCTTGTCCTTAAAAGTAAGCGTAACTCCGCCCAAAACGAGGATGATTCCTATCCAGCTGACGATGGCAGGCCGTTCTCCCAGGAAGCAAAGGGCCATCAACAACGTCACGACCGGCGCCAGGAGCATGAGAATGATTAATTGATGCGCGGGCAAACGGCGCAGCGCCGCGAAGAAGAACGTGTCTCCAAGTGAAATGCCAAGGAGCCCACTGAGCGAAAGCCAGCCGAGAGGAAAAGCCTGAACTGGTTGCCAACCAGCAAAGAAGAGCACGCCGGCCAAGAGCAAGAGACCCAAGAA
>DASUWQ010000127.1:0-4071 GCA_036378375.1 Chthoniobacterales bacterium
CTGCCGGCGGGCGATGTAAAAATCGGGCCGTTTGACTACAACCTCTACACCAATAGCCAACTATCCAATGTAGAACGAATTAACGAAGTGCCGTTGAAGATGGTGGACGGCCACCCGGTATTGGTTGCCGATGTCGGCAAAGCGAAGGACGACGCCGCAATCCAGACAAACATTGTTCGGGTCAATGGACAGCGCTCGGTCTATATCCCGGTACTGAAGTCAGGAGCCGATGCCAATACCATCGCGGTGGTCGACGGTATCAGAAGCGCCGTATCCCACCTGTTGGATATTCCTAAACAACTGCAAACCAATGTGGTCTTCGATCAGTCTGCCTTTGTAAAGACTGCTATCGATAACCTGATTCATGAAGGTCTTATCGGCTTGGTCCTGACTGGTTTGATGATTTTGATCTTTCTGGGCAACGCCAGAGCAACTCTGGCCGTGTTTCTCTCCATTCCACTCTCGGCGTTAGCCACGTTCCTGGTGCTCTACTTTGGAGGTAGTTCGATTAACGCGATGATCCTGGGAGGACTAGCTTTAGCCTTTTCCCGGTTGATCGATAACTCAGTTATCGTCTTGGAAAACATCTTTCGTCATATGGAGTTGGGCGAAACTCCGGAAGTTGCGGCTGAGAATGGCGGTAAAGAAGTCGCCCTGGCGGTTTTGGCGGCCACGCTAACGACTGCCATCGTGTTTTTCCCGGTCACCTTTCTCTCCGGGGTAAGCGTATTTCTCTTTTCGGCGCTGGCTTCCGCCGTGGTGCTTTCTTTATTCGCTTCCTATTTTGTTGCGATGACGGTCGTGCCGCTCTTTTGCGCCAAACTCATTAAAGCGCATCAAGTGCATGCAGCGTCCGGCGAAGCTCATCACCAGCCGCCCAGAGGTTTGTGGAACAAGTTTAACTGGTGGTTCAATAATAAGTTCCATTCATTCCTCGATCGCTTCGACCGCGTGCAAGGATTCGCGCTCGCGCGTCCGGCCGCCACGGTCATTGGCATTCTGGGCATATTCTGTTTGAGCTTTACCCTGTTACCCGCACTCGGACTCGCCTACTTCCCCAGGACCGACCCGGGCCAGTTCGTTATCAATTTAAAGGCGGCCACCGGAACCCGGGTTGAAATCACTGAGCGAGAGGTAGCCAAGACCGAAGACCTGATCAAAAAGATCGTCTCACCGAGTGACCTGCGGTTAGTCGTTTCGAACATTGGCGTGACCCCAGACTTATCATCGATTTACACGAGCAACTCGTCCACCCACACCGCGTATGTGCAGGTTAGTTTAAACGAAGATCACAAGGTCGGTAGTTACGAATATATCGATCGGGTTCGGGCCGCCATGCAAAGGGAGTTGCCCCAGTTGTCGACCTATTTCCAGACCGGCGGTCTCGTGGACGCTATTCTTAATCAAGGGCTCCTCGCGCCCATCGACGTGCAAGTTAGTAGCAACGATCTAACCGAGGCGGCGAAGATTGCCGCCAACATCCGGCAGCAAGTCAGCCGAATACCGGGCGTGGCAGATACTTATATTCCGGAAGATGTTGATGCCCCCTCTCTGCAGCTGGGAATTAATCGATATTATGCCCAAGAGATGGGGCTAAGTGAACATGAGGTTGTCAGTAATATCATCACTTCGCTGACGTCTGATGGCATGATATCGCCAAGTTATTGGGTCGACCCAAAAAGCGGTAACCTCTACATGCTAACGGTTCAGTTTCCTGACAACACCGTTCGATCCCTGGAAGACCTAAAGATGATGCCGGTCCGCTCTTCCGATCAGAAGAACACGACCAACTTAGGCAATCTCACTGATGTTAAGTTGATCGAATCCCCAACCGAAGTTGATCACTACAAGCTACGCCGGGTTATTGACGTTTATGTATCCACTAAGGGTGAAGAGCTGAGCCGAGTCGCGGATGCGGTTAACCAGGTCGTCAACCACGTTGAAAAACCGGGAAATGTGGTGATTTATGTGCGGGGTATAGTCGGCGCCATGAACTCGTCCATGCAATCCTTCGGGCTGGGCCTGATCTTGTCGTTGGTACTAGTTTACCTGGTGCTGGTCGCACAGTTTCGATCGTTTGTGGACCCGTTTCTGATCCTGTTAGCCGTTCCTCCCGGGATAACCGGCGTACTGTTAATCCTGACTATTACTGGGACTACCTTGAATATCATGTCGCTGATGGGCCTCGTGATGATGGTAGGAATCGTGGTTTCTAACAGCATCTTGATTGTCGAGTTCACTCATCGCCTGATCGCCGACGGAATGTCGTTACGGGAAGCGGTTCAATTCGCAGTCCGCGTCCGGCTTCGCCCGATCTTGATGACTTCTCTAGCCACGGTGATCGGCTTAATCCCGATGGCGCTGGCGTTAGAAGCAGGAAGTGAATCCTATGCTCCCCTGGCCCGCGCGATTATCGGAGGATTGCTGGTGTCTGTCACCCTGACGGTATTCATTGTGCCGTCCGCTGTCTATTTGGTGTATCGAAAACGCCACGGAGGTGGCTCTCCACCAACTGATCGGCCAGCGACGTCCCACTGATCTCAGCCCCGCTCGCTAAAGAACGACGCAAGATGGATCAAGGCGCTTTTTGCAATCACGAACGGGTTAGGAGTCAGCGACTGGAGGGGAGCCGCTTTCGCCTGAGCATATTTGAACGCGCGTGGTTTGCACGCTGCGCTTGCCGAGGATTCCCAGGTGTTGGCAGGCGGCTCCCGCAAACGGTTCCTGACGCACCTAGGCACGCCGCATCTTGTCCCAACCAGGCAACGACATTGGGTGAATTCACACGCTGGGTAATTCGCGGGAGCCGCTTGCTAGCCAGTCTATCCGGCCACGCCCGGCGCTGGGCTCCGTATATCGCTGCTCGTCTTTCCATAAGCCAAAGCGGCTCCCCTCCAGGCGTTGGGCATAGGCGGCTAAACGTTACAAACGCGAATCGCCTGGTAAGGGTCCTGTGGCAATCACTGATCCCGTTGTTGTTTGCTCCCAGTTATCTCCATGCGCAGGGCATGGGCAGTTCAAAGCCGTCGCCGAGCCCCCTGGTCCAGAGTTCGACGAAAGCGACACCTTCGAAAACTAACCGGGCGCTCAAACCGGTTACCCCACCTCCAAAGATAACCGAAGGTCCACCAAAAAAACTTTCACTGAAGCAGGCAGAAGCTATCGCCCTTCGATATGCACCCTCACTGGGGGCTGCTTACTTCAACGCGCAAGCAGCCAAGGACGTTGTTAAAGAGGCCCGTTCTCAATTCTTTCCGCAAATCCAGGGCATCGTCACTGCGGTTGGAACTTCGAACGCGATCAAAAACGAATTCGGCGGGACGAATAGTTCTGTGCCTCAGATCCGGCTAGGTGCTTCCGGCGGACTCAATAATCCCACGATTCTTAGCCGTGAATCTCAAGGGTTAAACATCACTCAGTTGATCTTTGATTTTGGCCGGACCGCTAATCTCACCGCCGCGGCCCAATTCGACGCATTATCTCAAGCTCAAAAAGCGGAGTTAGTCCGGGCACAAGTCGTCTATCGAGTTGATCGTGCTTATCTGAACGTGCTCAAAGCGGAAGCTCTTTTGGATGTCGCGCAGCAAACCGTGTCAGACCGGCAAGTCTTATTCGATGACATCCAGGCTCTGGCCCAGAACAAGTTGAAATCGAATCTGGATCAGAGCTTTGCTCAGGCTAACCTCGACCAAGCAAAACAGCTGCTCCTCCAGACAGAGAACGCGGTGGGCGAAGCTTTCGCCGAGCTAAGCGCGGCACTCGGATACACAATTGAGTACCGGTTCGAGCTATCGGAGCAGCCGCTAACCCCATTCCCAAAAGAAACTGCAGACTCGCTCACCCAGTTGGCCCTAAGAATCCGCCCGGACGTGATTGGCATGCGCGACCAAGTGCTTTCTGCCCAGAAACGGACATTGGCGGAAAGAGATGCTCGCCTACCGCGCATCGCGGCCCTTGGAACGATCGGACGAACGCCGGCAGGTGATCCCGGTGTCCAAGGTAATTACGCAGCAGCCGGTGTCGTGGTTCAGGTTCCGGTTTTTACCGGTGGGTTGCTTTCGTCTCTGCAAG
>DASUWQ010000128.1:0-3574 GCA_036378375.1 Chthoniobacterales bacterium
GTTGTAACGAACCTCCCCCCTCCAAAATCCTCCAATTCAATTAGCCGTAAACGGACACAACCCTGCCCGCTTTGCGCTGAGGTAGCATTATGTCAATCCCTCCTGTTAAACGAAGCCTAGTAGCAATCACTGCGTTTGCTACGGTCTGTTCGACGCCAGTCATATCAAAGGCTGGAGAACAGAACCCGTTAGTTGTTGTCGGGCTTTCGCCCGAAGCCGTTGCCATTGCTTATCCGACGCCAACCTATCCGACGGACTGCGAACGCATGCGGATACAAGGTACGGTCGAAGTCAGTATCTGGGTGCAGAATGGCAAAATGGTAAAAGTGAAGGGTTTGTCGGCAAATCCGTTGCTGGCGGGCAAGTCGGCCCGCTGGATCCGTCGGAACTGGCAATTCAAGCCCAGCACTACCGGCGTGTACGTCCTTCCGATCATTTACGAACTCGACGGGTCCGGCATTAGCAGTTAGTGATTGGCCGTTGTCATGATCCGGTAGGGACGAACTCCCGCTCGTCCGGGGTTTTGACAACGAGAAAGGCAGCCCAAGCGAAGGCGGACGAGCGGGAGCTCGCCCTAAGCGATCTGCTAACCAAAAAAACAAGGCACCAATTCAGGATTTTACCTGGTTGGTGCCTCGGCGATTTACTCGCTCCGATTGATGCTGTAGCAAATTTAGTTGTTTGGAATGTATTCCACGCCGCAGCTGCCGCAGATGAAGGTTTGACCGGGATATTCCCAATAGACCCGGCGCATCGAGTGGCAGTGCCAGCATTCCACCCAACGATAATAGCCACGTCCGCCCACTTCCGGTTCGGCATTTGTCGCATCCATGTCTCGAGAGGCCTTTTCGGGCCCCGCGGGAGACTCAGGTTTCTGAGTCAGATAAACTTCGATAGTTTTGGATTTCTCAGGCATTCGCTATTCTCTCTTATATTCGTCGATCTCGATTTAACCGAGACTTTTCTAGAAGTCTTGGTGTGTTTCTATTGGTCAGACGAGGATCCTGGCGGCGCTTGCGTTATTTCTAAGCGTTGTTGGGGGTAGCGCCTCCCGAAGAGGCCGTTAGGTCGCTAATTCGGTTCAATTCCTCATTCATCAAGCGCACGCCCTCAATTTGACGCTCAAACAGATCCCGAAATAGCCCCGATCCCGACAAAAGCTCGGCCGCTGCGCCGCTTTGCACGATTTTGCCGTGATCCAAAACGATGAAGCGGTCACAAAACGGGATTTGCCAGCCAACAATATCGTGGTCGACTACCAGAACCGTTTTGCCGGCGCAGACCTGTCGCATGACTTGTAACAGGCTGTACTTATCCTCCGGATCGATCCCAGTTGTCGGTTCGTCTAAGAAAAGAATGGAAGGCTTCCGGAGGAGGCAGCGGGTCAAAGCGAATAGCTTCTTTTGCCCGCCGGACAACAAGCTTCCGGAAGCAAACTGCCGGTCAAGCGGGACCTGACCGTATGCTTCCCCGAGAACTGGCCAGATACCGGTCCGCTCACAGAGCTCTTGGATTTCCGCATCCGTCGCAGCCGGCCGGGCGACCCGAAGATTTTCCCGGATAGTGTCATGGAAAAACGCCGGCGATTGAGGCATCAGAACAATCTGGCGTCTCAAACTCTCCAACGAAAACCGCGTGTGCGGAATACCGCCTAGTAAGATCTCGCCGGCTGATAGCTCGTAAAAACGTAACGCTAGCCGGAAGAAAGTAGTTTTTCCTTGGCCTGCCTTTGCGATTAAGCCGGTGATTGATCCCGCCGGTATAACGAAGGATGCATCATCAAAAATCTTCCGGGATTCAGCGGCCCGATACTGAAAAACCAGCCGGCGAGCTTCGATTTCACCTGCAATTTCAGCGTCATCCTGGCCGCTTTCACTCGGAGCCGCGGCCGGCTCCGCGCACAGGATCGAGCCAACCGACTCGATCGCCGGCCAGGTCATATTGAAATTGATGGAAAGAGCAGAGAACCCTTGAATCGATCCCATGAACGAAGGGGTCAGGGCCATCAGTCCGGCCACAACCCCGGCGTTGATTCCGGCCAGGCCGTTCGCGGCGATAAAAACCGAGAGGCCCATCAGCGACCCTAAAACCAAATCTCCTGGAAACCGATTTAGCAGGTTGAGGCTGCCCACGGTCAGAGTTTGGTGGAGCCGCCGGTGTAAGGATTCTTTTAAGGCAGCCTCATGTTTCTGAGCGAAGATTTCTTCCGCGCGCATCGCTTGAATCTCCTCGGGAGCACCCATGGCGCCTCCCACCAACGATGCTAGAACCAGGTTCTGCTGCTGAACGTTCTGCGAACTTTGCCGGAGCCGGGATCCCATGCGGCTGACTAGCCAAGGCGAAAGCAGTGCGATCAAAACGATAACCGAGAAAAAGAGCCAGACCTGATTACCGCCCCTGGCCTGAACGGCCTGGAGCGATTGGAACAAGCTGTAACCCAAAAGCACGACTCCAAACAAATCGAGTACTGGGTTAATCAGAACGTCTTGCAGCGCCGACTGCACCTGCAGCGATAACTGGTTTACCAACATGGTCAGCTGTTGCGATTCGTGCTCATGAAAGAACAAGGAAGGTTTTTGCAAGATGGCCGCAAACAGGTCCCGGCGGATCGCATTGCTTACCCTGCCACCCAGAGCCGAAGCAACATAGCTGAAACCCAATCCCATGATCGCCACCCCTAAGGTGGCCGCTAGCCAGAGGCCGTACGCGCGCCAAAGTCCCGAATGATCTGTCACTTGGGTTGGTGCCCGACGCACCTCGGAAACCCCGGGATTGGCACCCCCTTCACCCGAAGCCCCCAGTGCAGCGACTGGAATGCCATTGGAAATCTGCTGCGCATATAAACCGACGGCAGCAGGTAGAACAGAATGCCCAAGCAGATAGGCGATCACATACAAAACCACCAAAAGCTTGTGGCGGAGTAGGTACCGTTTCCCGAGAGCCAACATTACCCCAAAGTGACTTCGGAATGCTCCGGGCAAACGCTGCCTGGTCCTTGGAGCGATACTTCCGCCAGGTGGACCGCTACTTTTCGATGCCGCCGAACCCGAGGATGGCGGAGCAGAGGTGCTGGCAGAATCGCTCATATTTACCGCGCCAATCGGCGCGTTCTTCGGGGCGAAATTGTCGACGATTTGGAGAAGTAAAATCCAGCCCAAAAAGCCTGGGTGGACGTTTGGCGTTCGGCGTTCGGCGTTCGGCGTTCGGCGTTCGGCGTTCGGCGACGTGCACCGGTCATGGATAGAACTTGGGGGACCGATAGGACTTATGTGCTGAAGACATAACGTCGCCCAATGCAGAATCGTAAACACCAAACGCTTATTTCCGCTTGGAAGAGCCGGCAAAGAATGGCAAAAGTATCCCCCTTTTACTATGAACGCTTAAATAGATTCTAGAC
This sequence comes from Chthoniobacterales bacterium, assembly GCA_036378375.1. Classification (GTDB taxonomy): domain Bacteria; phylum Verrucomicrobiota; class Verrucomicrobiia; order Chthoniobacterales; family JAFAMB01; genus JAFAVN01. Next base: position 3,398 of record DASUWQ010000128.1, read on the forward strand.
CGCTCGGCCGATTTCGACTCCGTTCGTTGATCATCCGTTGGTACGTACGAAATCCCTTCGCCGAGGTCATGCCATTCTTGTTTGATGACCTGTTATTGTCAAAATGAACGACGACGCTAAAGAGTTTCTATTTCGCTTGCTTAACTTGCCAAGCCCGACCGGATTTGAGGCGGAAGC
>DASUWQ010000129.1:0-7574 GCA_036378375.1 Chthoniobacterales bacterium
TTCCGCGAATTGAGCCTCATCGAACCGATCACGGACATCGGCATTTCCACTAACGGCACCTTGCTCGCCAAGCGAATCGAGAGTGGTCTTACCGTAGCCGAAAGTCTAGCCCAGCTGCGGGTTCAGCATCTCAACGTTTCCCTGGACACATTAGACCAGGAAACCTACGCCATGATCACTGGACGCGACGCTCTGCCGGAGACGCTCCGAGGCCTCGAAGCCGGCAAACGCGCGGGGTTCTCCCAAATCCGTCTCAATAGCGTCCTGATCCGCGGCAGAAACGAAGAGGAACTCGGCAACCTTGTGCGATTCGCTAGTGAACAGGGGTTCCTCCTCCGTTTCATCGAGCTGATGCCGGTGACCACCGCGGAGGTTCTCTCAGACGAGAACTTTTTTCCCATCGCAGAAGCCAAGAGAAATCTTGAGGCCGAGTTTGGTCCGTTGGTTCCCGAGCCCGGCTTTCACACAAATGGGCCTGCTCTATACTATCGATTCGAAGACCGCCCGCAACGGATCGGGTTTATCGGAGCAATGACCAACCTCCACTTCTGCGACAACTGCAACAAGCTCCGCCTCACATGCGACGGAAAGCTGCGGCCCTGCCTCGGTAGCCACCTCGAGTTCGACATTAAGGATCCCTTGCGCGCCGGTGCTTCCGACGACGAACTTCGCCGGCTGTTCCTCGATGTGGTAGACCGCAAGCCGGAGCAACACGATTTCCGCTTCAACTATCAGCCCGGGCGTAAGATGGTCGCAATCGGAGGATGAGCTCCGAGTTCACACATATCGGACCTTCCGGCACGGTCCGGATGGTTGATGTTTCGCACAAGCCCGTTTCCCGCCGGACCGCGATCGCCAGAGGTCACATCCGGCTCCAGCTCGGCACCGTTCAGAAAATCAATGAATCGGCTATTGCAAAAGGAAACGTTCTAGCGGTTGCACAAGTCGCCGCTGTGAATGCCGTAAAACGCACTGACGAGCTGATCCCTCTCTGTCATTCTCTGCCCGTCCAACACGTCGATATCGCGTTCCGTGAAGACCCGGAAGGATTTGAAATAGAATGTGCGGTGACCACCATCGCTCAGACCGGCGTCGAGATGGAAGCACTGACCGGCGTCTCGGTTGCCGCCCTCACCATTTACGACATGTGTAAAGCTGTCGACAAAACGATGGAGATTTCTGGCGTGCGCCTCGTTTCGAAGACAAAAGAAAGCATATGAACACCATCACCGTCGGCATTATCACGGTCTCCGATCGCGCGGCCGAAGGAGTTTATGAAGACCTTGGTGGCCCAGCCGTGGTCAAAAAGTGCCGTGAACTAGGATGGGAAATCCATTCTGAAGCCATCGTTCCGGATGATGTAGATCGGATCCAAACCACAATTCGAAGTTTCTCCGCCCAAGGTTGCCAGCTGATCCTGACCACCGGCGGTACCGGCATCGCCATTCGTGACCGTACCCCTGAGGCAATCCGTGCGATAATGCGCCTCGAAATACCGGGATTCGGCGAAGCGATGAGAGCCGAGTCATTTAAAAACACCCCGAACGGAATCTTGTCTCGTGGGTTAGCCGCCGTGGTCGATTCTTCGCTCGTTATCGCGCTACCCGGCAAACCTCAAGGCGCCGTCGATTGCCTGGGTATCGTCGCAGGCGCAATTCCTCACGCCGTTAAACTGAGCCAGGGTCTGCCGACGTCCTGCTAGTTCTCGAAAACCCGCATAAGGGATGTCACACGGATGGGACCTATGGGACTAGTGAGACTAATGTGAACCCATAAGTCCCATGAGTCGCATAGGTCCCATTCGTGACAGCAGGACGCGCATCGCTTAGCCCTGGTCGCATCGCCAGCACCCGCACATACCCCCCAATCACCGCGCCACCCACAACGCAACGGCCGGCAGACAAAAGAACAGATCAGCCACAAAACTCAACGTGATCGGCTGAACATGTGAAGACAGGGCCACCAGAATCGAGACGGCCCCTAGCAACAGACTGCACGGCAACAAAATATTGGCCGCCCCTCGCAAACCTAGCAGCGGACTCATCACAGTCGCCAGCAGCGCAAGCGCCCCAACAAGGACGGTGCTCCAGTTCGCACCCAGCAAGACGGCTAGCGTCCTAGTACCGTTTCGGAGATCCCCTCGAATATCTCGAAGATCGAAACTGACGCTGTTCACGCTCAAAACGATGAAGCACCAAAAAAACACCAGCATCTCCCTCCCCCCTAGACTCCTTCTGATCTCCAATACCGGCCACAACGCCAGAACCGCAGCGATCAGAAACGGTGCAATAAACGTTTTTAGCGCCGGTAGGTCTTTCAGGCGCTTTCGGATCAATGGCACTGGCCGGGAGTAAAATTGTAGTACCGCGATCGCCAGTACGATCGGTGGGATGAGCCACCACCGGCCGGTAATCGCGGGCCAGCCAACCAGGATCGCGGCGCTGAGCCAGATCAGCAACAATCGTTTGGATCGCAGCGATTCCCGATACAGGAAACGGGTCGGAGTATTCACCTGATCGGCCGGATCGTAGTGGAGTCTATCTAAATTATATACCAACAAATAGCCGCCTAACCAAAGCGGAGCTGACCGCAGCCAAGGGCTGCAGGTCAAGTAACAGGAGACCCATCCAAGGCACGTAACTGCCATCCCACCAACTACTTCCAATAGATATACTTGGTGTAAGAACGTGGATAGATTCCGCACTGCTTTACTCAATCCCAACGACACAACTTAGTTTGCTCCCTCACTTTTTTCCTTGTCAGATTGTTTCCTTGACGATCTGTTCCGCCCTACCTAGATACAGGCAAGCCATCATAAAATTGGCTCTGGATTTAATTAGACACTGTGGCTCACCTACACTCGTGAAGACTGGCCCTAACCACAAGGGAGTGCTTAACCGGTTGGAACGTTGATGTAACCGCAAGCAAGAATAGAAGGTCGACTTTTAATGTTTAATGGTGTTTTCGGGTTATTTTCGAACGATATCGGTATAGATCTCGGAACGGCTAACACGCTCGTATACGTCAAGGACCAGGGTATCGTTCTGCGCGAACCGTCGGTCGTCGCTGTACGAGCCGGAAGCAGCCACGTCCTAGCAGTTGGCGATGAAGCCAAGCGGATGCTGGGCCGTACCCCAGGTAATATCGTGGCCGTGCGTCCGTTGAAAGACGGTGTAATCGCCGACTTCGAGATGACCGAGGCGATGCTTCGCCATTTCATTACGAAGGTCCACAGCAGCAAATGGGTCCGGCCTCGGGTAGTAATCGCCGTACCCTCTGGAATAACCGAAGTGGAGAAACGCGCCGTGAAAGAATCAGCCGCTCACGCAGGGGCCCGGGAAGTGTATCTGATAGAAGAGCCGATGGCCGCCGCTATCGGCGTCGGATTACCGGTTCAAGATGCCGCCGGGAACATGATTATCGATATCGGAGGTGGTACCACCGAAGTGGCTCTGATTTCTCTATCTGGGATCGTATTCAGCCGCAGTGTCCGGGTGGCGGGCGATGAACTCGACGAGGCTGTGGCCGGCTACATGAAGAGGGCCTACAACCTGATGATCGGCGAGCGAACTGCCGAAGAGATCAAAATCAAGATCGGTAGCGCTTATCCAATGGACAAAGAGACCAGTATGGAGGTCAAGGGTCGCGACCTGGTGGCCGGATTGCCCAAGACTTTGACAATTACTTCTCAGGAGGTTCGCGAGGCGTTGTTGGAACCAATCTCTACGATCGTGGAATCTGTCCGGGTGACCCTTGAACGCTGTCCGCCGGAGCTATCGGCGGACCTGGTCGACCGTGGATTGGTTTTGGCCGGTGGCGGCGCGCTGCTTAGAGGACTGGATAAGCTGCTGCAGGAGGAAACCGGCCTCCCCGTTCATGTTGCGGAGGACCCGCTCAGCGCCGTTGCGGAAGGAACCGGACGCGCCTTAAGTGAGATCAAGTTTCTCCGGCAAGTCGCCTCATCCGATAAGCCCATCCGTTAACCGCCGAGTAAGCCGCTTTTCATGAGGGGCACATCGATCGCAGCGTTGATCACGTTTGTGGTTCTGGTCATCTTTGTACTGATCGTGCCGGCGGGATGTAAACGGCAGTGGCAAGCGGCATTTCTGAACACGGTTGCCCCGCTCTTTCATGCGGCCTCCGGCCTGACCCAGGGGATCGGCGGCGTCAGCGGCGGGTTCAAAAAGCTCGATGAACTCGAGAAAGAAAATCGTGAGCTCAAAGAAGAAAACGCCGAACTGCGGACCTCAAACTCCCTCTTAAAAAACTTAGAGTCCGAGGTAAACCGATTGAGTAAGGCCCTCGGCTACCGGGAGCGCTCTCCCTTCAAACTCGTGCCAGCCCACGTTATCAGTAGAGAGAACGCCGCCTGGTGGAACAGCTGCACGATCGACCGGGGATCAGCAGACGGCGTGGGTATCGATATGGCAGTTGTCACTGAAGCGGGCTTGGTCGGTAAGATCGTCAACGTGTCGAAGAACGCCGCTATCGTGCTCCTGGTTTCGGACGAAGGGCTGAAAGTTTCCGTCAGTATCGAAGGAACTCAGGAGCAAGGTATCATCAGCGGTACCCGGGCTTCTTCAAACTATGTGCCCGATTTGCGAATCGGGTTCATCAGCAAGACCGCCGAGATAAAGCCTGGCATGAAGGTGTTCACTTCCGGTACTGGCGGGGTATTCCCTTCCGGGGTCCTGGTTGGCACCGTGAAAGGTTTCGCCATCAAGGAGCTTGAAGGTGTAGCCACCGTCGAGCCCGCCGTCGACTTAACCCGCGTCGAAGACGTCTTTGTAATTACTGGGGCCCGATGATACGCTTTTCATTGCTCTTGGCCCTGTTGATTTTCCTAGCGTCGGTCGTCCAACGTTATATTCCACCGATTATCTGGCTGAAAGAATCGGCCATTCTGCTCGCCCCAGCCCTGCTTTTCTACGGTTGTTTGACCTTGCCATTCCCTGCTGTGCTGGGGCTGACATTTTTTACCGGCCTGATTAACGACCTTTTAACAGTCCCATTCGCTCAGGAGAGCAACTACTCAATCGGTACTTCGATCGTACTTTTGCTCATCCCCGCACTTATCATGCACGGCTTCAGTTCGACCTTCCTACGAGGGCGATGGGGCACGAATTTGCTATTGGCGGAGCTGGCGGCTGTTTTGACTCCTTTCCTTTTGCTGGGCCAATACGGTATTATAAGCTTCGAAAGACGAGCGTTTTTCTACAATGATGTAGTAATGTGGCGAATTTTGGGTCCTGGAGTGATTGCAATTGTGATTAGCCCGTGTGTATTCCTGGTTCTTGCCTATCTCTCGGATCTTCTTCGGTACGAGCCGCAACTTGATCGACCGAGGCAAGGCTGACAGTTATGGCACGCTCTAAACAATCGGCGACTCTCGATTTTCGGATCCTAACTGTAGCCGCACTTATCCTCCTGGCACTGATTGTTCTCGGCCTGCGTCTTTGGTGGGTTCAGGTTAAACTCTACGCCCATTACAAAGGTAAAATTCAGGGATCGTCGGAAGTAACCGTGCGCGTTCCGTCCGTGCGCGGCGAGATCCGGGATCGGAACGGGGTTGTCTTGGTAACTAATCGCCAGAGTTACGAGGTTGACTTCTATCTGCCTGAACTAGTCAGCGGTTACCGTAAACAGTACGGGGCTCCACCGATGGTCGATTACCTTCGCAAGAGCGCCGATGGGATGCTCAGGGAAACCAAAGAAGAAGATATCGTCCAGATGGTTGATCAGACGATCATTCCCAGACTTGAGCAGCTGAAAGTCGCTGAACCGTATAACTCCCAACGTTTGCGCAGTCATTATCGCAACAACACGTTGGTCCCTTTTACCTATCGGGAAGATTTAGATTTTTCGACCATCTCTAAGTTTGCCGAAAAAGACCTCGGTCTACCTGGCGTACAAGTCAACATTCGGCCGGTTCGGAAATATGTCTACAATGCCATGGCCGCCCAGATCCTTGGCTATGTCGGTGCACCAAAGGATATCAATAAGCTTCCGGATATTAAGGACTTTAACTTTTATCAACCTGACGTTCAGGGGCGGACTAACATCGAATATTTTCTGGACGACGAGCTTCGAGGCAAACCGGGCCGGCGAATTCTAAAGAAAGACGCCAAAAACCATATCGAGGGTGAAAAAGAGCTGATTCAGCCCACCCCTGGAGCAAACGTCTACCTGACAATCGACGCCCGGATCCAATACATCGTCGAACGAACGCTACGATCTGTCGGTCGGGCTTCGTGCGTGGTTGTCGATCCAAACAACGGCCAGATCCTGGCCATGGCTTCCGTTCCGTCGTACGATCCTAATAAATTTATCCCATCGATTTCCGCTCGGGATTGGGCAGCGATTAAAGACGCGGATGCTGATCCCCTGACAAACCGGGCCATCAGCTCTTTTGCCCCCGGTTCTACCTACAAAATCGCCACCTCCCTGGCGGGACTTACCAGAGGATTGGCCAAAGCCCAATTTACCTGCACCGGCGGTGTTACCTACGGCAACACTTATATGAAATGCTGGATTGCCGATAAGGGAGGAGCGCATGGCACCCAGACCCTCACCGAGGCAATCAAGAACTCGTGCAACGCGTATTTCTATCAGTATGGAAATGCGGCAGGAATCGAGGCAATTGATAAAGTCGGAAACACGCTCGGCCTCGGCCAGATCTCGGGAGTAGAGCTCAGCGGAGAAGATCCGGGATTGCTGCCTTCGCCCGAATGGCTGCGAGTCACCAAGAATGAGAAATGGAGTCAGGGGCAAACGGCAAATACGTCGATCGGTCAAGGTTACGTCTTGGCTAGCCCGCTGCAGATGGCCATGATCGCAGCAACGGTCGCCAATGGCGGCACGGTTTATCGGCCCAGTCTCATCTACAAAGTCCAAGAGGCAGACGGGACCATGATCCGAAAGCCGGAAAAGATTCGAGGCGATCTCAGAAAGGATAATAATCTGAGCAAGGAAGATATCGAACTCGTCCGGCGCGGAATGTGGCGGGTGGTAAATGATCCAGGCGGGACCGGATCCCGAGCAAAAATTCCTGGTATTGTCGTGGCTGGTAAGACTGGGACGGCTCAGTTCTGGCGTGACGGCCAAAAAGACAATCATACCTGGTTCGTCGCTTTTGCCCCCTATGACAATCCTAAAATTGCGCTGGCGGTACTGGTGCAGGGCGCCAAAGCGGGAGGACAGGTTCCAGCGCCCATTGCCGCTAAATTAATCGAGGAGATCCTGGCTTTAGATAAAGGGTACGACCCAGGGCTTAAACCCCTGGACCCGGCTGTTGGCAATTTCAAGTTTGTCGAAACCATCGATTTCAAAGACAATAATGTCCCTGCGGAGTTGACGGGTAACGACGAAGAAACGTCCGATAATGAGCCGGCGGCAGAGGAGACCCAAACCAAGGTCTCCAAACATGAGGGAAACGAACCGGATATCCGGCCAGAAGCCGATGATCACCGGACAGTTAAGGCAACTCCAACACCACAGGCTAGTAAACCGAAGAGCTTCTTCGATTTCTTCCGGCGAAAGAGCACCGGGACCCCGCAACCCGGACCAAGCCCGGA
>DASUWQ010000130.1:0-4339 GCA_036378375.1 Chthoniobacterales bacterium
GCTGGCTCTAAAGAACTCACGCAATCGGCGTAAACGCTCCAACTTCCGTTTGCATTCGGGACAACTAGCCAAATGCTGCTCCAGCTCGGCTCGTTTGTCCGGCTCCAACTCGCCGTCCAGGTAAGCGTCTAGAAATCGATCTGCCTCTTCACAGTTCATCATCGATTTCCCCCGGTTGAAATTGGGCGAGCTCTTGTTGTAATCGGCGACGCGCCCGGCTCAGACGCGACATCACCGTGCCCAGCGGCACCTCTAGCGCATCAGACATCGCCTTGTAGCTCCATCCTTCGAATTCGAACAGAACTAGTACCTCGCGAAACTCCGTTGGAAGCCGGTTGAGTGCCTGCTCTAGCAGTTCGCGACGCTTTTCGTGGGACAACTCTGAAGGTGTGGGTTCGAACGGAACTATGTGCGATTCTTCATCGAACGGGATCAGTTTATCGTCTGTGGAACGTCGTTTGATCCAAGTGTACGCGGTATTCCGGACTATAGTGAGTAGCCAAGCCCGCGGGTTATCGCCGCGGAATCCAGCAAATCCTTTAAACGCTCGTACGTACGCTTCCTGAACGATGTCTTGTGCATCCTGGTCGCCGCTCACGAGCCAGCGGGCCAGGTTATAGGCAGCATCCAGATGAGGCAAGAAAAGCTCTTCGAAGCGGGAGGCGGGGCCCATTTGTACAGAAGATTCTGGGGAATCGCTATTTATTCCAGCGGCCAAATGCAAGCCGACTCGATTTTGTGGAATCCGGTAGAAAAGATGGTCCCAGCTTCCGCCAAGCCGGTCTACTCCTCGGAATCCGGCTTTGCAACGAAACGGAGGAAAGCGGGATTGCTTTCCTCCGGCCTAAACGCATCCTGAGCCCTTCAAACGGAATGGACATCCGTCAACCTAGCCAAAACGGCTGCTTCTTCTTCGACTTGTATTATTTGTCGCTCAAGTCGTACACGATTACGGTATTCAGGGTATCGTTAACTGCTGCAAAATTCGCGGCTTCTTCACTCGGCGCATTGATGGCGATCCCGAACGCTGCACCGACGGTCGAGTCCACGGCAAACTCGGTGACAAATTTGCCGGACTTGGTGAACTCCACAATCTCGCTCTGCTGATTCGGATCCGGATTGACTGCATCACCCTGGCTGCTGATCAGATCTCCGTTTGGAGCTAGAGCTAGACCAAGGGGACCGTGCAAATGCTTGCTGTCTTTAAAAATTAAGGTGCCTTTCACGACGGCTGAGGTGGCCTTGGCCGCGTTGGGAATCGCATAGATCGCGTTGTCGTCGGTGGAAGCGACATAAAGCGTGCCGCTTTTTCCGTCATAGGCTAAACCGGTTGGCCCGAGGACAAAAGCGGTGGAGTTATTCTCGTGCATGTAACCAGCTGCAATTGTCACCTTACCTTTTATGGCGACAGCACCGCCGCTGAACGTAAGTTCGAGCCGGGTCACTGTCCCATTATTCACGCACGAAACAAAGACGATCGCTGAGTTACCTCTCTGAGAGTTACCTCCCTGGGAGTTATCTCCTTGAGAATTATCTCCCTGAGAGTTATCGACAATGGTCGAGTCCCAGGGGCCGTCGAGAAAGGTCGAATCGACCAGCGGTGATCCGGTCAGTTGATTACCGTTCTTGTCCAAAACAATGAGAGACCCCTGCTCAGGAGTGCCCATGCTGCTTGCCGGCACATTGCCAACGATCACAACGCCATTCTGCAGGGCGTTTAGCGCAGTGGTCAAACCCAACGGAGGCGTCCCCTGGAAGAAGGTGGTTTGCGCACCGTTCGGCGTGACACTGACAATCGTCGTCCCGGTTCCTTGACCAAGCGGAGACGCGGCGTTGAAGTTCGACACCAGGATATCTCCCGACGCGGTCTTGCCACCTTTAGGAAATCCCGTCGGAACAAACGCGACACCATATGGGTTCACGTCGCCATTGCTAGCGACAGTGCTGGTTTGCACCGGGATAAATGGTTCTACGGTTTTACCGGCTAGCGCTGGCTGTGCGCACATAACCCCAACGGCAGCCCACATGAGACCAGCTCCCGCCAGCCGCTTCAGATTTCTGATCGACACTTGGTCATCCAACACTACGGCGGTTGCCATTCCGCCTACTTCCCTCGCTGGTCCGGCGCTGAGACGCCCGCACCTGATTTGGTCTCGCATTTTATCTTTCTGGAGGCTGATCAGGACATCGGCCACAAAACCCCAGAATAGCTAGCTTCCACGGTTTTACGCGATGGCCCAACCAAGGTTGTTGTTGCTAAAAACAGTTCGACGACAAAGCGACCAATTTTCTGGTCGCTTTCCCGTCCTATTTTGGCTTAGAGGAGGAAAATTTCTCCCTTCGCCCAGAATAGACTGAGATATTGGCGAAATATTCCCGCCTAATCACCAGTGAGAGGTGAGCAGCCTGCCCTGAGCAAGCGTTTAGCGCGTCGAAGGGTGATTGGTGAGAAGTGAGACGTCGCTTCAATCTGGCGGGGCGAGGCTCCTGTGCGGCCTATCGCTTCTGCATAGCGACTGGTTTTATCTGATAACGGCGCGACGCTGGGCCTCTACGCGTGCCGAGCCGTGGTCTAGCGCTGGGTCACGGCTCGGCGCGTTTTTCAATCTAGCCAGGCGAGTCAGTTAGTGTCAGTCGATGTCCGCTGGTGAAACGCGCGGTCTTTCGGGAGCCTCGCCCCACCAAATTGGGGTCCGCCCCTTTGACCTCTCACCTCTCACGTCTCACCTCTCACGTCTCACTAACCCCGTGCACCTGCTCCCACCGGCTGTCGTTCCACCCGATGAGCCCGTACGATTAACGGAAGCACGCTGGAGACAAGCATGATCAACGCAATCACAATTAACGCCCCGTCATACTTACCTGTGGATTGGCGGATAGCTGCGATGAGCAGCGGTCCGAATACGCCGGCAAAACCCCAGGCCGTCAACATCAAGCCGTAGATTGAACCGACCCATTTGGGACCAAAGAAATCTGCCGCGAACGCGGGCATGGTGCCGAATCCGCCACCGTAACAACTAATCACGACGAAGCAAATAGTAGCCAGCATGGTGAACTCGTGTTGCGATGGCAAAATAAAGAAAAGAACTGCTTGGAGCAGGAACATGATGAGAAACACGTTCCGCCGCCCAATCGCATCGGAGAACCATGCCCAAAGGAGCCGGCCAAGCCCATTGGCGATCGAAATGAGTCCGACCATGCCTGCGGCAATGGCAGCGTTCACTCCGCTGATTTCCTGCGCCATGGGGGAAGCCTGCGAAATAATGCTAATACCCGCGGTAACGTTCAAAAAAAGCATCAGCCACAGGACGTACCATTGCCAGGTCGACAGCGCTTCCTTCAACGTATAGTCACGCGCTTCAAGTTGTTCCTGCTGTTTCGCGGAAGGTTGCCAACCTTTCGGCCGCCATCCTTCGGGCGGATTCCGCATGATCGAGGACCCGATCATAACCATGACGAAATAGGCCACACCGAGAATCGCCAGCGTTTTAAGCGGGCCGAAGCTCACAATCAATTTCTGAGCCACCGGCGCGGTGATTAAAGCGCCCCCGCCGAACCCGGCAACCGCTAATCCGGTAATGAAGCCGCGCCGGTCAGGGAACCACCTAACCAATGTCGCTAAAGGGACGATGTACCCAAGCCCGAGCCCTATCCCTCCAAGGATGCCGTAGGAGAGCCATAAAATCCAAATGTTGCCGCTCGCCAGTCCCGATAATCCGACGCCTAAGCCGTAGCAAATCGCGGCAGTTATTCCAACTACTCTGGGCCCTACTTTGCGCATCCAAAGGCCGCCGACAAACGCCGCAAATCCCAACGCCAGAATTGCCAAAGAGAACGCCCAGGTCACATCCTGAATCGACCACCCGAATGTCTTGCTTAACGGAATACGAAATACGCTCCAGGCATATACCGCGCCCAGAGCTAGCTGCATCAGCACTCCTCCGCCGGCTAGCAGCCATCGATTGGGTAATCCCTCATTTGTTGTTTCTTGTAACATAAGAATTACTAAGGCCTTAAGACAGGCTCTGACTTGGACAGCGCCAGCTCCCGGTTCGCGGCCGCCGCCGGATGAATAGATGCGGACAGATGATCCCGATTTTCGCAGAACGCCCTGAATACTTCCAAAGAGTTGTTCGAATGTTGTTCGCTTACCCCGAACGGTGTCGGGCTCGCCCACAACGCAGGCATCCAGCGGCTTGAAACCGGGCGAATCGGTCTCGACACTCTAGTCTTGTCCATCCGAGAACAGGCAACGAACGATTTAACGGGAGCCGCCGCCTGTACCGAACAGTAAACAAGGAGTTCAAGGAGTTCAAGGAGTTGCAGGAGCCCAGGAGTC
>DASUWQ010000131.1:0-23814 GCA_036378375.1 Chthoniobacterales bacterium
CCTTCCTCCTCGGAACGAGATTGAGTGAGGTGGCACACCAACAGCGGCAGAATCCTCGACGCTTCGTCCCAACCGATGGCCTCGAGAAGCTCGAAAGCCTTGTTAGAATGGTCCAAGGCGTGTCCACCGTCCGCATAGATCCGGTCTTGAACCGCTGCAAACACTATCCGGTTCAGCTCCGGTTGCGACAATTGGGAATCTAATGCCGCTAACAGCGTGCGTTCGGCGCCTTCATCGTGCCGGATCCTGGACCAATGCAACAACCAATCGTTTAAGCGCTCTTCCTCGAACCGTTCTCGGTTCAGGCCTCCGGCGGAATGGCGAGCCGGCTGGCCTTCGCAATTCTCGGCAACTCTGCGCGCCCCTTTGGCTAACGCGTAGATCAGCGTTGTGTGGCTGAGGTGCGAACTCAGCCGAGCTACAACACTCAATGTGGTGAGACCATCTTCCCAGACCCGGTGATTCCTAGCGGCAAATCTTGCGATCCGCCGGATCACGCTATTCACCCTCTCGCCATCCGCGAGCAGAGCAATGATTCCTTTTGCTTGGATCAGGCCAATGTTCTGTTCCAACCCCCAGAACAATCGGCGTGAGTGGTAGCCCACATCGATCCTATCCTTTGGCCGTCTTGATACCCAAACATCATTCCCTGCGATTCGAACCTCGAAAGCAGGAATATCGTCGGCAAAAAGGTCGAACGTACACCCGCTCTGAAGATCGAATTGGGCGTGGTGCCAATGACAGGTGAGAACGCCACTCCCGAGAGTGCCCTTACTCAAAGGGAAACCCATATGCGGGCAACGATTGTCTAAAGCGAAAGGGCGCCCATCAGACCAACAGAGCAGGACAGGCCGATCTGCTCCAGAGACGACTAACATTCTTTCGGCTTTAAGATCGCTTAAGGAAGCAGCCCGAAAAAACTCTTCGACCAGAGAAACCACCGGCGGAGTCAGGGAGGAACTCATAGGATTATAAAGGCTTCGCTTTATAAACACCGGGTCATTGCATTTGTAAAGAATTCTTTTTACTTTGTAGAGTTGCCCAACGCCTTCCACCAATCACGAATCACTAGTCACTAATCACCTGTTTTCATGTCGCCTCGTAAACGAATCCTCGACCAGCTTAAAAGCGCTGGACCAACTTCTGCTGGCGGCCTGGGCGAGCTTATGGGCATCACCAAAATGGCGGCTCTGCAGCATTTGCATGCCTTGGAAGTCCAAGGCGTAGTTAAGCGGGAAGCAAAGCCAGGCGTTTGTGGAAGGCCGACCTTCCTCTGGTCGCTGACCGCTGCCGCCTCAAAATTTTTTCCCGATGCTCACGCCGAACTAGCCGTTTCTTTGATCGCTTGTGTGAACGAGAGTTTTGGACCGGAGGCTCTGGACAAATTGATCAAGACGCGCTCGCGGCACCAGCTCCAGAGCTATCGTAGTGAGATCGAACCAACTGCATCTTTAGGGCAGAAACTCGAAGCCCTGGCTGCTATCCGTTCTCGTGAAGGCTACATGGCGGCAGTTGAAAAACTAGAGAACCGCAAAGGTTATCTACTGGTCGAAAGACATTGCCCGATTTGTATCGCGGCAACGAATTGCACCGGTCTTTGCCGGGAAGAGTTGAACGTATTTCGTAAGTTACTGGGCGACAAAGTTGAGGTAAAACGTACCGAACACATGGTAGCGGGAGCGTCACGATGCGCGTATGAGGTCAGTGCCGAGAGCTAGCTCCGTAGGTCCGAGATGTGATTAGTGATTAGTGATTGGAGGCGCGAAGCGGCCCTAATGGCCCCACGAACATTCCCGATGGCTAGCTCCGTAGGAGCGAAATCTTGATAGCTTGGGCCGAAAAAGGGGTCATCCCCAGAGGGGCAACATCTAACCGACAATCGCCTCTATGTCGCTCCTAACGGAGCTGGTCGCCTTTAACGTTACCGTTTCTATAAAGATTTCGCTCCTACGGAGCTGAGCCGTTTTTGGACTGCGAGTGAGTCTGTAGGCAGCGCGAATGATGCCTAACTTATTACACTGAACTATGGCACCCGATAGAACGGGTCAGGGAGAAGGAACTTCTTTTCGGCGTGACCACCGATCAGGTCGGACGGTTGATCGCCCATGTTAGCGATGATGGTGTAGCCGAGTCGTTCTATCTGGATACGCACCGGCGTCTTGAAATCGACAGCAGAAGCAAAATGAGCGCCGTTCGGCACCATAAAAAGCTTCGCATAGTCTCCAAAACCAACCGCGCGCAAATTTCGCTCGGTGGCGGCCCGCTGCGATTCGGGGCGGCCGGTTATGAAAAAGACCGTGACATTTGCCGCTCGGGCAACGTGAAAAACTTCCAGGGTTGGCACGATGGCGGGATCGCGTCCCAGTTGGTCCCACGCTGCCCAGCCCCAAGGTCCGGAAGAAGCGAGATCAGCCGGACCGGCAATCGGCCGGCCGAAATCATCGCGCACGATAATCTCCCAATTCGATAAAGCGGTCTCGTCAATGTCCAGAACTAGTGCCGGATGATGAGCGCCGGGAGCATGCGTTCTGATCCAACTAGCAGCCTGATTCGCCACTACCTCCAAGCCGCGCTGGTAAGCGCCGGAATCGTGATAGGCCCGCGCCGCAGTTCCAGCGTCACCGACGTTAGCCGGTTGCCAAGGAACGGTTACGAATCCGGATTCTCGGTTGATCGCGCAGGATGCAAGCAGCGCGCAGAGGAATAACATCACCGGACGAACGTTCATCGCTTAACTTTTGGGGAACTTTAAGCCAAGCTTTGTAACAGAACTGTGGCGTCGCGTCTATCCGAAGCTTAGGGCCGCATGAACACCGGGAGCGTCCCGACAGCCGGTAGACCGAGAGTGAACACCCTCGTTTCACCGATCACCACTCGACGCGCTTGGTTCGAGCTTGTCGAGAACCTTTCTGCTTGCCTGTGTCGGGCTCGCCGAGATGCTCATGACAGCAGCCTCACTTCCCAAGGTGTTGGCGAAAGCGCGATGCAAGCCACGAAACGATGACCCATGCGCTACCGCTGCTTATTAGCCGGAGCAGGTTCCCACGATACCAGACTTTTAACAGCTCCGCCCGGTCAACCGGCGTAATGCGCTGGCAGCTGTAGACGAGCTTGAGGTTAACGTTTCGGACCAAATACGCGGTCGTAACGACTCCGAATAGCGTGCTAACTGCCAGGAAAGCAAACCAGAGACGTTCGCGTCGAAATCTCCACCCGCCCAGTACTGCCAATAGCGTGGCCC
Organism: Chthoniobacterales bacterium; assembly: GCA_036378375.1. Lineage (GTDB taxonomy): Bacteria > Verrucomicrobiota > Verrucomicrobiia > Chthoniobacterales > JAFAMB01 > JAFAVN01. The sequence goes on from DASUWQ010000131.1 coordinate 3,242, forward strand.
CAATCACAACGGGAATGCCTGGTAGATAATACCGCACAGGGCTGCCTGAGCTAAGAACAGACATCGGGGGCCGATCGTCACCTTCCAGCGCGTTCACTTTAGATAGCAACTCCGGCACTTTAACGACCCCCTCATAAAGGTTCCCGAAAAACCAGTGAGCATAGCCGAGCTGGACTAGAGCCAGCAGAGCGGGAACTCGGTTTTGCTGAACCGATCGCGATCGTCTCATGATAGGTCTTCGCAGCAGGCGCAAATTCGGCTCTATGGCATCGCTATAGAAAGGGGCCAACACTCTACGGTCCCGACGGACGGCCTCGCACTTGTCGCGCCATAGCGAAGCGAGGCAGCGCTCCACGGGCCCGGACCGGTCATCGTGAGCGCTTACCCTCACTTTTCACTTCTCACTCCTCACGGGACAAGCAGGCGCTCGTCACTTTGAAGAGGGCTCGACATGTGCCCTGGCCTCTGTTACAAGCGTGACGGTTTCGATAGCGACCGGACATTTTCGCCAGGCGCCTTCCAATCTAAATGTCGACAACCGTTAAAAGCGAAGGACGTAAGCGACCATCAAATCTGGTGTACGCGGTCGACGAATATCCGCCTCCATTTCGTCTCGCGTTATTGGGCGTGCAGTACGCGGTGATGTCCTCGATCTACTTAGTTTTGGTTGTGATCGTGTTGAGGGAGGCTCACGTGACACCAAGCGAAAGTATTCAAGTAATGGGTATCGCCTGTGTCGGACTTGCGATCGGAACCGCTCTCCAAGCGATGCCTCGTGGGCCAATCGGTTCAGGTTTTCTGGCGCCACCTGTTTTTTCGGCCGTCTATCTGGCACCCTCGGTTTTAGCGGCTCGGATCGGCGGCATGCCGCTCGTGTTTGGAATGACAATCTTCGCGGGAATCGTTGAGGTTTTATTCGCTTTTGCACTCAACCGGCTCCGGGTTGTAGTCACACCGATCTTGAGCGGGTTGACGGTGTTTGTGGTGGGGCTCCAGCTCGGTGTGGTCGGGATCGGAGAAACGCTCGACGTCCGGCACGTCGACCTCCCAACGTTTCCTCTTCACCTCATCGTCACCTCTTTAACCCTGTTAACCTGTATCGCCCTAAGCGTATGGGCTCGCGGAACTCTGAAACTTCTGTGCACATTGATTGCGCTAATCATCGGGATGACAGCGGCGTGGTGTGTGGGGTTGGTGACTGCTATCGATGTGAAAACATTTGGAGAGACATCCTGGCTCGCGTGGCCCCAGCCAAGCTGGCTGCACTTTGATTTCGAAGCAGGGTTAATTCCCGCTTTTCTGGCGTCCGGTGTCGCCGCGGGATTGCGGGCAGTTGGAGTTATTACCACTTGCCAACGGCTTAACAATGCGGCCTGGCAACGGCCGGACACACCGAATATTCGCAAAGGGGTACTAGCGGACGGGCTTTCCAACATCATCGGTGGCAGTCTGGGCGTTACGGGCATGAGTATTGGCCCGAGCTTGGTCGGCGTATCTGGCGCCACTGGAGCTACCAGCCGAGCTATCGGCTTTGCCGCTTCCTTGGTTTTGTTGGTTTTCGCGGTGTCACCTCGGCTATCGGGTATCTTCCTGCTCGTTCCACAGGAAGTGGCCGGGTCATTGCTGACATTCACCGCTTCATTCATGATTTCCGGCGGTATGGAAATCATGTTATCGCGGAAGATTGATACCAGGGCGGTTTATGTTATCGGCGTCTCGACTCTACTCGCGATGAGCGAGAAAGTGTTCCCGGATTATTTCCGATCGTTACCGGATCCGGTTCAAACCTTCACGGCCAGCCCGCTAGCGCTTGGTCTGACGTTTGCCATTGGGCTTACACTAATTTTCCGCTTTGGGACGCATAAGAGTGGCGAGATTAAATGGACCGATTCGACAGCGTCGATTAATTCAGTAGCCGCATTTCTCCGGGATCAGGCAAAAGCTTGGCGCATCCCCGAAGCTATAATCGAAACCAGCACGGACCATGCGATTCGAATCATTCAATATGTTAAGGGAGCCCAATTTAGTGGACGCGAGGGTACTCTACGCGCGAGTTATAACGGAGTCGATTTACGCCTGGAAATCATCTATGAAGGCAGACATGCCGAACGCATTCCCGGTTCACGTTACCACCAAGAACCGGTCGCAATTGAATTCGAGAATGAGGAATCTGCGGCCTGGGTAGGATTACAAAACTTTTTACGAGGCTTAGCCGTCGATAGCCAACAAGCGAGGACGCGAGCAGGCCAGATGATCATCCGTCTCTTGTACGGAGTTTAAGGAGACTGCGACACAAAAGCATCTCTTCGGGCGCCACTCGTGAGGCACATCGTTCTCTTCCTCGTCGTCGTCCTCGTCCTCGAAAGGGTTTGTTGTCAGCTATTTCGGCTGGAATTGTATCTATGTGCTCCGCCCGAATTGCACCTCGCCGCGGGGTTGGAGATGCTTTCAGGGCGCGTGCCTCGATCCGCCAACCCAGGGCTGAAGCCCTTAGGCGCTAAGCTAAGCCAGGAATAGCCGCGAAAAGGCACAAAAAGGCGCAAAAAGGGTGGATGAGAAATGTCGGCGCTGGGGCACGGTAATAGCCGCAAAATCAGGGGAGCTTCACCCCCTTGTTAGTGTCACTCTGTGTCTCTGTGGTGAATCCTTCCATTCCTTCTGTTCATTCGTGTCCATTCGGTTTACCTCTCATCTGCGTAAATCTGCGTCCATCTGCGGTTGATCTTTTTGCGCTTTTTGTGCCTTTTTGCGGCTATTCTTTTACTTTGCGATCTTTGCGTTCTTTCGCGGCTATCCCTGTCTTTATCGTATCTTAGCGCCTTTGGGCTGAAAGACCTGGGCTATGTTCTGGCGCCGCTGCGCGGCAATGTAATCTGGTCTTGTAGTCGGGAGAAGGAAAGGTTCCGCGATGCCGACCGCATCGGCTCGCACGCGAGGCACGCTCCACGGCGTTCAACGTCGGAATCGCGCCTTCCGCCCCTGATTTTCGGCGCTCGATCCGAAATCATTAGGTGGGAGTGAATCGACGCCCGTTATTTGCGGGCATATGGTAAGTCAAAGCATTCGCAAGACACGGACCGTGCGAGTACACGCGCGGAAGCCATTAATCAGAAAAGGAGTTTCAGCCGCGGTTCGGCGCTCGCTTAGAGACAGAACCGAACGATTGATCAAGCTCTACCTCGAGCTGGGTCTTCCTTGGCCGAATGCGTTGCAAGCAGCTGTGGCAGACATCCAGCAACTCTCTTCCCGCCGGATCTACGAACTTTTTTCACCCGCCTAGAAAACGCCCGACTTCGCCTGTCGCTTAGGCTTCCGACTTCGCCCTCTCGCTTAGGCTCCAGGACGCTTCGTCGGACAAGCCAGGCAGCGTCGTCGGGCAAGCCGGGAACGAAGGAGATGGACGCACCGAAAGTAGAAGCAAGCAGTGTTCCGCAAACAACGCGGTCAACGTGGAAGTCCTGGCTGATTGTTGTCCTGCTCGGTCTGCTTGCTCTAGTCAGCCGTTACCTTAACCCTCAATCGGCAAGACCGAAGGTTACTGCCCCACAAGTGCAGTCGGATTAGTGCACCGAGATCTGGGAACAAGGCTACGTCATCAGTAACCTCGTACCTTCCGCTACGCCATCGGCCTCGCACTTGTCCTCCGAAGTCCGGCTCAGCCGGACGAAGGAGGAAGCGAGGCAGCGCTCCACGGGTGTCGCGGCTTTCCACGAATCACTTCTCACCTCTCACCCATTCGACGCGCTTGATGCATCATTCCCGGAGCGCACATCAGCTCGGTTGCGATCAACTCGTCGGCAGACGTCGATCCCAGGTGATTTGGTTGCAAATCCACTCGGATTTTGGGATCAATTACGTTTAGCCAGCCAGTAAATGCCCAGACCAGTCTCGATTCAAGATGACGTCATCCTTCGCGCAGCGAGAGAGATCTTTCTAGAAAAAGGCTCGAATGCCACCACCAGCGAAATCGCCGCAAAGGCCGGAGTTTCGCATGGTATCATTTTCAAAAGGTTCAAGACCAAGCGGGCGCTTTTCCAATGCGCGATGCAGGACCAGAGCGATTGGGGGCAAGCCATCCCGACGCTGCTGAACTGTAGTCTTGGCCGGAAGGACGTGGAAACGACATTGGTAGAACTGGGCACCCTATTTGTAGAAAAATTCCTGATGTTGATCCCCACCCTCATGATGGCATGGAGCAATAAGCAAGAAACCGAGAGCCCAGCGGAGTCGGCCGCAGCGGCCAACAAGGAGCGAGCGACGAAAGCCTTACAATCCGTTAAGACCATTGCCACCTATTTGGAAGCCGAACATAGGCTCGGCCGGATTCGGGAAACAGATTTCGAGGTCGTGGCCCAGGCATTTGTGGGCGCGTTATGGCATCATGCTTTCCTGCAGGTGATGCTTACCGACGGCAAATCAGGCCCCAGCAAAGAACGGCGTTACGTTAAACGCTTGGTGAAAACGATGTGGTCGGGAATTGCGCCTCAGTAACCTTATCAACGCCGGGAACGTTGGGTGCCCAACCCTTGGAGGGGAGCCGCTTTTGCCCGCTGCCAGACTGCTCGCACGATCGCGGGAAAAATCATGGCACTACTCGCCGTCTGGCAGCAGGCGGCTCCCGGAAACGTCTCCAGGCGTGAATATCGGGAAGGTGTTGGATCGGACGAATCAACGAACACGCTACAGGAGGTGGCCACATCAGGAGACGTTCGCTCCTGTGCGGAGCGATAGGGATGAGTCTAAAAACGCGCCGAGCCGTGACCCATCGTTTAACCACGGCTCGGCGCGCGTTTAGGCATATCGACATCGTTTGGCAAGAAAACCGCCAACCGCTCCGTTCCAATCACAAGCTCTTTCGGGAGCCTCGCCCTACCAAGTGTGCTGGCGGTTATTAGTGATTGACTGGTCACTTATATTGAGTTCATTCCCCTAAACCAACCATAAGGAGTAACCGTATGATTTTTGTTACCGGTGCTACCGGCAATATCGGCTCTGAGCTAGTCAAACTACTTGTTGCAAAAGGGGAGGCCGTGCGCGTCATCAGCCGCGACGAAAAAAAGGTTTCCCATCTCGATCCCGCCGTTGAACGAGTGATCGGCGATCGCCACGATCCGTCTATTGTCCGCCAGGCAGTCCAAGGGGCTGACAAAGTCTTCATGCTGGCGGTCCTTTTTGATAAAAATCACGAAGCAGATCGATTGCTGATTGAAGAAACGAAACAAGCTGGAGCCGGACAGATTGTTATGATCTCGAGCAACGCGGTCCGGCTCGAGGGCAACCTGATTGGCCGATTACATCGGGAGAAAGAAGAGCTGATCGAGCAGTCCGGTGTCCCCTGGACCTTTCTGCATCCTGGAGGATTTATGTCCAACTCGCTGCAATGGGCCGACGTGATTAAATCGCAGTCTAAGGTGTTTAATCCAATGGGTAAGGGAAAGACCGCGCCAATATCACCAGCCGACATCGCGGCCGTCGCGGCAGTCGCGTTAACTTCTGCAGGACACCTAGGTAAAGCTTACGGCCTAACCGGCGGCGAATCCCTAAGCACCCCCGAACAGGTAGAAATCCTCAGCAAAGTAATCGGCAAGTCGATTGAGTGCATCGATATCCCGGTCGAAGTCGCAGCGGAAAGAGCAATTGCGTCCGGGCTTCCCGAGGCCCTGGTAAAAAGCTTGGCCCAGCTTTGGGAGCAGGTCCGGACGGAAGCCTACACCTTTCACACAGACGAGGTGGAAAGACTGACCGGCAGGCAGGCTCAAACATTCGAGACTTGGTGCCGCGAACACCGATCAGCGTTCGTATAGACGTCCACTCAATTCTTAAAGACTAGTCAGAATTACGGAAAGGCTCGATCAGCTACTGATCGAGCCTTTTGCATTTCCGCTTTTGCATACGTGACAAATTTGTCACGATTAGCAAGTTGAGCGCGTCTCACCCCCCGATTTAGTCTCCGCCCTCTTCTAAAGGACGCCCAAAAATTTTAGGAACCGCACACTTATGGAGCTAAAAGGAGTTTCGACAGTTTCATTAGCCGGTGTCGCCGCCCCGATCGCAGCATTATTTCTGGCAGGTCTGGCGAATAGCCAAACCGTATCCAATACTTCCGGGCAATTGCTAACGCCGGTAACGGTCGAAGCGATACAGCCGAACAACATCCTGCCGACCTCGACGGATTTCTCGGACGCGTTCGGGCTGGACCTTCCGGTAACCGAAATCCCTCGCTCGATTAGCGTAATAACAAAGGAGGAGCTTCAGAATAATAATATCGAGACGGCACGCGATTTTGCCCGGATATCTTCTGATACTTATACCCCCTACTTTAACGGAAATCCGTCCAGTGTTTATATCCGGGGCCAGGTAGCAGACACTTTTTTTAACGGGATCCGTATCGGCTTCACCAGCGAGGGCGTGGGCGCTCCCATTGATTTTAATTCGGTCGAAAGCGTTAATATTGTTAAAGGGCCGGCGCCGGCCGTGTACGGGGCGAGCCAAAACGTGGGCGGCTTCATTGACTTAATTACGAAGCAACCCTACACCGACCGTTTTCATTTCGAAGTCGATGCGACTTTCGGCGAGTACGATACAAACAGATACACGGTCGACTTTGGTGGCCCGATCCTTCCTGGACAACTCTCCTATCGCGTCAGTTATTCCGGCGAAGAATCCGGGAGTTATTACCGGAATGTGTTCACCCAGTCGCAGGCGGTATATGCGGTCCTCAAGTGGACTCCCAGTCCAAACTATGAGTTAGAATTGTTGAACTCCTTTTCTGAGATCCATTATCAACTGAACCGAGGCATTAATCGCCCGACTCAAGACCTGATCAATAATGGAACCTATATCACCGGTACGCAGGAATTTGTTAATCCCACTGGAACACCGATCGGACCGAACTTTCCTATTTCTAATTTAATCCCGAGTACGACCCCTCAGAAGCGCGGGGTAGTGGTTGCCACCGGCACGACCCAGATCGATACCGCCGATGTTATCGTCAACCCGAGCGACAGCTCGTATGCCAAGACGGACTACGCTGAAGCCATCCAAAGGCTAACACTCAGCGACGACGCTCAACTCCTAGATACCGCCTATTTTGGATATCTAAGTCGCTGGCAGGTGGGCGGTTACCATTACTCGGCTGTAGTCGAACCGAGCTACACGTTCGAAGATCGACTGGAACTTCATCTAAATGCCGACGTGCCAGTCACGCACCGGCCCCCGGATCGCGAGCCGGAGCTAAGCAAAGACGAGAAATCGGCTCTAGAAAAGGATGAGACCGGAGAATCTACTGGGTGGTCGATCGGCAACATGTTGAATCTCGGTCTCGATTTCCGCTATGAACGCGTCTATTCGGTCAGTGATATCAGCCACAGCTACAACAATTTGTTCGATCTGACCCAAAATCCCAGCCTGATCAACGTGCCCGTGTCTTCGATCATCGGCGGGAGCAACCCTTCATATGCGGTACCAGGCATGCCTAATTTTTACGGTACTCCGGGTGGGACGTATGTCAGCCCGTCGGGCAAAGTCATTAACACAGGAAACGGCGAGAGTAATGATACCTGGGCACAGGATTATGCAGCCTTTCTCGAGGACCGCATCAGCTTGACTAAACAGCTCTCATTCTTCTTCGGGATCCGCGGCGACATTTTGCATATCAACTTCATCGATCCGGTACATCCGGCCGGATTTAACCCGGTTACAGCATATACCACGCAAGGGCTGATGAACGTTAATGCCAACGTGACTTATCAGTTATTCCCATGGGCCACTGCTTACTTTACCTACGATTACAGTACTTCGAGCACCGACGGTCAGGGGGGCGGTTACAGCATCGGGACCGATAACAAGTTTGATAATCCCGATTTTCGCAACGGAAGTGATCTTTACGAGAGCGGGATGAAGTTCAGCTTCTACGAGGGCAAACTTTACATCGCAACAGCTGGGTTCAGGCAAACTCGCAGCATCCCACAGGAAGGAGCACCAACTTTAGCGGAGACGATCTGGGGAGGAGAGGCAGAACTGAACTTTCAACCTAACCGCAACTTCTATATGACGCTCTCTTACAGCTATTTGGATCCAGTGTTGGCGGGGCAGGCGCCGTCGCAAAAGGAGTCGAGTGCGTTCGCTACTTTCGCGCCTCCGGTGGGCAACGGTAGCGGTGTTGCTAACACCGTGACTTTGCCGCTAGGGAATTACTTACAACCGGGAATTCCAAGACAGCTGTTCAACGCCAACCTTAACTACGTGTTCGACTTCGGCCTAGGGTTCATTTTCGGAGCTGAGGTCACCAGCCCGATCAATCTGACTTATGGCGGCTCGGTAGTAATACCGACCCAGTTCACGCTGAATGCCGGCGTCTTCTATCGATGGAAGAACGTTGAACTGCGGGTTGATGTGCTGAATTTTACCAACCAACAGAACTGGGCGGTGGTCAGTACTAACAACGGCACGAATCAGGTTTATCCAGAGATGCCGCTGCAGGTCCTGGGGACGGTGCGAGTGAAGTTCTGAACGCGTTTGGCGACATAGATGGTGGCGAGGCTCCGGAAAACTGAACATTCAGCCGGAGGCATAGAGGGCTCGCCGCTTTGTCGTTTGCCACGCCAATTCGCGCGCCGAGCCGGACGCTGGGCCTGGCATCGATCGGGTGTTGAAACAACAAAGCCTTGGCCAGTGGAATGATTTGGTGGTGACACATCCAGCGCCGCGGCTCGGCACGCGCTTCGGCCTCGTAACCGAAATAGCGCCGACTAACGAATGTCTTCGGCAAAAGGCTTAGCTCTTTCGGGAGCCTCGCCCCACCACGATAGACCCTGACGCCATTGCGCCGTCATGTTTCTTCTCGACGTACCAGGCGATCGACCGAGTACTCGTTATGCTCAAGGAAGAACAACGCGATAAAAAATGCGATCGCGTAGATCATCTGAAGGCCGACGATGGACCAATCGGATCGCAGGCAAGTACCGAAGATCAGGTTGGACATTAGCAGCGAGGCTCCAGCCAAGGTCCATCGGGTGAATACTCCCAGAATCAGAGCCAGCCCGATCAGCCCTTCGAGAAAAGGCAACACGCAACCGAAAGAATAGACAAACCAGCCTGGCAAGATCGTCCCTTCGAATTGCTTGGCCATGCCAGCGGCAAAACCGGCGAGCATAGGCAGCCGAACCAAGCCATGCATCAATTCAACGACGCCGAGAGCGAAACGAAACGTACCGTAGGCTAGAGCTTTGTGATTTTGCGGGTTCACGGAAGACAAATAGCCGCAAAAGAGCTCAAAAGACGCAAAAAAGAACCGCGGACGAAATAAACGGGAGACAATCGTGCTCGCACTCGTCGTCGTCCTCGTGCTCGATCGAGACGCGTACCCTGGTTTTGAGTAGGCCTATCTTTAACCCGTTTCACGGATGGGTCTTGCGGGTCCACATGCACTTTCGAGGACGAGGACGAGCACGAGGACGAGGACGATTGGGGGGGCTTGCGTAAAGACCCAACCGGGCATTCAGTATGGGTATGGTATGAGGACCCCGATCTTCTGCGGTGTCATCAAGCGCCGATTCATGCTGAACTACCGAGCTGATCCCGAGGTAGTTAAACGGTTGCTACCGGCTCCGTTTAGTCCAAAACTCTACCATGGGTACGCCATCGTCGGCGTTTGCCTGGTCCGTTTAGAATCTCTCCGGCCTCGCGGCTTGCCGACTTGCCTGGGCGTCAGTAGCGAAAATGCGGTGCATCGCATCGCTTCGGAATGGATCGATTCAAACAAACATTCTCATGAAGGCATCTTCGTGGCGCGACGAGATACCGATCTTTGGCTGCGCACCATCCTCCGAGGAGGCTTTTCTGACCCGGGATATCACCGGGCGCGATTCGCGATTGAGGAATCGGTGGCGCACGCCGAGTTCACCTGTCGATCGGTAGACAAAACCACAGAAATCATTTTTTCTGGCGACGACGCGCTGCAATTACCGGCATCCTCTTGTTTCAAAAGTCTACAAGAGGATTTTTTTCGGCCCGGCGATTCGGGATCTTCTTTGGTCGAGGACACGAAGAGCCTCGGAAGCATCGCTCTTGAAACCAAAGAATGGAAGATCCGGCCATTTACTCTGAACCGGCTTTCCTGCAGCTATTTTGATGACAAAAGGCGTTTCCCATTGGGCAGCATCGAATTCGATCATGCTTTAGTGATGCGAGATGTTGCTCATGCCTGGCATTTGAAGCCGGTGACAGCAAGGCCGCCTGGTCACCCCTGGCTAAGACCGATCGAGCCCAGTTCGCCCATTCCGGTGCATCGCCGCATTTTCGGTGGCCACACAACAGGGAGGAAATAATTCACAGCAAGGCCACAAAGACAGAAATTTTGAACAGGAGGAAAGGGAGGTAACACAGTTAGAATATCTGTAGTTCCTCGCAAAGTTTCGGTCGGGATAATCCTCCGTTTACTCTGTTACCTCTGGTTTAAGATGTCCGTCTTTGTGGCCTTTGCGGCCTTGTTGTGAAAATTGTTTTCGTCTTTGCGTCCTTGCGTGAGATTCGCTGTGTTTGGTTGCGGCTATGCCGTTTTGTGGTCTTGCTGTGCAAGAGCTTTCTGTTTAAATGCGAACTCCAACATTTCTCTTCGCTCATGGAGCGGGCGCACCCTCTACGCATCCGTGGATGCAGCGTTGGGCCAAGAGGTTAGAAGCGCTTGGCCCGGTCTTCCCGTTCGATTATCCTTACATGGAAGAACGTCGAAAACGCCCGGATCCATTGCCCGTCTTGGTTGCGGCTCATCGGGAAGCGCTGATGCGAGCCAGGCAAGGTCACGACGGGCCACTGGTGCTGATCGGTAAGAGCATGGGAGGTCGAGTCGGATGCCATGTCGCTCTCGAGGAAGAGGTGGCAACGGTCGTCTGCCTTGGTTACCCACTGTGCGGCGGAGGCAATCCGGAAAAGATGCGAGCCGAAGTGCTTCTCAAATTGGCTACCCCGATTCTGTTCGTACAGGGAACCCGCGACTCGCTTTGTCCCTTGGATTTATTGGAGGGCGTGCGCAGCCAAATGAAAGCACCGACCCAACTTTACGTCGTCGAAGGCGGAGATCATTCGTTGGTGGTCACGAAGGGTCAACTCAAGGCGGCGGGTGAAACCCAGGAGGAAGTTGAAGAACGTGTTTTAGGGAAGATTCGGGATTTCGTGACGGACCCAGAGGCGTAACGGCGTGTGGGCGTATCGGCATTCCGTAGGGCCTTGTCGGACTTTGCCGCGAAGCGGCTACACAGTACAGCCCAGGGCTTCAGCCCTGGGTTATGCGTAACGCGGATCCGCCCTGAAAGTGGCGACCGAGGCGTGTCTTTAGGATTTTCGCGCGTTATTCCGACAGCGCGCCCAACATCGGGTGCCACTTTCAGGGCACCTTTCACGGATCACGTGACCCAGGGCTAAAACCCTGGGCTGTTCTGTATAGCCGCTTCGCGGCAAAGTCCGACAAGCCCTCTTCGGGACACCTGCGACCCTTCTGCTAGCTCCTAGATTGTGGCTCGCAGCTCCTGTATCTGTATCCGTCATGAATACCAGCGTTCTCTCCCGCACCGATCGTGAATCCGTAGCAATTCTCACCTTGGAACGTCCGGCTAAGCTCAATGCCCTGAATTATGAGTTGGTCGATTCAATCGTTCAGGCATTGGATCAAATCGAGCAGGAAGACCAGATTCGGGCGGTGGTTCTAACTGGGTCCGGCCGTGCTTTCAGTGCAGGAGCAGATATCCATGAATTCTCTCAAGACGTGAAACTGGGTAGCCAAATTGCCCACCATCGCTTTGTGCGGCGTGGGCAGAACATGACCAGGCGAATCGAGAATTTCTCGAAGCCGATAATCGCGGCGGTAAACGGACTGGCCTATGGCGGAGGATGTGAAATCGTGGAGGCGACACATCTTTCAATTGCTGTCCCTGAAGCGAATTTCTCGAAGGCGGAAATCGCCATCGGAATACCTCCCTGTTTTGGCGGAACTCAGCGGTTACCGAGGCTAATTGGCCGGAAACGTGCGTTAAGAATGATTCTTACCGGCGAACCGATTACCGCCGTCGAAGCCAAAGAAGCCGGATTGATCAACGCAATCGTCGTTAAGGAGAAGCTTCTTGATGAAGCCGTCGAACTCGGCTCGAAAGTTGCCCGGTTTGCACCCGAAGCAGTAGCCGTGTGTCTGCACGCGGTTCACCGAGGCTTAAACGCGACGATCGATGAAGGTTTAGCCATCGAGGCGGAGGCATTCGCCAAAGTGGTGCCTACCGCAGCTACTAAGGAAGCACTGAACAAGTTTGTGGAAGCGCACTCGTGAAAGAAAGGAGCTGGAATCTAGGAGCTAGGAGGCGGGACGCTATATTTGGTGGGGCGAGGCTCCAGAATGGTCAGATAGACGCAGATTTTACAGCCAGACCGCGAATGGACACGAATAGACACCAATAGATGCCACGCTGGCTAAGCGTCCATCGCAACGCGCGGATTACACCAGTCACGCCCGCGTCGGGTGCCACTTACAGGGCACTCTCACTGACCAGTTAACCCAGGGCTAAAGCCCTGGGCTATTCTGTATAACCGCTTCGCGGTAAAGGCCGACAGATAGCAGGTTCATCGACGCCTATTCGCAGCCGACCCTATTATCTGCGTCAATCCGCGGTTGTTTCTTTCCCATGCGCCTCAATTCGCGTGCATTCGCGGTTGAAAGGTTAGCTTCAAGGAAATCACTTGGAACGGCTTGAACTCGAACGTGATTCGGCATTCATCATCTATCGTTAACTCCTGGATTTCGTCTTCCAAGATATTGACGATCAGTGCTTTTTGGAGCTGGATCGCAGTCTCGATGGTGGTTTTGCCCCGGCCGCCGTGCGGCTCGTAAAGCCGTAAGATAATCGCCTCGGAATCTTCCGCCTTTTTTAGGGATGCTAGTCTGAGTGATTCGTCGATAAGTCGGAAAAGGGATGGCCAGCTCGATCCTGAAGTTGGTGTAATCCTAAGCGGTGAATGCATTTCTTCGGCTTCCCGAACAGTCCCATTTCGCCAATCGCCGGCGTGAGGATAAACCGCGTATGCGAACTCATGTTCTCCTTCATCCGCATACGGATCAGGATAGATCGGGCCACGTAGCAAGCTGATCCCAAGCACATTCCCATGGGCGCTGTAACCGTATTTACCATTGTTTAGTAAACTAACTCCGTAACCGGGTTCGCTGAGATCGGCCCAGCGATGTACCGGGATCTCGAAGCGGGCCTGATCCCACGGAGTATTGCGATGATTCGGTCGGGCTACTGCTCCGAACGCGGTTTCTGACCACACTTCATGCGTGTGAATCGCCAACGGAAAAATGGCACGGAGCAGCCGCCGCCGGCCATGCCATTTAACTTTAGTCGTTATCTCAAACCGTCGAGAATGCGCGGTTAGACGGTAATCCTGAATAATCTCAATCTCTTCAAAACGGCGGACCAGCCTCAATGCTGCCCGAATCGGACCCTGTTCAACGATTTCCGGTTCAGCCGAGGCTAACAGTTCCGTGCCCTCGTCGGTATAGGTTTCGTCGATATCCCAGGCATCAAACTGCCGAGGAATATCTGTAAACAACCAGAGTTGATTACCGCGACCGGCCAAGACCTCACGCTCGAAAGTCTTGTCATAGATTGACTCCACGGTGCCGTCCTGGTTAAGCCTGATCCTTAAGTCCTGGTTTTCGATTTGGCGCGAGGTAACGGTAAGAAACGGCTTGGCCGGCGAGGGCGCTGCACTTTCCGATCGAAGAGCAACAGCGCTCAGTGCAGGAACAGTTGCGTCGGAGTCGGCGAGCAACAGACCACCGTCAGCTAATTGCTGAGTTAACCATGGACGCGCTTGAATGCTGGACGACCAAGGAGCCTTGTCACCCGCTCCCGTTAACTCGGCGAAGAATGGCCGATCGCGAAGTTGCAAGTTCCAAACCGCGTACCCAGGAGACTCCGTCCTATCTCCCCCTTCCGACTTCGCCCCGTCTCCCCCTTTAGCTATGTCGGACAAGTTAGCTACGTCGGCCAAGGGCTTAGACAAACGCAACGAATCTTCTCGTAGTTTCGCTGCTTCCGCCAACGCTGCAGCTAGCTTTTGATGCGCCGCCTCATACACAGAGTGAATGCTTGAGCCCGGCAAGATGTCATGAAACTGGTGCAGCAGCAGGGTTTGCCAGAGAGATGTTAGCTGTTCAACTGGGTAACTCCGGCCATCCCAAACAAAGGCCAGCGCGGCGGCAGTCTCGGATTCAATTAGCGCGTGTTCCAATTGCCGGTGGAGCAATTTCACTTTTGCTTGAGTGGTGAATGTTGCCCGATGATACTCGAGATATTGTTCCCCTACCCAGGTAGGAACCCGGTCATCGCCCGACTTCGCCCCGTCGTTTAGACTCCGGGAGGCTACGTCGGACAAGCCGGGAACGGAGCGAGTAGCTGAGATCTCCTCGTAGAAATCGGCAACCAGCCCCATCTTGAGATCCGGGAGGCCTGGACAGCTTTGCAAGCGCGAATATCGCTCCAACATTTCTTCGGTGGGTCCACCACCGCCATCTCCGAATCCGAAAGAGAGCAGCGTGGTGTCATGGACCTGTTTTCCAATAAAATTCTGCCAGGTTTCACCGAGCTCCGGCGCAGTTAGGCGCGCATTGTAACCCGTCTCCGGATTATTGAAGCTGTGAGCCAACACTCTCGTTCCATCAATCCCTTCCCACCAATAGAGATTGTAAGGAAAGGGATTTCGCTCGCTCCAACTCAGCTTGTGAGTGAAGAAAAAGGGAATGCCGGCAGAAACTAAAAGCTGAGGCAAACTTCCGTTAAACCCGAATGAATCAGGCAACCAAGCCACGTTGACCCGGCGGCCGAACCGGCTCTCAAAATAGCGTTGTCCCAACAAAAGCTGACGAACCCAGGATTCACCCGACAAAAGATTACCGTCGGGTTCAACCCACATCCCGCCAATCGGTTCCCAACGACCGGCCTTCACCTGTGTCCGGATCTTCTCGAAAAGCGCGGGATCATCTTGCTCGATCCAAGAATAGACCTGGGCGCTGGACTGATTGAAATGAAACTCCGGGTACCGGTCGATCAAACCGGTCACCGTGTAGAAGGTACGACGGGCTTTCCTCCGAGTCTCTTCCAGAGGCCAAAGCCAGGCTAAGTCGATATGGGCATGCCCCGTCAGCCAAACACGGCCATCCGCCTGGAACCGGCTCCTGGCCTCGGCCAGATCCTTACGAACCTGTTCTCTGACCTGGCGGATGCGGTGTAATTGTTCCGGGGTGAGTGGAGATGGTTTTGAAGGGAACTCCCATCGTTCCCAAAGAGATGCCAAACTCTCTTCGTTCCCATAGAAGTTCTCGGCTGAACGACTTTGCGAAGTCGCAGCAACGCGCGCCAGATAGCGCTCGGTGTCGTTTCTAGGAAGGGAAATTTTGACAAACGCCCGATGCATCAGGTCTGCCAGCAATTCAACCAACGAGTACCGGCCCTTAAGATAGTGATAACGCGCCGTGCCTAATACGGCCGCCAAATCGTCATATAGGAAACGGACCTCGGTCTCGGGCACTACTACGACTGCCAGATCCACACAAGGCCGGGCGCTCGGCGTCCCAAACAGCCCGTGAGAAACCGCTTGTGCACTAAAACGCAAGGTTTCTCCCCCACCCGCTTCAATCAGTACGGGGTGTTCTTGGTGAAAGGTGTTAAGTCCAGCCAGCGGCTGGTCATTTAGAAACAGGAGAGCTTCACCGCCCAAACGGAACCGGCAATAAACCGGCGATCCAGCCCAAGTCTTCGGGACCACGACGCTGAATCGAAATTCGATGGGAGTATCCTGGATCGGCCAAGGGTCTCCAAGCCGAACTGGTTGCCAAGCAGCGTCCGCCCGAACCCGAAATTCGCCATCAGGGATCAGGTTCCAATCTCGGTCACGCCACGCACCGAGCTCTGATAAACGATTCGAAAGGCGCTTTAACGATTGCTGCAAGGGATCGGAACGATTCACGACCGCGAAAGATTTCACGTCACGCCCCCAAAGCGCAACCGCGAAGAGGAGAAAACAACCGCGAATGGACACGAAGGACCAAAAAGGAAAACCTGAACCGCAGATGGACGCAGATTGACGCAGATAAGTTGGAGTTCCTCATTCTGCCAGGGGACTCTTGCTTAGTCTTGACCGTTGGTGTGCAAGATCACTCCTAGACCTCACTACGAAGAAACGACCGCCATCCAGAGAACTATAACCGGCCTTTGTGGATGCAGCGTAGTCGAAGCCAAATTTATCTGCGTAAATTTGCGGTGCGTTTTGGTTTCTCGACTTTATTCGTGTCCATTCGCGGTTGTTTTCTTCTCTTCGCTTTCATCTGCGGTTGAAAAAGGTCCGTGGTTCTTGGATTCATAAGGGTGCCAATCACGGAGGTTGTGCACCGACAGGTTCCTCCCCCCATGAAGATTAAATCTCAGATATTGGTAGCGATCAGTTCCCTGTCTATTTTGGCGGCTGCTCACGGCCAGACAGAGTTGAAATTTTGGCTGCCTTCATCGCTTAGCGTCCATGAAAAGGCGGCTTATCAAGCCGCGGCCGACGAATTCTCCAAGAAGAATCCGTCTATAAAAGCAAAAGTTGAGGCCATGCCGGGCTCGGAAACAGACGTCGCCAAGCTGATGACGGCAGTGCGGAGTGGCGCTGGTCCAGATCTAGCCGTCATTGACCGTTTCACCGTTGCCCAACGCGCGGCTGCCGGTTTGCTCACCGATTTGACACCGCTGATCAAGAAAGAAGGAAAAGATCTCAGTCAGGAATATGCAGAGGCGCCTTGGCAAGAGGTCGTTTATCAAGACAAAGTTTATGCTCTTCCCACCGAGACTGATGCCCGAGTTCTTTTTTACAATAAGAAAATCTTGAGGGATGCCGGTATCGATTTGGGCGAATTCGATCCCGCTCGGGGTCCAATTTCACCGGATCGCTTCAAAGAGATCGCCTCCAAGTTGAACCAAACCGATGCCTCCGGCGCATATACCCGCATTGGATTCGTCCCATGGCTCGAACAAGGCTGGGGTTATACCTGGGGTTACGCGTTCGGCGGTAACTTTTTCGATTTCAAAAATTGTAAGGTCACCGCGGACGACCCCGGCGTCGTAAAGGGATACCAGTTTCTGTATGATTGGGCCAAAGCATTGGACCCGCAAAAAGCTCGGACCTTTGTGGACACCTATTGGCAATGGCCTAGTAACGGGACGCTGCCAGACGCCCAAATGCCGTTCTACACCGGCAAAGTTGCTTTCATCATAGACGGCAACTGGCTATTCGCGATCATGAAAGACGTAGCTCCGAATCTAGAGTACGGCGTCACCTATATTCCGGCGCCCAATGGTCTGAAAACCTCATGGTCGGGTGGCTGGTGTGTCGTAATACCAAAAGGCTCGAAGAATGCTGAGGCGGCCTATCAGTTATTGCGTTACCTGACGGGTGAGGAAGGTCAAAATTTGCTGATCAAGCAGGCTTCTTCTTTGCCCACACTAAAGAGTCTGCAACAACGCAAAGATTTATTCCCGCCTGAATATCAGCTTTTCCTGGACCTATTATCGGTTTCCAAATCTCGACCACCAGTTCCCGTCGGTGCTTTATATTGGGATCAACTAAAGGCAGCAGAGGAAGCGGTTATTAGCAATAGCCAAACGCCGGAGGCTGCTTTGAAAGCGGTCGCGGATGAAGTCCAGCCGCAGATGGACCGTTTCTGTAAGTAATCATTGTCCGTTAAAGACAAACAATCGTGCTCGGGCTCGGGCTCGTACTCGTACTCGAAGGATTTTGAAGCTTACCGACGAATTTTTACCGGTCAGCTAGATGGAAATACTCGCTACCCAACATCTTAGGCGATAGGTTAACACGAGCACGAGCACGAGCACGAGCACGAGCACGAGCACGAGCACGAGCACGAGATAGGATAGGACAGGCCCCCCTAATGGAAAGGACGCGCAAAAAGCTGATTCGCGGAGACACCCGCAACCTTCTATACGGCCTTCTATTTATCAGCCCTTGGATTGTCGGCTTTTCGCTTTTCCTGGTCTATCCCGTGCTCTCCAATTTCCATCTCGGGATGACCCAATACTCGGGGTTCGGTGCACCGGAATGGATCGGGTTCCAAAATTACGTCGCGCTGTTCAAAGACCCGCTCTTCTGGACGTCACTTTATAACACCTTCTACTATGTAATCTTGGCAGTGCCGCTGGGGGTAGTCGTTGCCATCGGTTTGGCGATCGCCATGAATCAAAAAGTCCGCGAAGTCGGCTGGTATCGCGTGATTCTCTATCTGCCGAGTGTGGCGCCGGTCTTCGCACTGGCCATGATGATGATTTGGTTGTTAAACCCTCGATTCGGCCTGTTTAACTATATCCTGAGCTGGGTGCATATCCCGGCAATTAACTGGCTCGGTGATCCCCACTGGTCAAAACTAGCTATTGTCCTGGTGGCTCAGTTTGGAGCCGGGCATATCGGCCTGATTTTTTTAGCCGCTTTGCGTGCTATTCCGCCGAGCCTCTATGATGCCGCTTCCTTGGATGGTGCCAGTCAATGGCGAAAGTTCCGTCACATCACTCTCCCCTTACTAACTCCCACTATCTTATACGATATCATTATTGGCCTCGGCCTAGGCCTCCAGGTGTTTGCGCCCGCTTATATCATGACCCAGGGCGGTCCTTTGAACTCCACCATGTTCACCGCTCTTTACATCTACAAAAACGCCTTCGAATACAATCAGGTTGGATTAGCGGCGGCTGTCTCCGGGATCCTTTTCATCGTCAACGCCACCCTTGCGATTGCTATTTTTTGGTCTTCCAAGTACTGGGTAAATTACCATCTCGAATGAACCACAGATTACGAGAAACCTACCCCGAATGGACGCAAAACGGTCCGAAGGCGACCCGAAGAGTAAATATCCGCAGATTACACAGATTACGCAGATTTCGGGTCTCAGGCGGGTCGCGCTATAGACCTAAGAAACTGCATCTACAGCTCAACGTAAGGAGTAGCCCATGCCGGGTTCATCCTGAAGTCTTGCTCCAGTGGCAAACACCGAAATGAACAGACTTAGTCCGCACTTGCGGATCTTTAACCCAACCGGACGACCCGCTTCAAATCCGAATCTGCGTAATCTGTGCAATCTGCGGATTTTACTTTGTTTTTGGGGTTAAAGAATGAACGCGAACTTGAACGCAGATCTCATTTGGCGAGTAGGTAAATCGTCTCTGCCGGAGGCGCGCCAACAACTGGTTTCGCGGCTCTTTTTGATTGTTACCTGTTTATTCTATCTTTCGCCAATGTACTGGATGCTGGTTACGGCTCTAAAATCGGACACCGAGCTCGCCAAATTCCCACCAACACTCTGGCCGCAAGAATTGGTCTGGAAGAACTTCGATCAGGCGACCAAGACATTCCCGTTTCTCCCGTATCTTGGGAATACGATTTTCTATGCGACCATCACCGTGATCGGCAGCGTCTTGTCGAATTTTGTGATCGCTTACGGCTTTTCTCGAATCAAGTGGCCCGGACGGGATCTATTGTTTTATCCGGTTATTGCTTCGATCTTCATCTTTGTGCAGTTCCCGGTTAACCCTATCACCATGGTGCCGATGTTTTCTTTTTTTGCCGGGTTGGGGTTGGTCAATTCGTTTCTGCCGTTAGTTCTGCCCACATTCTTCGGTAATCCCTTTTTCATCTTCCTTCTCCGGCAATTCATGTTGCAAATTCCGTCGAGTTTATCGGAAGCAGCAAGATTAGACGGCGCCAACGAGTTTCAAATCATGGGGCGCATCGTTTTGCCGCTAACTCGTCCGGCACTGATCGTGGTCGCCTTACTAGCCGGGGTCAATGCCTGGAACGATTTCTTGGGCCCTTTGATTTATCTGCAGAACGATAAACTGTACACGCTCTCACTCGGTCTGACGTTTTTCAGAACGATGCATCGGATTGAATTCAACCTGATGATGGCAGCGTCTTGTCTGGTGGTTTTACCGGTGATTGTGGTGTTCCTTTGCTTTCAGCGATTCTTCCTGGAGGGAGTAACGTTGGGATCGGGAAAATAGCCGGCGCTTAATGCTTCGGAGTGAGAAGTGAGAGGTGAGACGTGAGAGGTGGTTCGCCGCATTTCCGTCGGAGAGGCGTTGCATTCGGCGTTCTTTGCTCGCCCGCATGACGACGCCTGGAATCGGTGGATAGGTAACACGCTCGGAAAGACGCGACGCCTCGGGGCTCGGCGTTCTTAACGTTATGAAGCCCGGCATCGTACTATCGGCTCCAATCGGATGGAAATTGCGCCGTTGATTGGATCGGAATCACGTCATAAGGACCTTTGAAGCCCGAAGTGTTGAACATACGATGGCCCCGGGGCGTCGCGTCTCTCCGAGCGCGATGACTGTCAACTGCCAATAGCGTCGATACCCGCTATAGCTAATTGTGCCGAATGCAACGCCCTTCCGGATGGTGGCGCAGCGCCTCTCAACCGCTTCTCACTTCTGACTTCTCATAAAGACGTTAGTCGCGCTTAAGGGCTATTTGGAGGCTCCCCA
>DASUWQ010000132.1:0-15599 GCA_036378375.1 Chthoniobacterales bacterium
CCCAGAAAAAAAGGGAATACGGCGGAAACAGATGCCAACCCCAAAACTCTATCATGTGGCCAACCTGTGGTCGTTGACCGATTATCCGTCCGTCCTCAGCCCGTCGTCTTTGGAAGAGCAACTCGATGCGGTCAAGGCCGCTGGGTTCGATGGGTTCACGACCCACTCGGACCCAACCATGCTCGCGAGGCGAAAAAGCGAGGGCTATCCGTAGTCGGTTATTTTGCGTCTGGAGATGAGACAAAATTTTCCGACTTACTCAAAAGTCAGAAGGATGCTGGTGCCCGGCATATAAACGTTCAGCTGGCAGACCACGACACTACACCCGATGACGCTTTGCGCCTGACTCTCCGCTTACTGGAAGAGGCCGACCGGATCGGTGAGATCGAGCCAGCCGTCGAGGTGCATCGGGATACCTGCACTGAAACCCCAGAAAAAACCTACGCTTTGGCGGACGGTTATCTTCAAGAGACCGGGAAATTGCTGCCCATGACATGGGATTTTTCTCATCTGTCCGTGGTTAAACATTTGAGCCCGGAGAATTATATCGAGCGCCTTTTGATCCGTCCGGATTTGATCCAGCGATCGATCCAATTTCATTTTCGGCCATTCAACGGACATCATTGTCAGGTGCCAGTGACTCGGGGCGATGGAACCGTGACCAAAGAACTTAGCGACTGGCTGCCTTTCGTTCGGGCGACCATCGATATCTGGTTGGGCACGGATAAAGGAAAGGATCGAACAATGATTGTGGTGCCGGAGATGGGACCGGTGAAGGGAGGCTATAACTTCGAACAACTGCCCAATAGTTGGGAAGAAGCGATTCGGCTCAGATCGATGCTTGACCAAATATGGCGTGAGGCCGTCGTTTGACTCGTCGGTAAAAGAAAATCCCTCTTAAATTTCGGAAAATGGGTTGCTAGAAATAGCCCATCTGAACTATCTCTTGGTAGCCACCGCCCATTTCGGCTTGACGTCCGCAGAGATTTGCGTTGATCTGCAAATTGTCTCCTAGCTCTTTGTGTTCCCGGTTTTGGGTTTCTATTTCGGAGCGATTGAATGCTGATCACCGAGCAATGTGGCTTTGTAGATAGGCGGATCGAAACGTTCGATCCGGAAACACTATTGGAAGTTATTCGAGATGGTCGATTCGATCATCGATTACTGGAAGGCGGCCGCTTCGAGATTCGGCACCGGCGAGTCGTATTTGGAAACTCATCGCTTGATTGTGGTGATTATTCGCCAGCGTTCGCCGTGAATGGACAGTTTTCGGAGCATCAGGTCTGTATCGGCTTCACCCCTCGCGTTGAAAGGCCGGCTTGGTGTAACGGGTTCAATACTGGAAGAGGCGAAATCATGTGTTTCGCCGAGGGAACGGAGCTTCAGTTCCGTAACGCGCCGAACACAACCTGGCAAGCCATACTCGTCGATCGAAAAGAGCTCCAAGAGATCGCCATGATTCTGACCGGCCAGCATTTGGAACTGCCGGAAAAAGGAACTGCCAACTTTAGAGCCCGCGACGACGCCCGAAGTGTTTCCTCGACTATCGAACTAGCGCTAACGGATCTGGGCAATCCGGAAACCCTGGCTAGCCCGGCCGCGAATAGCTTGTGCGAAGAGATCGTGAACGAGTTTGTTCGAACGATCGCGACTACCGACGAATTGTCCGGCCGCACTCTCACCGGCTTTGCCGGGTATCGCTACGGAGCAATGAGGCGGGCCGAAGAATATCTGAGGGAGCACATGGATAGACCGTTCAGTAGCCGGGCACTCTGCCAAGCTACGCACATGAGCGAGCGCAGTATCGAGATGCTCTTCAAAGAGGTCTATGGGATCTCACCTCGGACGTGGTCGCAGTTAGCGCGGCTGAATGCTGCGCGTCAGGAACTTCTGCGGGCGGACGTACGAATCGTGAGCGTGACCGCGGTAGCAACCCGCTGGGGGTTTTACCATTTTGGCAGGTTCTCGGCGGCCTACCGGCGTCTATTTGGTGAGGTTCCCTCGGCAACGGTCCTCAATAGACGACGTCGCACCCTGGTGCAGGGAGCAGTGCTCCAGTCGGTCGGGTAGGACGGTAGGGGATGAGCTCCCGTTCATCCGCCTTGCAACCGTATCCTACCCGTGGGATGAGCCCGGATGAGGAGGAGCTAATCCTTACCGATTAACGCGTGTAACGTCTTATGACCTCTTCGCGAGGAGAGGCATTCGTGAAGGATTTGCGTCTACCTCCCTTTCGTCTCATGCTAATGGCTTAGCTAAGACCAAAGGAGTTTTGTTATGCCGAAGATTGTTCGCTTTCATGAGGTTGGCGATGCCAGCGTATTGAAACTGGAAGAGTTACCAAAGCCACAGCCGGGAGAAGGCGAAGCTTTGATGAAGGTGGAGGCAATCGGGTTAAACCGCGCCGAGGTTATGTTCCGTTCAGGCGCGTACCTTGATCGGCCGAGTTTTCCTTCCTTGATCGGGTATGAGGCCGCTGGAGTCATCGAGTCCATTGGCCCAGGGGTAACCGGTTTGAAACCGGGTGACCGCGTAAGTTCTGTTCCAGCCTTCTCAATGAGCAATTACGGTACCTACGGTGAATACGTGGTTCTACCGGCACACGCCCTGGCGCCTTATCCTCAACACCTTTCGCCAGTCGAAGGTACGTCGATCTGGATGCAGTACCTCACCGCCTACGGCATCGTCGAATTCGGCGGCCTGAAGAAAGGGCAACCTCTATTGATTACGGCCGCTGCGAGCAGCGTTGGAATTGCCGCTATTCAGATCGCGAAATTCGTCGGGGCAACTTCGATTGCCACGACTCGAAACAAAGCAAAAGCTGGAGCGTTAAAGGATGCCGGAGCGGACTTTGTGATCGACACCGGGAGTGAAGATCTCGTTCAGAGGGTGCAAGAAATAACCAGCGGGAAAGGATTCGCCCTCGCCTTCGATCCGGTGGCCGGCCCAGGCATTGAAACGTTGGCCAATGCTGCCGGATACCAAGCCACCATCATGGAGTATGGTGCGTTGGATCCTAGATCGACTCCCTACCCATTGTTTGCATCACTTCGCAAAGGTCTCTCTATCCGGGCTTACACCATATTTGAGATCAACAACGATCCGGAACATTCGGCTCGTGCCCGAAAATTTGTCACCGAAGGGTTAACGTCTGGTGTTCTCAAACCGATCATCGCCAAAACCTTTAAGCTTGAAGAGATCGTCGAAGCCCACCGTTACATGGAGTCGAACGAACAGATCGGAAAGATCGTCGTCACGGTGTGAGCGGTAACCGTTCTAGGTTCTAAGTTCGAAGTTTCAAGTTCGAAGTTCAACGCCCAAGCGCGAGGTTACGCCACGCTCAGAGCAGCAACTTGAAACCTAAAACTTAGAACCTAGAACCTAGAACCTAGAACCTAGAACGTTGAACATTGAACCTGTAACCCTTACGCAAATCCTAAGACTGGATGCGGCAGGTAAGGTTCTTCGAGGTATTTTACTTCCTCGTCGGTCAGCTTCACGTCCACCGCTTTGATTGCGTCCTCGATGTGATGAGGTTTGGTGGCTCCGATAATCGGTGAGCTGACCCCTGGCTTATGTAACATCCAGGCCAAAGCGATTTGCGCGTTTGGAATCTCTCGTTTTTTAGCCAGCTCGGTGATCCGATCGACTACCACGTAATCGCTTTCCTGGTAGTACATCTTGTGAGCAAAGTCGTCGCTCTTGGCTCTAGTTGTCTCTCCTTTATCACCGCGGTTGCGAGTCCCAGTCAAAAAGCCACGAGCTAATGGACTCCAGGGGATGAGCCCGACCTTTTCTTCCTGGCAGAGTGGGATCATTTCCCGTTCCTCTTCCCGATAGATCAAATTGTAGTGGTTCTGCATGGTAGCGAACCGGGCATAGCCATGGGCATCAGCAACGTATAAGTACTTAGCAAACTCCCAGGCGTACATACTGGAAGCGCCGATGTACAACGCTTTCCCTTGCTCGACGACATCGGTCAGCGCTTCCAGGGTCTCTTCAATCGGCGTGGTATGGTCGTAACGATGAATCTGGTAAAGGTCGACGTAATCGACCCCAAGACGTCGCAGACTTGCATCGATTGCATGCCGAATGTGTTTTTTGGAAGTGCCTCGTTCGTTAGGAGTCGACCCCATAGGGTTGTAGACCTTTGTGGCGATCACCACTTCTTCCCGACGAACTCCAAACTTTTTTAGTGCTCGGCCGGTCACTTCCTCGCTGACGCCATTAGAATAGATATCGGCGGTATCGAAGAAGTTAATGCCGGCGTCCAGCGCCTGCCCGAAAAAAGGGAAAGAGGCATCCTCATCGAGAACCCAGTCCCTCCATTTTGAAGTGCCATAACTCATGCACCCGAGACAGATCCGAGAAACTTTTAAACCAGTGTTTCCTAGCGATACGAAGTCCATAGCGTAATAAAACTACGTAGCACAGATTACCGGTCGGTAAACTGGCCTAGTCATTGTCTTAACGAACACGGGCGCCGCATGCCCAACGCCTGGAGGGGAGCCGCTTTTGACCGCGGTTTGACTGCTGACATAACCGCGCAACAGAATACGGCGTTACCCAACGTGCTCTAGCAGGCGGCTCCCGGGAACGTTCCTGCGCGCTGAATAGCCGGCAGAGGAGGTTGGAGCGTTCAAACCATAAAGACGCGATCCTGATTGATAAGGACATCGGTAGCCGTTCGCGGGAGCCGCCTGCTCCACCACGTCGAGCCGCGCCACGATTTATTCCGCGATCATGTCAGGGGGTCCGCAATGGTCAAAAGCGGCTCCCCTCCAGGCGTTGGGCATGCGACGCCGTGTTCCTTAGGAGTACGAGAAGGCCCCCTACCGACCCTCCGCTACCTCGTTCCCCGCACCCCGCTCGATCACACCGACGATACCTTTTTGGTTGCTCATCAGAGGACCCATATTCCAAATGATAAATCCTCCGTCGCTTCGTGGCTTGATCGTCCGCTCCAAGGTGATTTGATGTGCGATCTCGCTCGCGGGCCAGCCGGAGAGCTTGTCCAACGTGATACTGGGATAAATCGGGACACCTTGTGGATTCACCGACGAACTACGCCACCAAGCCAGTAGTGCCGAATAGCTTTGAGGGCCGGCATCTCGCCAATAAAGCTGCGGCGAGAGGTAATCGACCCAGCCTTCTCGTATCCATTTAACCGGATCCGCGTACAGATCGCGATATTGGTCTAGTTCTGCGTGAACCGAAGCAGGTTCTCCTCGGGTATAAATTCCAAATGGGCTGACCCCGAACAAAGCCCTTGGTCGGGTCGCCTTCACGGTTTCATGCAACTCGCTGATGAGAAGATCGACATTGCGCCGCCGCCAATCGTCCAGACTGAGCGCGCCCCCTTCTGACCTGTACTTTGCATAGGTGCTACTGTCGGGAAAGTAGCCACGCGGATTTGCCCGAGACGGATAAGGATAGAAATAATCATCCAGGATCACCCCTGCGACTGCGTAGCGATCTAACAAATCTCTTACCACCGCGGTCACATGCTTGCGCACGGCGGGATCGCCTGGATCGAGCCAAAGCGATGAACCCACACGCCGGACAGCACCGCTTAAGGTGTAAGCTTCATGCGTTGATGCTCGAGGCAGGCTGGAGTTAGTCGCCGCCCGATACGGATTAATCCAGGCGTGAATCGAAACGCCAAAGCGAGATCCCTCCTGGAGAAAAACTTGGAGAGGATCGTATCCCGGAGACTCCCCTTGAACCCCGGTTAAGTAGCGGCTCCATGGTTCGATCTCAGATCGGTAAAGAGCATCGCCTTCCGGCCGCATTTGGACCATTAAAGCGTTTAGGCCCGATTTCTTCGCGGTTTCAACAATCCCGGCGATTTGCCGTTCCTGTTCTTCGACTGAAAGGCCAGGCCGGGTGGGGAAGTTCAGGTTATAGACAGAAGCGACCCAGCCAGCTCGGAAATCGCTGCCCTGGGCACTGAAAAGAGAGAGAAGCGAAAACGAAAGAACGACTGCAGCACTGCGGTACAGCATATGCGATGCAGATTAACAGCAGCTGGCAGAGTTGCAATGCAAGAGGGATAGCCGCGGAAACCAAAGAAAAGAAAATCTCACGCAAAGACGCAAAGGCGCAAAGAAAAGAGGAATACAGAATCGCCGGTAAGTGTATCGATTTTAAAACAAGATCTCAATAGCCCCTCCGACGTGTCTTTTTGACGGGCTGTGCATGGGGCAAAGCTCTCTCACCAAAAATCGACAGCGGCAGTGAACGAAGACAACAGAGATCTCCGTTGTCTCTGTTACCTCCTATTCAAGTCCGTCTTAGTCATAACCTTTGCGCCTTTGCGTCTTTGCGTGAGATTTTTTCTGTATCCCTTACCTGGAGCGGCCTCGCTCTCAAGACCGCTCCAGGATACCCCCAACCGCTATGCTACTAATGCCGGACCGAAATCCCTTCGATTCGTTGAGCAGGGAACTATCACCAGATTGATTCGGGATACCCCCGGCAAGGGTTGATACCCTTCCAAGGCAGGAACTAGCACTAACAAAGGTCCACCTTCTTCGGCCGAAAGAGATTGCCCGTTCCGTTCCCAAACCAACCCGATCTCTTGGCTTTCAAGCTCTCCAATCGGAATCGAAAAAGCTCCAGTAGCAGGCTCTGAACAGATGAACTCGATATAATGCGCTTGGCCAGATACTCCGACGAACTCGATGAGATCATTAAGCGAGCAACCCACCCACGATTTTTGCTCCGCCGAGAAACGATCCGCTTGCCCGCTGTCAAAAGATCGTTCGTTGAAATTGAAATGGAGGTCTTGCAGGCTGAATTGTTGGGTCCGGCTAACGAAACCGGCAACGGTCAACCGAAAGGCGTTGTTCCGGCCTTGGGCGGCGAGCGCGGTCGAAGAATCGTGGGGGAGCGTTTTCATTGCCCCACCATACCCTACTTGTTTAGTAGGGCAAAATATTTTTACCGCAATTTACATCCGTGGGCGTCGACACCCGTCAGAGCTAAAACGCGGAATGCAACGCCCCGATTGGTGTGACGCCACACCAATCACTTACTCATCAATCACACTTCGACACTTTCGCCCGGTTGCAGGATTGCAACTTTCGCTTTGCCTTCGGCTAGACGGGCAAACTCTTTCGGGTCACCAAATAGCGGCGGCCACGTCCCGTAGTGGATCGGGACCACAACCTTTGGATGAAGGAATTCGACAGCTTTGGCAGCGTCTTTTGGTCCCATAACAAAATGTTCGCCGATGGGAAGAAATGCCAGGTCGATAGCCACATCTTCTCCGATCAATTTCATGTCTGAAAACAGCGCGGTATCACCAGCGTGAAACACGGTCTTGCCTTCGACCTCGATAATTGCCCCGGCGGGTTCACCCAGATAGATCGGGCGACCGTTTTCATCCGGTACCGACGAACTATGGATTGCTTGCGTGAATTTCACGGCGCCGAACGGATATTTGCACCAGCCACCATGATTTTGGGCCGACGCTTTTGCACCTTGACCACCCAGCCAGCTTGCTAACTCGAATGTCGAAATGATCGTGGCCCCCGTGCGTTTCGCGATCGGTAGCGCGTCACCAATATGGTCACCGTGTCCATGGGTGAGCACGATGAAATCCGGCTCCAAATCATCTGCCTTAGCAGACGCCTTAGGGTTTCCCGTCAAGAACGGATCGATGACAATCTTCGTTTTGCTGGTCTCGAGATAGACCGTCGCGTGTCCCAGAAAGGTCGCTTTCATAAAAGGCTATAACGTTCGTTCGTTATCGTTTCTAGTCGGGTTTCCGGTTTTGGCTCATTGCCCAGCTTAGAATTTGGAGAAGCGTTCGGCATCATTCCTCGTGCTCGTGCTCGTGCTCGTGCTCGTGCTCGTGCTCGTGCTCGTGCTCGTTAATGTGGGCGTAATCAGGCAATTTTCGGCGGCGTTTCGGTTTGCGGCAAACGACTGTTTTGTCGTCTCCGCACGCGGGCAAAATTTTCGAGCACGAGGACGAGCACATTAACGAGCACGAGGATGATGCCTTCCGCCTACCCATTCACAATCGCAATTGCGAAACCGTCGTATCCTTTGCTGCCCACCGTCTGAATGGCCGTCGCGGAAACCCCTTTTTCCTTTGCGAGCAGCTCGAAGAAACGACGCATGCCGGCAACGTTCGCGTCTTTACTCTTGGGATCGGCGATCGCTCCCTTACGAATCACATTATCGGTGATGATGAGAGTGCCAGGGCGGGACAATTTCAGCGCCCAAACGAAGTAATCGGCGGTGTTAACCTTATCCGCGTCGATAAAGATGAGATCGAACGGCGCAATCCCTTCGTTGGCGAGACCTGGCAAAAGATCTAGTCCGCGACCAATCCTGAGCTCAACTCGGTCGGTCAGTCCTGCACGTCGCAGATTGGCGATCGCTACCTCTGCATGGGTCGGGCTCGCTTCCACCGTTATCAAACGACCGTCTTCAGGCAAAGCTCGAGCCAACCAAATCGTGCTATACGCACCCAGGGTTCCGAGCTCCAATATTTTGCGCGCGCCGACCAACCGGGCGAACAACCACAACAGTTTTCCTTGCGTGGGCGTGACGCTGATCGCAGGGAGTCCCGCAGCATCACTGTCTTTTAGAGCGGCTTCTAAAACAGGATCGCTAGGAGTTAGCAGATCCGTCAGATATTCATCCACTGCGGTCCATTGATCTTGATAGGTTTTTTCCATTTGGCGGGTGCTCGCTGAGTCGGCATGAAAGAACACCGGAATCACGAAGGCGGCAAATCGAGAGCTTCTAATTCGGCGCGTCGAGCGGTTTGATTTTTTCTGGGGCTGGCGCAGAATATTTTGTATGCCGGGTTTGCTGTTAGCAACTCCTCCGGCGTTAAATCCATCGTAACCTGCTTTCGTTTTATGAAGAAGGATTACTATCTGGTTCTTCACCTTGGACCGGGTGCAACCACGGACGAGCTTCGCTCCGCTTATCGACGGCTAGCCCGTCAATTGCATCCCGATACTTCGGGTTTAGGCAGTGAACGATTCTTAGAACTGCAAGAAGCCTATGACGTGTTGAGCGATCCAGTCAGGCGCTCCCAATATGATCAGGAAGTGGCCGAGATTCCGATCCGGCGCAGCGGTTTAGCTGAATCGTTGAATCCGGCCATTAATCTTCGGCGTTCTGTCGCCGAACCGTTGGTTGGAGATAGTGACGTGCGGCGGGACATATCACTTTCGTCCTCGTTCGAGAGTTTTTATCCATCGCTGGACGAACTCTTCGACCGGCTGTGGAGCAATTTCTCCCTCTCTACTCGACCAAAAGCGGAACGTCTTGAAAGCCTCACGGTGGATGTGCCGTTGTCACCCGAGGAAGCGTGTCGGGGCGGCACAGTACAGGTGTTAGTGCCGGCACACATGACGTGTCCCTCGTGCGCCGGGCGCGGCGGGGCCAGAGGTTACGTTTGTTGGCACTGTGATGGCTCTGGATCATTGAATCGGGAGTGCCCGCTAACGGTGGAGTATCCCGCTGGCTTGCAGCATGATTATGTTGTGCGTGTGTCGCTTGACTCCCTGGGAATACGTAACCTCTATTTAACCGTGAGGTTTCGGCCGGTTTGAGGAATTGAGGCGAAGGCGGAAGCGAGGCAGCGCTCCGCTATTGGAGCAGGCTGGCAATTTCTTCGATGGAAAGGCCGGTCATGAGCGGCTCTTCGCTTTCAACGGTAGCGTCGATGATCTCCCGCTTTTTCTTTTGGAGATCCAAGATTTTTTCCTCCACGGTGCCGCGGGTGATCAGTTTATAGGATGTCACCACCTGGGTCTGGCCAATACGGTGGGCACGGTCGGTGGCTTGATCTTCGACAGCGGGGTTCCACCAGGGATCCACATGCAGGACGGTGTCGGCAGCCGACAGGTTCAGACCGGTACCGCCAGCTTTCAGGCTGATCAAGAAGACCGGTATTTCGGACCCGGATTGAAACTGGTCAACTACGCCGGCCCGATCCTTAGTTTCGCCGTCGAGATAGCAATAATTGATCTCTTCGTTTTTAAGTTCCTCCTCGATCAAGCGGAGCATGGTGACAAACTGGCTAAACACCAATATCCGGTGACCACCGTCCATCGCCTCTTCGATAAGCTCCATTAATAGATCCAGTTTCCCAGAACGGTTTTCCGGTGTCTCGCCCAATAACCGGAGATCGCCGCAAGCCTGACGCAAACGGAGTAACACCGTCAACATGGCAACCCGAGCGGCGCCGCTCTTCTTTTCGCTAGCCAGGGTCTCGACTTTTTGGCGGCCCTCGCGCTGCAGTTTGGCGTAAAGCTCCCGTTGTTCGGCTGTCAGATCGCAAAAGGCGATTTGCTCAATCTTTTCCGGCAGATCACGCGCCACTTCTTTCTTGAGCCGACGCAACATCACCGGCCGGAGGCGTTTGGCCAATCGTTCCCGCTCCGGCTGCGAGCCACGGTTAATCGGTAGCTCGTACCGTTCTCTGAATTCATCCCGATCCCCCAGATAACCGGGTAACGCGAAGTTCATGATCGACCAAAGATCGCGCACCGAATTTTCCACCGGCGTTCCGGTCAG
Source organism: Chthoniobacterales bacterium (assembly GCA_036378375.1). Classification (GTDB taxonomy): domain Bacteria; phylum Verrucomicrobiota; class Verrucomicrobiia; order Chthoniobacterales; family JAFAMB01; genus JAFAVN01. Next base: position 10,549 of record DASUWQ010000132.1, read on the forward strand.
AACGAATCGGTGATCCGCTCGAAGCGCCATGGCTGCCTGAGCGTTTTGAGTGTCTGGATTTTTAATGTGCGTCGCCTCATCCAAAACCACAGCGCCAAAATGAAATTCACGGTATAGGATAGAATCTCTCCGCAGCAATGGATAGCTGGTCAGCACGAGATTATGCCGGGACAATTCCTCGAATCGGGCATGCCGGTCAGCACCCTCTAACGTAAGCAGCTTCAACTCAGGAACGAATCGAGCTGCTTCCCGCCGCCAGTTAAACAGCAATGAAGCCGGACAAACAATTAACGAAGTACCGGCCACAGATCTGAGAAAGGCCAACGTTTGCACGGTTTTTCCCAGACCCATTTCGTCCGCCAAAATCCCGCCCAGGCGATTCTCAGCCAGAAAATGCAGCCAGTACACGCCTTCTTTCTGGTAAGGGCGAAGCACGGTCTCAAGCGACCCTAACGGCAGCGATTGTAGCGGCTTTAACTGTTGCTGCGATTCGGTCCATTGCCGCCATTCGGTGGTCGCGCCAATCGTAGCGCCAAGATCCCGAGCCGCGCCGTCGATGAACCCTGCTTGCGCCCGGGATATCCGATACCGCCCCGGTTGAAGCTGAGTCGGATAACAATCCTGGATGATATCGCGGAACTCCTCCAACTTGGCCGGATCAAATACCGCCAGCGTACCATCGCGGAGTTTGGTGAATCCTTGCCCGACCTGCAGCAACCGTTGGATATCGCTGCCGGAAAAGCGGTCCCCGCGTTCCGACTCCAGACTGTATGAGAGTTCAAACCAATCTTCTCCGGAACCGACTACGTCCAGTTTCGGACTAATCCGTTCCAAACGCTGGGTCACATTTTGGAAACGCGAACCGATCGACACTTTCCATTTCTTTTGCAGTTCAGGAAGGACTACCGCGAAAAAGCGCAGGATCTGGTTTTGTCCCTGTAATACAAAATCACCGATGGCGCTGGGCCCTTGAAAACCCGCCTCGCGCAAGACACCGGCGGTATTCTGTTCGAACCCGGTATTTCGAGAATAGGTTTTCGATTCGACCTCGTAAACAAAAACCTCGGTGGCCGGTGTCGCTCCGAAAGTCACCATGCGTTTGCCGTAAAGGAACTGAAGTTTCGCCGTGAGATGATTCAGCGAACCTTCGAAGGTGCCAAAGATCTCGGGTTTGCCCGGCTCGGAAGGCTTAATGCCGACTTGACCTTCGATTTCAAAAAAGGCAGCCAAGGACGGTAGTTCCCTGAGAACAAAGCCTTCGCTCTGATCCGCTGCCAAGATCACCGGCCCCAGAAGCAGCGGGAAATAAGCGGCGGGTAGTCCTCGAGCCACCGGCCGAAACTGATTCTCCGCCCATTGCCAGGCACTGCTCGTGCCTAGCAAGAGAGTACCAGTCACCCCAGTTGGCCGTGCCTCGCCGGCGAGGCCGATTTCGACGCTCAGCTTCAGGCGGCGATCCGGTAATTCCTCGACTCTTAGCCGAGGCTTAATTCCATCGGCCTTGACCGCTACCGGAGTGGTTCGCCCGAGAGTGATCCTAGGGTGTTGAACCAAAAGGGCTAAGCCTTCCAGAAATTGGTCCCGCGAAAGCGTCAGCATGCCCGGAAGCCGTCCATCAGCATAGGTCCTTAAGCCTTCCAAGACGCGAAGATCAATCTCAGAACAGGAAAAGGAAAGCTCCGGCGAAAGCGCGCTTGCCAACACTCTTTTTCCACCCGTTTCAACTTCGCACCCGATCATTACCTGGTTCCGGTCCCAGCTATTGAGGAAGGTGGGCGGCAAAATGAAATTGGGTTCAATCCGGTTTTCGGTTCCATCCAACTTTAGAACCGGCTTCAGTTGGCGTGGCGAGGCGGGTGTTTGAGCCGGCGCGGTTACCGGCTGTTTGGGCCGGATGAAAGCAAGCCCTACAGCCAACGAGTGTGCACAGATTGACCCCCACTCTCGCGACTCACGACAGGAACAGAGGTTCTCGACATCACTCTTAGCGCGAATCTTCATTCCAGCTCGATACTCAGTCGTTCCCTCACGCACCAGGCCGCGAAGCACGGGCGAGTTGTAGGCTGCGCTGACCACTCTGCCCATCTCGACCAGCGCCCGAGCATGTTTCATCGCTTGCCACCCACCGGTATCCATCAAGAAACGCTCGGTGATTTCGATCCGATCCATAGGTACAAGGAGTTCAGGAGTTCGAGGAGTTCAAATCCAGAGTAGTTCAAGGAGTTCGAGGAGTTGCAGGAGTTCAAGCAGAATACGAGTCAGCAGAACAGAGCCACGGTAGAAACCGCGACCCAGTTTGGTGGCTATTTGGTTTTCACTTGAACAATCGGTTCGACGCTCACCAACCGTCCTTGAACTCCTCGAACTCCTTTCTTTAAGATTCTCCTTTGCTTGTGCCCTACCTGGAATCAAACTAGCTGTTCGAATGAAGCTCTTCGCGATTGCCAACCAGAAAGGTGGTGTGGGTAAGACGACCACGGCTGTAAACCTTTCGGCCTGCTTAGCTGAGAAAGGCAAACGCGTATTGCTCATCGACCTCGATCCCCAGGCCAATGCGACCAGTGCGATTGGCTTCGAGACCGGCCCAGGCAACAGCATTTACCCTGCGCTCATCGGCTACGCCAAGGTTGAGGACAAGATCGCGGTCACGCGGTACAAAGGATTATCTCTGGTGCCAGGGGATCTCGATTTAGCGGGAGCCGAAGTCGAGGTTGCTCGTCTGGAAGACCACCTTACCCGGCTAAGAACGGCGACTCGGTCGATGCTGGCTCAAAAGGCCTTCGACTACGCCTTCCTAGATTGTCCGCCATCCCTGGGCATCCTGATGACCAATGCTTTAGCAGCCGCCGACCAACTGATCATTCCTCTACAGTGCGAGTACTTTGCCCTGGAAGGTCTTTCCAAGATTGTTCATGTCATCGACCAGATCCGCGCGGTGAATCCCACGCTTACGATTGCTGGGATCGTCATGACCATGTTCGACGGTCGGACGAATCTGAGTCAACAAGTGGTCGATGAGGTACGCAACCACTTCAAAAAACTCGTTTATCAAACGATCATCCCGCGTTCCGTTCGCTTGGGTGAAGCACCGAGCTTCGGCAAACCGATCATCGAATATGATTCGAATGGAATCGGCGCCACCGCCTACCGAGCTCTGACGGTAGAGTTCCTAAACCGCGAACTCGGGCACGAAAGGTTTGCTGATACGTCAGGGATAGCCACGATTTAAACCGTGGAAGAAAGCGGAAGAAGAAATTCAACCGCAGCTGAACGCAGATTTACGCAGATAAAGAGGCGCGTGTAACCACCCAAATCGGGCCGTTGCATTCGGCGTTTTAGCTCTTGCGGGTGTCGATGCCTCTCCGAGACGTGCCGGGTCGAAAAATTCGTCAAAATTCAGGTTGAAACCGAAGCGATTCAGTTTCATTTCTTTATCACAACGAAAACCAAACGAAAGTCGGCTGTCATCTCGAAGCCCCCCAAACTTAGAACCCCGCATTTGGCCTCACGGAGAACCAGTGACCCGGCCTGATCTCATTAGCGCCGTCCATTTACTCATCACTGATTACTGACATACTGCTTACTGATTACTTCCTCTTTTCCCCCACCTCTCAACAATCACGTCTCATACTATGAATCGCACAGTACGACTAACCGCCGGCCAGGCTCTCACCCGGTTCCTGGCTCGCCAATTCGTTGAACGCGACGGCCGCCAAAGCCGCTTTATCGAAGGCATTTGGGGTATCTTCGGTCACGGCAATGTTGCCGGCTTTGGACAAGGCATTGCCGAATTGGCTCGCGAAGAAGGGTTACCCTTTTATCGGCCTCAGAACGAACAGGGAATGGTCCATTTGGCCGCCGCCTTTGCTAAACATCGAAACCGGCTCGCAACATTTGCCTGTACGACTTCGATCGGACCCGGCGCCACGAACATGATAACCGGCGCGGCTGCGGCTAGCGTGAATCGGATACCCGTTTTGCTTTTGCCAAGCGATTATTTCGCCAATCGCATTCCGGACCCTGTGCTGCAACAGTTGGAGCATCCTCTAGAAAGAGATGTCAGCGTTAGCGACGCGTTCCGGCCGGTTTCGAAGTTTTTCGATCGCATCACTCGGCCCGAGCAATTGTTGGCTAGCCTACCGGAGGCCTTTCGCATCTTGACCGATCCTGCTGAGACTGGCGCGGTCACAATTAGTCTACCGGAAGATGTTCAGGCCGAAGCCTACGATTATCCGGTCGAGTTTTTTGAGCGTCGGATTTGGCATGTCCGCCGGCCGTTGCCAGAGCCGGAGCTCATTGGCAAGGCCGCGGAGCTGATCGCGGGATCATCGAAGCCGTTGATCGTTTCCGGTGGTGGTACAATCTACGCAGCAGCAACGGAAGAGCTGCGAGCGTTTGTCGAAGAATTCGGGATCCCGATCAGTGAGACGCAGGCCGGGAAAGGGGTCCTCAATTGGAACCATCCCCTAAATGCCGGGCCGGTCGGCTCGAACGGCGCCACCAGTGCGAACCGATTGGCCGTGGACGCGGATGTGGTGATCGCGTTAGGCACTCGGTTGAGTGATTTCACCACGGCCTCGAAGTCTGCTTATCAGAACCCGTCGGTTCGTTTCATCGGTATCAACGTCGTACCGATGGATGCGAATAAACTGGCAGCATTGCCGGTAGTGGCCGATGCGAAAAGGGCTTTGCCCGCGCTGGCTCAGGCGCTGCGCGAAATTGGTTACGGCGGTACCCCCCAAGAATATCGGAGCCAAGTACAATCACTGAAGGCAGAATGGGATGCTAAGGTCACGGAAATCCGCACGGTGAAAAATGACGAACCGGGTAAGCTATCGGAAACCGCGGTGATCGGATTGGTGAACGAAAGCTTCGGTGGCAAAGCGACGGTCGTTTGCGCGGCGGGTGGCATGCCCGGGGAGCTTCTCCGCCTCTGGCGGCCTGAAGACCCGAAAGCTTATCACCTCGAATATGGTTACTCCTGCATGGGATATGAGATCCCGGGCGGACTCGGGGTGAAATTGGCGGAACCGGCGCGGGAGGTTGTGGTC
>DASUWQ010000133.1:0-4571 GCA_036378375.1 Chthoniobacterales bacterium
ATCTCAGAGAAAAAGATTGCATCCAAGGGTGTCGACGTATCCGCTTTCGTCGACGAAGCGAAAACCCCGGGAGGAACTTTCTTCCTGCCAATCTCGGAGCATAGCAGCGACGTCGTCCGCATCTTGCGAGCAAACTTCGACTCGATCTTCTTAAACGGAGAAGATCCAGGCCCAAAACTGGAGGCTTCAAACCGCGAGATCAACGCGTTGTTTAAATAGTCGTTCGTGCTTCCGCACCAACTACCACTCACCTCTCACCTCTCACCTCTCACCTAACAAGTACCCCCAGAATATGCGAAACCTAAACAGAATCCTGATCCTGGTCAGCTTAGTTGCGGCCGGGATTTCAGCCAAGGCAGTTACCGAGATTACCTATTGGTTATGGGATAACAATCAGTTGCCGGCCTACCAGGCGTGTGCGGCAGAATTCGAGAAACAGAACCCGGACATCAAAGTCAAAATCACTCAGACCGGCTGGTTTGACTATTGGAACGCCCTGAATACGGCTTTTGTCTCAGGGACCGCTCCAGACGTGATCACGGACCATCTGGCTCGATATCCGGAATTTATCGAGAATAATTTGCTGGTCGATCTTAGCCCTTACATTGCTCGGGATAAAGTGCCCACTAACATTTATCTCGGCGATCTCGTGAAGGTTTGGGGTCGCAATGGCAAACAATATGGTTTGCCCAAAGACTGGGACACGATTGGGCTCGTCTACAACAAAGCGATGTTAGCTAAAGCCGGCATCGATCCGAAGTCTTTGTGGGACCTGGATTGGAATCCCAAAGATGGCGGCACCTTTGGCCAGGTACTTGCTAAGCTTACCATCGATGCAAATGGCAAGAACGCCACGGAACCCGGATTCGACCCTAAGAATGTTAAGCAATACGGCTTGTTAATTAACGGGAGTGTCGATGGATACGGACAAGTGGAATGGAGCCATTTTGCGGTCTCGAACGGTTTCAAATTCAACGATGGTCCCTGGGCGACCCATTTAAACTATGATGATCCGAAGTTTGCCGAGACAATCCAATGGATTGCCGATGAGATGAAGAAGGGGATTATCGTGCCGGCCGCCAATGCTCGCCAGGCGGGTAACAGCGGTTTGTTTGCGGCGCAAAAGGGCGCGATGGGCCTCGACGGGGATTGGATGGTGCACTGGTACACCGAAAACGCGAAATTCGACATCGGATTTGCCCCATTGCCAAAAGGCCCGATTGGACGCCGAACCATGTTTAACGGTCTGGCTGACTCAATTTGGGTCGGTAGTAAACATAAGGAAGAGGCGTGGAAGTGGGTAAAGTTCCTGGCTTCACCCGAAGCCCAGAAGATCGTGGCAAGTTACGGCGTAGTTTTTCCGGCTGTGCCTGAGGCCACCGAGATTGCCAAGACCAAGATGGCAGGAAAAGGAGTCGACGTCTCTGCCTTCGTCGAAGAAGCCACTGACCCTAAAGCCACATTTCTATTCCCCATCACAGATCACGCCAGCGACATCAACCGAATTATGAAAGCCGCCTTTGATGCCGTTTATCTGAATGGCGCGGATGCGGCCTCCACCTTCAAAGCAGCCAACAAGGAGGTAAACGACCTGTTCCAGTAGCCGAATGATCCGGCGGCCGCCGGAGCAAATGACGAATTGCAATGGAACCCCGTGCGGCGTCCACTGGCCGCCGCACTGCGTCCACTCGGTCTACTCCGTCCACTGTGTCCACTAGCTTCGCCCAAGCCGCCCATCTTCCTAACCGCCCGGAACGCCGCCTAACTAATCAGACTCTTATGACCCACAGCACATCAAAACGAAAAATAACTTTTATTGGCGCCGGGAGCACGGTCTTCGCGAAGAATCTGCTCGTCGACATTTTATCGTTTCCTGAGCTAGCAGATTCTCAAATCTGCCTCTTCGATATCGACGAAGAACGACTCCGAACCTCCGAAGTCGTTGCTCGGCGCATCGCCCAGCAACTAAAAGTTGCTCCAGAGATCGAGACAACTACCGATCGAGGACGCGCGTTCGATGGCGCTACCTATGCCATCAGCATGATCCAGGTCGGTGGTTACCGTCCTTGTACCGTCATTGATTTTGAGATGCCCAAAAAATATGGTCTACGGCAGACCATCGCAGACACGTTGGGAATTGGAGGGATCATGCGTGCCTTGCGGACCGTCCCGGTTCTCATCGCGATGGGCCAGGAAATGGAGCGTCGTTGTCCGGATGTTGTGCACCTAAACTATGTCAATCCGATGGCGATGAATTGTTGGGCCCTGACGCGGGCGACTAAAATAACAACGATCGGTCTCTGCCATAGTGTACAGCACACCGCCAGCGAACTCGCCGATGACATTGGCATCCCGGTGTCTGAGATTAACTATGTCGTGGCCGGGATCAATCATCTAGCCTTCTACCTGAAGTTCGAACGGAATGGTGAAGATCTGTACCCGCAGATTCGTCGAGTCATAGAGGAGGGTAGAGTGCCGGCGGATAATCGGGTCCGATATGACATGCTACAGCGGTTAGGCTATTTCGTGACTGAATCGAGTGAGCACTTCTCTGAATACGTGCCCTGGTATATTAAGCGTGGCAGAGAGGATCTGATTGAACGGTATAATATCCCCTTGGATGAATATCCTCGGCGTTGTGAAAGGCAGATTGCTGGTTGGCAACAATTGCGGGACACATTAGAACGCCCGGATTCGCCGCTAGAGATCGAACGAAGTGTCGAGTACGGATCGGCTATCATCCACAGCTTAGAGACCGGCCTGCCCCGAGTTGTTTACGGCAACGTTGAAAACCGGGACCTGATTTCGGACCTGCCTCAGGGGTGTTGCGTAGAGGTGCCTTGCTTAGTGGATAAGAACGGGATTCAACCAGTCCAGATGGGCGCCATCCCTCCTCATTTAGCCGCCTTAATGCAGACTAACATCAATGTTCAGTCGCTTACGGTGGAAGCAATACTGACCGGCAAACGGGAACACATTTATCATGCAGCCATGTTAGATCCTCACACCGCGGCCGAGCTGGATTTAGACCAGATCTGGAGCCTGGTAGATGATCTCCTGAAAGAACACAAAGCATGGATACCGGAGGAGCTGGTGGTTAACGGTTAGCAGTTTACCGTTTGCGGTTACCCGTCGCCGCTCCGCTCAATGCAGATGCCATATAAGTATAGGTCCCATAGAGCCTGTCGCGCCATAGCCGCGAAAGCGGGTTCTATCCGCCGGCTATCCCGGGCAACAGGAAACGACCGTTCCGCCCGACCGTAAGCCGCTGAAAACCTCCGCCGAACGCCAAACGCCAAACCCCGAACGCCAAACGCAATGACCCACCGTCCGACCAGCCAAGATATAGCTCGAGCTGCTGGAGTTTCTCGGACCACAGTTTCTTTGGTGCTCAACGCCAAAGAAAACACCGGTATTAGCGAGCAGACGCAGGCTCGGGTATTGGAGACAGCCGCCAGCCTAGGTTACGTTCCGAATTCCGCAGCTCGGATGTTGGTCAGTGGCCGGAGCCGAACCGTAGGGCTAGTGCTTGCGCATGGCGACCTGATGAGCTTCGACGCATTTGCTCCTCCGCTGATGTTTGGGATTAGTCGCGTTTGTAACACAAGAGGGTACAAACTTTTAATCGAGGCGGTTGAAGGTGATCACCGGCGCAACAGTTATCTCGACCTGGTGAAAAGCAAGAGCATTGACGCGCTTATCGTATTGAATTCCAGTGCCGAAGACGAGGGCCTGGTTCGGTTGATCGATTCGCGGTTCCCGGTGATTCTTTTTGGTTCGATTGGTCATCCAAAAGAGAATTCGCTCCGGTCAGGGACGGAACGAGCGGCAGAGCTCGCGACAGAACACCTCGTGAGATTGGGTCACCAGCGCGTGGCTCACATCACCTATGCCCCGAAATGGTACACGGGTCCTATGGAACGGTTACGCGCCTTCCGGCGCGCTCTGGACAAGGCAAAAATACCGTTCGCTGAGAAGCTCGTCGGCTACGGAGACTTCAGCGCCGAGAGCGGTTATCGGGCCACGCGAGAGATTCTGGGACGAGGCCGGCGGTTCACTGCTCTGTTTGCCGGCAATGACACCATCGCGGTTGGAGCCATGGCAGCCTTGAGAGAAGCAGGGTTATCGGTGCCCCGCGATGTGGCGGTGGTCGGGTTTGATGATCTCCCGATCGCTTGCTATTGCCAGCCCACTCTCACCACCGTCAACACCAACCCAATCGCTCAGGGAGAACAAGCCGCCTTAGCCGCCTTTGAGCTACTCGAAGGCCGTCGTGTTGGTACTAGAAAATGTAACCTCTCCCTGAAGCTGATCATCAGAGAATCGTGCGGTGCTACTTTGAAGCGTGAGAAGTGAGAGGTGAGACGTGAGAAGTGAGAGGTAGTTAGGGCGTTTTCTCGTCTAGCGCGTTGAAGAACGAATCGTCGACTATCAAAGGGTCTTCCTTTACTATTCCTCGGTAGTCGGTGTCGGAGGAGTATTTACAAAAGTCGTCGGCGCGATCAATCATTCGGGAAAGCATCGACGTTATTCCAGACCAATCCTCGTCCATTTTCTTGAATTGGTCTGTA
>DASUWQ010000134.1:0-4279 GCA_036378375.1 Chthoniobacterales bacterium
GCTGGTTCCCATCCAAAAGAATTTCTTCTGGCCCTTCAGCCGATTCCGATGTCCGCATTTTTCGGCAATAGATCCCGTACTGTTTCCCAGTCTCAGTCCGGTCGTAATAATTGTACTGGTCGATCTGATAAGGGACCGAAGTATCCGTTTCTTGGATTCGACCGCGCATCTCCTGATAAAGCTTCTGCTGCAGACCAGCAATAGGCTTCATGACTGCGTCCGTGAACTGGTTCTCGGCGTTGAGATATTCTAGTGTTGCCGGATTAGTCCGGTCGCGTAACCAAAAGAACGGGTCATGCCGAGTCGTCGAATTCTGCGTGATCTTGTGGGGATGCTGCGGCGCTTGCGGAGGCGTTTGAGCTGGCAGGCTGGATTGAAGGACCATTAGAAATACGATGGATACAAGAGATTCACGATACATGCGGGATTCGGTGCCATAAACAGAGCCCATCCCGCGCGCAGTTGCGAGTGGCAATTGGAGTTTTTGGGAAGTGCGCAGCGCGATAAGACGAGCCTCGCGCAGAGGACGCAAAGGACGCAACGGGGAGGGGGGAAAATATGGTGGGGCGAGGCTCCCGAGCGTAACCTGACCGATCCAGAGCCTCAAAACCATCTGTCGATCGCTGTCGATGTCAGGCCTAATAGATCGCCAAGCCGCGGTCTATCATGCGTATTGCTACCCGATGTCACAGGTGGCCCCGACCGGAATACTCTGAGACGCCATCCCTTTCATCATCTACGACGCGAAAGGCCAACGGCTCGGCAGTTCTTAGGCCCAACTACACCCTGCGGTGGCAGACACCGGACTCTCTGGATGAGACCGGCAAACATCCGGGAGCCTCGCCCCACCAAATTACCCGCGAGGCTCTTCTCCCGAACCACCCTCGGGTTTATGCTCCGTTGACGGCGGCTCGACCGGAGTGAAATCCGGCTTGGCCGTTGCCGGTGGCGGCTCGGTAGGACCGGGCTCGGGCTTGTGTCCAGCGGGCGGTTCACCAGGACCGGGGCCGGGCGTAGGTGGTGCCGACTGGGTTGGTCCAGGTCCGGGACCATGAGCCGGCGGCGCCGGTGGTGCAGGTGGCGGTGGCGCAGTTGGACGAGTAGAAACGACTTGGGTGTTCGTGATCTTATCGTGCCAGGTCTCACGCGCTGGATCAAAGAGCGTCCAGAAGAATCCTAGACCTAACGGTAGCAAGGATAGCAGGCTACTCAGGGCGCGAACCACAGCGGTGCCGTAGTCTCCGGTGATCAAAGTGCCGTCGAAACGTTGTACGTGCAGATTCAGAGCGAGTTCACCGATAGTGGCACTGCGCCAAACATACATCGCAAATCGATACAAGACCCAGGCCGGTAGAAACACGCGATGCACGTGGAATACGGAAATCAACGCAAGGATGATGACCAAATCGATCGCGTTAGCGCCGAGCCGTGGCCAGAAAGTGGTGGATGGCATTGTTCGAGCCACCGCTAAAGGAGCAGCCAACCGGGTAGGCGGAGCCGCGGGTTTGGGCGATTCGACCGCAGCGGGAGTGCCTGCTGGCAATTGAGCAACCGGGACTCGGTTTTTACTGCGGTCAATCAAGTACAGGCTAAACGAGCCAAGGCCAGCCAGAAGGACGATGCTACCGGCCAGGAACCCGATCACCGGGATGCAATAAACGACCCAGCATATCACTGCTCCCAGCGCGATCCAGATCAGAGTCGGATATTTCTGGTTGCTCATTTGAGGAGCGATACGCTGGCCAATCATTTGAAAGACCACCGCATTTCCTACCACGGCCAGAGCGAAAACCGCTGCGATCACCAAGGGTATGGCCACCGCGCCGATGACAGTCATTAACAATAGGAAACAGAGAAGCGTTGCAGCGGGCACAATGGCTAAGCCGCAAAGGACTGACGCGGGCGCTCGCCCTCGGAGGATGGCGCCGGTTTCGGCGACAGGTTTGGGAAAGAAATGGCCGATCGCCAGACAGAGCCCCAAGACGAGCAGGGCCCAGAACCAACTAATGAATGAATCAGGAGACATAGGTCGCAGAAAAAAGATAGTGCCGGTAAGCCATTGACCCAGATTAGTGGCCGTAGCGGCAGGTAAGAAATCGAGATTATAGCGGCTGCCGTTGACCTGAAGGTCTTTATCGCGTTCGACTGCCGAAACCACAGAACTGAAATCTCCGTTCACCACGGCCCCATCTTCGAAACGGGCCTGCGATGCGACGGCTATCATGTCGCCGTTTATCGTACCTCTGATTACTGCATCGCTGCCGATCAAAGCCAAATCGCCATTTACAACTCCATCGATGCGGGCATGCCCATGAATCACGACGACATCGCCCTCGGAGGACTCACCGGCTCGCAAAGTGTAGGTACGTCCGGTGATAACCTGATCGCCGGACCGATCATGCTGCCGGATTTTGGTAAAGGCAGCTGAGCGGTGCGAGACCGGGCACAGATTAACGATTTGTTCGAGGGTGTTAGTGGTAAAGTTAGACAGGATATTGTCCGGCTTGGTCTCTGCCGGAGATCCCGGCGCAGAAGCGACTAGCGATTGAGCGCCCAGCACGGTCGCTAACATAAGGCTAAGCCAAAGTGCTCTGCCTCGGAAACGGAATTTGGTATTCATGATCGTTTAGCAGTCGCCAAATGCCGAACCGTCGACGCGGCGAGAATGCAGGTTAAATAACTAAAGCCGGCCACCAGAGCGACCAGCCATCCCAACGGCAATTCGAAGATGCGCAGGTTACCAAGAATCGTGCGCCCGACATCCAACATAGCCCCGAGAAAATGGAGGATCGGTGAGCGGGCTAACAGATCGACCAGTGTTGCCACCGGGTTAAAAAGTGGTACCAGCACCACCACAGCCAAAGCGAAGCCCAAACAGGAGTTCTTTATTAGGGGTAGGTGCTGGCGAAAAATCGACAATAGCCAGCGTTGAGCAGAACGTCTCTTAACCGAACGCATCACTTTCGGCAAAAGCTCGGGCGGCGCTTCCAAATCGGGGAGCCCCTTTAGCTCTTGATCTAACCAATCTTCGTTCGGTTCCTTCATGACGTTTTAACTAGAATCTTGCGGAGGCTCTCTCGGCCTCGATGAATGTCGGTCTTGACCTTAGCTAGTGAGATCCCGAGTTTTTCGGCGATCTCGTCGTAGGACAGGTCCTGAAAATGGAAGAGCACTAAAGGGACTCTTTGCGCATCGGGTAGCTTCTGAATTGCCAGGTCAAGCAACTCGCGGCGATCGTCGGTCGGTGGAGTGAAAGTCGGTATTTCGAACTCGGTCTCTTCTTCAGAGAAAAACCGCCATCTGGCCCGGTAACGATTTAGATGATTGATTGACAAGTTAGTTGCGACGGTCTTTAGCCATCCGCCGACCGTGCCGCTCTCTTTCAATTCGTCGAACCGCTCATACGCTTTAATAAAAACTTCTTGAGCGATATCCTGGGCATCGATCGGGTTGCCCACAATTCTTGCCGCTACCGAGAAAACCATGTTCTGGTAGTTACGGACGAACGTCTCGAACTCCTGGACTTCAGCCATTCTAGCATCGAGACCGCTGGTATCCTGGTCATCGATTCCGATGAGCGGCAAGGGCGCGGCGTTTACCATTGAACTGCATGTGGCCAAAAAGGAGGCCGGTTAAAGTTAGTAGATCCTAAGAAAGCCGAGTTGGCCAATGCATTCGACGGTGGCGAAGGCGGCCCAGACCCCTAACCAAAGAGCCAATAGCCAGTCGGTCCGGTCCGCAGTGTGCAACACCGCGGTGCGCAAAGCTAATCGCGAAGCTGTTGATGTTCTCGGTGGAAAATCGATGATTTTTGTTTGCATATTTACTCCTTTGAAAGCGTTGGTTTCATCGGGAGTACACCGCGTTACGGCGAAAAGTTGCAAAAAGAGAGGGGTTACGGGGGAGAATTTAGGAGCTAGAATCTAGGAGCTAGGAGGGGATGGAGCGCTCGAAATCGTCCTCGTATTCGTCGTCGTCCCCGTCCTCGACAGCTTCGTGGTACTCGGGATTTCCCCCTGGTTGGTTTACGGTTTAAGTGTTCGCGCTTCGGCCAATCGCGCGCCACGAATCGAGGACGAGGACGACGATGAGTGGTGCGGCCCGGCCACTCCTAGACCCTAGACCCTAGACCCTAGACCCTAGACCCTAGATCCCAGATTCTAGCTCCTGTCTCCTATTCTTTGATTTGACGTCCGATCCCGGTCGGAATACTCTCCCGACTCGTGCTTGGTGAGGTGGCTGAGCGGTCGAAAGCGGCGCTTTGCTAAAGCGTTGTACC
>DASUWQ010000135.1:0-13833 GCA_036378375.1 Chthoniobacterales bacterium
TCGTGATCCTCTAAGGCGATGGGCCCCAGGCGAACCTCGTTCGGGCGCCCTTGCAGGGCGCATCCTCGATGATGACCATACCCAGGGCTGAAGCCCTGGGCTGTTCTGTCATGCCACTTCGTGGCATTACGCCCCTTCGCCGATACGCCGATCCGCCACGATGCTCTTCGAACTCCTTGAGCCTGCCCCAAGCTCATGTACGGTTGTGCCGATCCGATGAAGGTTGAAAACCTCCGTAGTCCTTACGTCAAAACCGGCGAGCTTTACTATTTCGCTCGAATGATCGATAAGATCCGGCTTCACGCCGGCAACCTCCTGCCCGCCGACTATCAACAAGTATTGGGCCTGGGTTTCGATGGGAGAACCTGCCGATTTCTCCGGGTGGACTACAAAGAATTCTCCGAACGCGTTCTCCAAGGGGGTACGGACGAAGAACTGTTGCAATGGTGCTTTACTCGCGGGCGCACACCCACCGATGAAGAAATCTCCATGTGGAACGATTGGGTGCGAAAGAAGGGCTGGCGCGACGGGACCTCTGCTCGCTTAAAAAAACGTCTAGAGGAAAGCGGATTCCAGGATAGGACCGATATTGAAACCATGTTCGACTATCTCGACCTGGATGAAGGTCGAGACCCCCGTCACCGCACCTGGGACTACAATGGAGAACACGAATGAAAGAAGAAATGATTCTGGTAGTTCGGCGAGCGCTCTTTGATTCGCTCGGCACATTCCAAGGTTTCTCATCGAGCGTGGATCATTACCTTCCCGCGCTCCTAGATCGAGAGAACAACTTTTTCGCTCCGCGTTCGTCGGCTGAGACTGATCCTAGCTTAAAACAGATCATCCCTTACGCGCTGATCGTAGCAGGCAGCCAAATCCTACGGTATCGACGTGGCAAGAGCTCGGGTGAACAACGGCTGGTGGCTAAGTACTCGATTGGCATTGGCGGCCATATGAACGATAAGGATGAAGGTTTATTCGCGCTGGATCACCAGGCCTATTTAGCCGGTGTACAGCGAGAGATTGATGAGGAGGTCCAGATTGCGGCGCCGCGGTCGCATCGGATTGTTGGATTGATCAACGACGACTCGACCGAGGTCGGACAAGTGCACCTGGGAGTCGTCCACGTGGTGGAACTAGGCGCGCCCGAAGCCGTAAAGCGCGAAAGCGCGATCACCCAGGTCGAGTTCCTGGCACCGGCCCAAATACGGGCCGAAAGCGACTTGCTCGAGGGTTGGTCGCAGATCTGCCTCGATCATCTTGGGGAGATACTGGGAGCGTAGAGGCGTATGGGCGTAGGGGCGTGATGCGCTCGCCCTCTCCACGGATAGGATCCACCTTCTTCGCCAACCCTGCGGCGCGACAGGCTTTATGGGACCTATAGGACTAATCGAACCTGACTCATAAGTCCTATGAGTCCCATAGGTCACATCGGGAAGCCGGCCACAGGGTGTGTTACCGCCCTCCGCGTGTCAGCGCCCTTTGGCATCACGCCGATGCGCCGTCACGATGCTCCGTGCCACCTGGTCCCAGACAAAAACTGGACAAGCCGCTCGCTCTTTGGTCGCCCCAGCACTTCATCGGGGGGGCCTTCTTCTTCGATTTTGCCCTCAGACAAAAAGACGACTCGATTCGAAACGTGGCGGGCGAAATTTATCTCGTGAGTCACGATGATCATCGTTCGGCCTTCGGTGGCCAGCGCCTGGATTACCTTTAGCACCTCGCCAACCAACTCCGGGTCCAACGCGGAAGTCGGTTCATCGAATAACATCACTTCGGGATCCATAGTAAGCGCTCTGGCGATGGCAACACGCTGTTGTTGGCCGCCGGAGAGCTGCGCTGGATACTTTTTCTCCACGTCCGTACTCAGACCAACCTTAGCCAAATTCGCGCGCGCTTTCGTTACTGCTTCCGGCGTCGGGACTTTTTTCACGTGCACTGGCGCCTCAATAATGTTTTGCAACACGTTCAGGTGTGACCAGAGATTGAAACTTTGGAACACCATCGCCACCTTTGTCCGCAGCTGTTGCAATGCTTTCTGGTTTTCCGCTCTTAACATGCCGTGCTTACCGGGCCGGAGTTTTATCTCCTGATCATCTAACCAAATGGCTCCTTGGTTCGGCTGTTCCAGTAGGTTGATGCAACGCAAAAAGGTGCTTTTGCCGGACCCGCTAGATCCGAGAATGCTAATCACGTCACCCGGACGAGCCGCCAAGCTAACCCCCTTCAGCACCTCTGTTTCGCCATAACGCTTATGGATATTTTCAACCGCCAATTTATTCATTACCCGGACTTGGATGGACGTTACGTCGTGGGCAGATGCCTCAGCCATTTCTGTTCCGCTTTTCGGAACAACGAAATAAAAGTCAGCGATAAACAAGCATAGAGGATCGCAGCAATACCAAAGGCGGGAAGCGGTAGGTAATACTCGGCGTAGGCGTCGCGCGCGACCTTGAGAATATCTGAGACCGTCACCGTGGAAGCCAGAGTGGTGGCGTGTAACGTCAGAATAACTTCGTTACTATAAGCCGGTAAAGCCCGCCGCAAAGCAGACGGCAAAACGATCCGGAGATATAAACTGATGCCTGATAATCCGAGCGAACGAGCTGCTTCCACTTCACCGCGCGGGGTAGCTTTTACCGCGCCGGTAAGTAGTTCGGTAATGTACGCGCATGTGTTTATAGTGAAGGCGAGAATTGTGCAATTTAGTGCATCTTTGAAGAAAGAGCCGACACCGGGCGTGTTCCTAACAAAATCGAGACCGTAAATAGCGGAATAAATTATCAATAGCTGGATGTAAAGCGGTGTTCCCCGGAATACGAAAGTAAATAGCCAGATCGGCCAACGTATCCACGAAGGTCCCGCAGCTCTGGCAACCGAGAGAGGCAAAGCGAGAGCAAACCCCATCACACAGGAAGTGACCGTTAACCATAAGGTCATCGCTAAACCAGAGATATGGTTCGGCGAACCCCACAGGTACGACTGCCAATACTGTTTGATTAGGTCAATAGTCATCGAGCCATTCGCTCGAAGCCCGCAGCGTAACGCTTTTCGAGATAACCGAACATAAAGTTAGAAAGTGTCGTCAACACGAGGTAAAGCAGTGCGGCTATTGAAAGATAAAAAAACATCTGCGCTCCACCGGGCCAGCTCGAGCCCTTGATGGCGGCCTGCGCGGCATAAATAACTTCATGAAGATTGATGATCGAAACTAGAGCGGTGGCTTTGAGAATGACTTGCCAATTGTTGCTGATACCGGGCAGGGCAAATCGCATCATCTGCGGAAACAAGATTCGTGAAAACGCCTGCCACCGAGTCAAGCCGAACGCGGCGGCAGCTTCCAACTGGCCTCGAGGAACTGCTTTCACCGCGCCCCGAATCGTCTCCGTAAAATAAGCGCCGTAAATAAAACCGAGGACGGAGATACCAGCAAGAAACGGATCGATATCAATCTGTGGCTGTTGTAACCAGTCGGTGATCGCGTTTAGCAGGTATTGGGCGTTGTAATACATGAGGAGCATTAGCACCAGGTCCGGAACGGCCCGGATCAAAGTGGTATATGCCGATCCCGCCAAGACAAACCAACGATTCGAAGAGAGCTTGGCGGCGGCCCCAATCAGCCCGAGAACAAAAGCGATCAAAAGCGAAATAGTCGCCACCTCGATGGTAACGCCGATTCCGACCAGAAGCTGTTGGAGGTATCCGGTCATTCGGCGTTTGGCGTTTGGCGGAAATCGTCGTGTGAATCAGCTTGGGGACGCCTCAATGGATCCCGGGAAAGAGCATAACGTTTCCAATAGAGAACGCCGAACGCTGAACTGGCCTTAGAGAGCCCGTAGCCCCGTGCACCAAACGCCGAACGCCAAGCGCCAAACGGCAAACGCCAAACGGATCTACTTTGGAGCAACATCAAAGTCGAAATACTTTTTCTCCAGGGCCTGGTAAGTGCCATCCTGGTGAATTTCTTGCAGGGCCTTGTTTAAGGCAGTTTTTAAGTCCTGGTCGGATTTCCGCAAGCCGATGGCGGATCCTTTCCCCAAAATCGCGTCATCCACTACCTCCGGCCCGGCGAAAGCGAAGCCTTGGCCTTGCGGGCTCTTTAAGAAGCCTTGCTGGGCCTGAATTTCGTCCTGGAGCGCTGAGTCGAGTCTGCCGGACCGTAGGTCCGCGTACACTTGGTCCTGATTCTGATAAGAAACAATATTCACGCCCTTAGGTTCCCAGTACATCTTAGCGTAGGTTTCCTGGACCGTTCCTTGTTCGACTCCGACTGACTTTCCCTTAAGCGACTCAGGGGTTGGCAAAAGATCTGACCCAGCTTTCGCCACCATTCTGGTCGGTGTGTCAAAAAGACTATCAGTAAAGTCGATCTGGCGTTTTCTCTTCTCTGTCACCGCTAGCGACGAAAGAATGCCATCGATCTTACGTGCTTGCAGAGCGGGAATCATTCCGTCGAAATCATTCTCCACCCAGACCGCTTTAGCGCCGATCTTAGCGCAAAGCGCGTTACCGAGATCGATATCGAAACCTACTAATTCGCCGCTCGGCGCTTTCGACTCAAACGGAGCGTAACTAGCATCCACACCGAACCGGATGGTCTTCCAGTCTTTTGCCGGGGAGAGCGAACACAAAAAAAGGAGCAGAGGGAGGACCCAAAGGAGACGATTTTTCATTAAATCAGCCGGAAAAACGGCAACGCCGAACTATTTCTACTAGAAGCGCGGACTGCAAGGAGAATGATCCGGCGGCGGTCTGAACAAATGACAGATGACAAATTCCCACATTTTTCAAGCGTTGGGCTGTGCCAGACTCCACCCAATCTGTCATCGGTCATTTGAAATTTGTCATTCTAATGGGCCTCAGGCGAATTAGACGACTTCTTCCCTATACGGCATGCCGTCCTGGGCACCGGAGCGTGTTGTTTTCAATGATGCGGCTTTGATCGCTCGCTCGACGGCACGCTCCAGGTCAAGCCCTTCCGCAATGCCGACCCCCAGCCAACCCACGAAGCAATCGCCCGCGCCGGTCGTGTCAACGGGCACTACTTTAGTTGCCGGCATTGAGCCGCCCTTTCCATGGGAAAAACTGGCGAACTTTGCGCCGGCAGCTCCTAAGGTAACGACCACAGCCCGGCAACCCTGCTTCTCAAACCAGGTCATGGCAGTATCGATATCTTCTTCCCCGCTCAGGCTGCAAGCCTCGTGCTCATTAACGACTAAAATATGCACCCATTGATAGAGAAATTTTGATAGTGGCCGGGTAGGCGCCGGGTTCAGGATAAAACGCTTACCCAATTCATTACAAATCTTGCCAACTGCCTCGACCGCTTCATCCCTGATCTCTAACTGAGAAATCACGACATCAGCAGCCTTAAACGCTGAGCGTGCCGCGGAAATCATGGCCGGACCGACTGATTCATTCGCCGATTTGGCAACCGCAATCAGGTTATCCCGGGTAACTCCGTCGACGAGAATTAAGGCAACGCCGCTGGGCGCGTCCGAAACCTGCAGAAAATGATTCACGTGGATACCTTCTTTTGTCAGCCGTTCCCGAGCCGCATCGCCGAAGCTATCCGCCCCATAGGCCCCAAGAAAAGTCACATCTCCGCCAGCCCTGACCGCAGCGACGGCCTGATTGGCGCCTTTACCTCCTCCGAACATTTTGAATTCGCCTCCCAGAACCGTCTCCCCCGGTTTTGGAAGCCGCTGACAGTAAACAACCAAGTCGGTGTTGGAAGAGCCAACGACAAGTACACGTGGTTTTGAGAATCCGGTTGGGGAAGACATGGATAGGGATAAAGAAACCGTTTATAACGGTTTCTCCAGTAAATGATTCGGCGCAGCAGCTCACTTGGCGGCTCTAAGCAAAATCAGGAATACATTTAATTAATGCCTAATTCCAACCGCCTTGTGCGCCGGCATTCGCGAACCTTTTCCATGTTCTCTGATGACCAGTGACACATGTTCTTCAGGATCTCCCGAAGCGATTGGCCGAGTGCGGTCGCTTCATATTCCACTCGGGGAGGTACGGATGGGTAGACTGTTCGCTTCACCAGGCCGCACTCCTCCAGGTCACGGAGCTGTTCCACAAAGACCTTCTGGGTAATTGGGGGAATACTTTTGCGGAGTTCGCTGGACCGGCGCGGCTTCTGGATCAGTTCCCAAAGGATGAAGACTTTCCAGCGACCTCCAAGAATGTCCATGAGCTCTTCAATCGGGCAAGCTTCCGTGCGATTCTGGGCAGTGGCCATAGGGAACTAGTTGGTGCTTATGTAACGAAAAAGTGCCGTCTTGTCGATCTCACTCCGGTGTCTAAAGTGGAGGCGCTCGCGAATTAATCCGATTGCTAACTGCCCCCCAGCCAATTGAAAACTTCTATGTCAATCGAGGAGAACAAGACCTTTGTTCGTCGTCACTTTGAAGAATTCGTCAATCAGCAGAACCTCGAAGTTGCAGACCGGAACTTCGCCAGCGATTACCGCGAACACGGAGCTGACGCTCCACCCGGAGCCGCCCCCGGCCCAAATGGCCCCAAAACGTATCTAGCTGCGGCGTTTAAACGATATCCGGATCTTCGTGTTGTGATAGAAGATATCATCGCCGAGGAAGACAAAGTTGTAGTCCGGAACCGATGGCAAGCAACCGACGCTCAAACCGGCGCAGCGATTGAATTCAGTGGAATCGTTATTTGGCGGATTGCCGGCGGCAAGCTGGCGGAACGATGGGCTTATCTAGAGGCACCTCATGGTATCTCGTAATCAATGTTAGTGTTACCAACATAACTATTATGATTCTCGTGACTGGTTCACCTGGAAATATTGGGACTCCCTTAGCTCAACAACTTGTCAAACAAGGCAGAAAGATTCGCCTGATGGTTCGCGATACGAAGAAGCAAGATCAGGTTCTAACTGAACTGCAATCTCGCGGCGCGGAGGTGGTACAGGGCGATTTTAGCGACCCAGCCTCATTGCCCCATTGTTTTAACGGCGTTGAATCGGCCTTCTTGCTAGTGCCGGTCGCTCTAGAAACTGCGGAATGGAAAGGTAATTTCATACGAGCAGCCAAAGAAAATCGCGTGGAACGGATTGTTAACTTATCTGTCTCTGGAGCGAGCTCGACTACCCCGATCGAACTCTTCCGCCGGCATTGGGAAGCGGAGCAAATGCTGGAATCATCTGGAATTAGCTGGAGTCATCTTCAGCCGACTGACCTCGCCCGTTTTAATATCCGCTCGCTATTACCAACGGTTGAGGAGCAAGGCGTCTTCTACTCAAGCATCGGTCAAGGCCGCGTGGCACTGGTTGATGAAGAGGACGTGGCCGCGGTGGCCGTAGCAGCACTGACCGAGAGCGGTCATGAAGGTAAGAAATATGTCCTTACCGGTCCCAAGGCAGTGAGTTATCCAGAAATAGCTGACGCGCTGGCTAACAAACTCGGTAAGCCGGTTAAATACATTGATATCGAACCGGCCCAAGCCAAACAGGCCATGGTTGCTGCCGGGCTCCCAGACTTTGTGGCCGATTTCATTAATGACCTGCGCGAGCTCGAGAAGAGCGGTGGAGCAAGCGGACCGACTCCGAATATTCAGAACTTACTCGGCAGACCGCCGCGGACATTGGAGGAAAGCATCGATGCGGCGCTCGCGTGATTAGTAAGTGGTAGCGACGCCAAGCGAGATCGAAGGCTAAGCGCCTGGAGGGGAGCCGCTTTTAATCGGTCTAAAACCAAACCGCATAGTCGCGCGAAAATTGTGGTTTTAACTGAAGGTTCCTTAGCAGGGGCTCCCGGGAGCGTCTCCTCGCGTGATATGTACTACCCCTGGCTTGCACGGTACCAAAGGGTGATGGCACGCGCTGGGTAATTTCCGGGAGCCGCCTGTTGCCTAACGGTTTGGCCGTTTTGTGCGATAAGGAGAAACTTGCGCTGGGTTTAGGAACGGTTAAAAGCGGCTCCCCTCCAGGCGTTTACCCTCCGATCTCGCTTGGCGTCGCCACCAATTACCAATCACGCGAGCGCCGCGCCGCTTCGATAGGAGTGAGACGTGATTGGTGATTTGTGATTAGTGGGGGGCGGACACTGTCCCGAGGAGCTGAATGATAATAGCGACTCGACTGAGGTCCCCGACGTCCTGGCAATTTATGAGCTGGGACAACGCAAAAAAGGGCCGTCTCGCAGAGACGGTGTGATTTGGTTTGCGACAAGGCTAGTCAGCCGTCTGGATAGACGCGTCGACCGCTCGAAGAACATCTGGACACGCTAAGGGGTGAATGTTTCCAAACCCGATCCTCGCTCTCGGAAGGATTTCTGGAAGTCAAGCCACTTTTTGGGGGCAGAAGTATAAGACCGTGCCTACAATGTCCCTCATGAAAAAATTAACCCTTGGCATGCTGTTATTAACTGCAATTCCGAGTTTCGCGATGATCCTCCCACCGACTGAGCTTGGCCGCCACATGCGCAACCTACCACCGATGAGCTCGCCGGCAGGGGGATTCCACATTTGGAATGTTGAAAAACTATTGGCCCCGGGACTCCCTACGCATCCGACCCTATTGGCTCCCGGTTTGCCTACACATCCGACATTGCTTGCCCCGGGGCTACCAACACATCCAACGAACCTCGTTTAAGGCAGCTGTTTAGAGACCCGATCTGGCCCGCCACGGGCCAGGTCGGATCAAGGCTCTACAAAACTTGTGTGCAACAGTACGATTTTCCAACCTTGTTCTGGAAATTTCTGCAAAATATAGGTCGTCGTAGCAAAATCTGTGTGGGATTTCGGCGACGGAAAACTGACGGACCACCAGTCTAGCGCAGAGGCCATACCAGGGCTGATTATCCTCACTAACGTGCGATCCACGTGCACCGAGCCCATGGTGTTTCGATCTACGAATCCCCTCTGGTACTCAGCAAGCAGGTTCCCCCACCCCATAATTTCTTGACCCTCACATACGTAACACAAAGCCGGCGACTGCCAGAGCACATCCATGTATCCTTCCAAATCGTGTGAGTTCCACCGGTCAGTCATTCGATTAAGGAGGGCCACGATCTGCTGCTCGTCTGTCGAATCGGAGGTCGGAGTCTGAGGTTGCCCCTGAACCGCACTGTCATACGACCAAGGCTGCTCGGCATGCACAGGCTCCATCAAAAACAGGAGCGAGACAGTTAGGCACAATCGTCGCAAGGTTCTAACTCTCATGTGCTCCGCTCGACCAGGTCAATCGCTACCAATAAAATTGCAAGTAGGTGACCCACCGAGAGATAACCTCCGAATCGGAAACCGCCTAGCATTTTTTCTGAAATTTGGCCTGATTATAAAAAATCATCCGGGCTGGAGGTCGTAGACGATCCGAAGGGATTACCGAGCTCATCCCGGGTTTTAAGCCAGGTTTTGACAAGATCTTAACCTGGTGCGGTTCTGCCCCAAAAGGTGCGTTAGAGCCGTGTCACTCCAGCATCGGGAACGGAAACTGAAACTATCGTCTACCGCCCTTACAGGGCGGCTTTCCGACGTGGATTTATCCCGGGTACAACCCCGGGCTCAGTCCTTTAATCCCTTTGGGATACTACGAATCACCAATCACCCTGCTTCAGCAGCATGCGCCGGTACTCCACCGGTCTCCGTCACTCGTCGTCCCCGAGCCCGGATCCCGCGCCAATATTTCAGGGGCAACAGGCCGATCCCCATGATGACGAGTTGGCTCGCTACAAATGCAAGCAGCGGTCCAAACGCCTGGTCCATGAATCCGTACGAATGCAGACCGACTCCCAGCATGTTAACACCAAACCAGGAAAGACTACCGATCACGTTCCCAAAAACCGCTAACACGGCCACACCGCGTTCTCGGGCAAAGCCGCCCCAGCGCGCGTGAAGAATAATCGCGTTCCAGAGGACCACTAAAAGCGCGCCATTCTCTTTCGGATCCCAACCCCAAAAACGCCCCCAGGATTGGTCTGCCCAGATGCCGCCGAGGACGGTCGCGACCAAACTGAACAGGGTGGCGAAGCAGACAACACCGTAAATCATTCGGCCTAAGGTCTTCGACGCGTTTTCATCAAACGACGTCGTGAATACGCCGCGGAAAATGTAAATGATCCCGATTAGCCCAGCCAGAAAAACAGCAGAATAGCCAAGGACTTCACCCACCACATGGGTCGCCAACCACGCATTGGTGTCGAGCACAGCCCTGAGCATTTCCATGGTGTCGCCATCGAACTGTAGATTTTGGGCGATTAGCAGCGTGGTAAAACCGATCACCGCGCCGCACACGCTGCCGATCCCGTTCCGGTAAATTCGTTCAAGTACTAAACAAAACAGGACCGTAGCCCAACCCACGAAAATGGCGGAACTGTACAAGTTCGTGACCGGAGGTCGGCCCTGAATGTACATTCGCAGGATCAAACCCGCGGTATGAATCAGGAAAGCAAATCCTAACAACAACAACGCGGATTGACTCAAGACCTTCGGCCACAACAACCAGGAAAAGAGTGCTAACAGGAAGACGACCAAATAGAGAACCAGCGATTGATAGAACGGCTGAGCCAAATTGAAGTAATACTCCAAGTTGGGCCGGTTGATTTCCGGATTGAAATTCTTACTTAGATATTGCTGATACTCGTTCAGAGCCTGGTTAAAGCCGGCGGCATCTCCATTGCGATAGGCCGAGACCATCTGACCGTAAGCAGTAACTGGATAAGGAATCTGGCCGGTGCCGATCGCGCCTAAGAGCGCTTCCGAGACCGGAGACCAACGATCATTTTCTGTCTTACCGCTGGGGTTGGGAATCGCATACGCATACTTAGCCTGCGCCAGACTTTGATATCTATGGGTGAACAGCAGAATTCGCTGGAAAGCTTGATCGTCGTATGGCTTTCCAGCATCCCGGTTCCTAACCGCATCGAGGCCAGGTTGAATTGCTTGCTGAAAAACCTGCACCTCTTTCCCGAAGTCCGGCGAGTCTTGTGGCTCAATCGTATTCTTTAGTTGGACATAAAGACGGAGAACATCGCGTAACCGGACAATTCCTCGTTGAAACGCATTCCGCGCATCGGCATCGGTCTGAGCAGCCTGACCGGCCTGTTCTTCGATCTTAGCGAAAAATGGTTGAAGATCGTTAAATGAATAATTTCCCGACTTTCGCCATCCAAACAGGTCGAGGATATCGGGATTGGTGACCTCGAAGACTTTTGCTCCATCCGCGTGTTCAGGCAGCATCAGCACGTCGAGCAACCATTGGGTCTGAGATGGTTTTCGAGGCGGCTTCTGGTTCTCAGCGGCTTCTTCGACGCCATGATGGTTCATCTGAAGCAAAGAAACCCGACCCAGCGTGTCCATCGGCATCACTCGTCCACCGGCCAGGACTGGCAGTTTGCCGAAGCCGGTCACGTCGAACGTGCTGCTCGGTTTCTTCGGAATCATGTTGGACACAGCCCATCCCGCAAAAACGATGAAAATGGTCCAGGGAATAATCTTCTTCATGCGATCACGCGCCTCCGCACAAAACTGACCAGATGCATGCCGAACTGGATCAACAAGCCTAGCGCCATCATGCCGCAGGCGACGTACGGCAGTACCCGGCTGGGATTTTTCATCACTTGGAGCACCGTGGTCTTGTCATTATTGCCGAAACCCGCCTGGTACAGGATGAGATCCGAGTACCACAACGGATGATTCATGTAGATCAGCGCTTCGCGGTTTTCATGGGCCGTTGGGTCAACTAGCCGGACCTTGCTGGAAAAGTTTTTGGCGATATCGGTGCCGGCATACCGGTCATGCTTGAACTCTTCTAAGGTGATCGAAAATGGCCGATAATATCGCTTCGGCCGAAAGATGATCTCGAAAGGGTCTGAACCAACCTTGAATTGGACCGGTTGAGGGAACCCGCTAGAAAGAGCCCATGAACCAACTGCTTGGCCATCTTTCAATAAAGTGACGGCCGCCGTCGGCTGGTTCCGCTCGTTTTGTTTATACGTCTTCGGTATAGCAACCGCTACTGCCATCGGACCCAGACGCAGATGCGGATAGTTCGGCGAAGGGAGTTGATTCGGGTTGATCAAAGCCGCGTTTTCATACGACTCATCGACTTGTAGTTGCAGCCCTTTTACCGGTAAGGAAATCGTTTGGCCCTTGATCAATCGGCTCGCCGGGACGCTGATCACTTCGTCCGAGTCCGGTTTCGATCGATCGATAATGGCTAGTTCGTCGAAATAAGGGCTCTCCGAGTAATTCTTGGTTTGCCCTTCATCGAGTTGTATCTGGCTTTCTTGTTCAAAAACGCTGGTTATAAGCTGTCCGATCAGCAGCAAAATCAGGCCGGAATGAAGAATCAAAATACCGGACTTTTTCCACGTGAATTTAAAACGGGCCAGATGCGCGGCAACCAGGTTAATCAGAAGGACCGCGCCGAGTGTGTATCCGCCTGGAAAATAGGGGATCCGAAAATTACTTCCCGGCAGGGTAAAATATAGGAAGAAGCTTTTGAAGTAGCGCAACTGCGCCTCATATACTCCGATCTGGACCTGATCCAACGTCCCGACAAAAACGATAAACATCGCGCAGGCGAGACAAACGATGGTCAATCGTAGGGAGGCTAAAGGTTTAAACACTCCTTTCAACGCCGTGAACGCCGGCAGGGCCGCGAGCGCCGTGAACGAAGTCTTCGGTCGTGGCTGGTTTGCGATGCCCGCTCCCGGCGCTTCCGGCGTTCGCGGCGTTACCTCTGGTTTACCGGTCATTTGTTGATTTTACTTGGTCCCCAGGCGGTTCTTGTGGTTGCGGCTTCTCTTCATCGGAAGTCGACGGGAAGTGGAACGAGCGCACAAATCGCAAGAAATTGTCTTTCTGATTTTTTAGTAAATCAGGGGGTCCGGTCATTTTTACAAACCAGGTTCGGTCGGCAGTTCGCATGACTGCACCTAAGATGGCGCTGGCTTTTTCGGTCCCGTCCGGAGTTTGCACATCAACAATGATCGTTGGAACCCCGTCCACCGTTTCTTCCTGCCAGCTCTGGGCAAGTTGGTCCCCCTCGAGGGTTGGCTGACGGACTTGGCCCCGCCAACGATTGACGTTCGACTCTACGCCACCGGCATCGCCTGGAAACGCCGTAACCGATATATCGGCCGTTTCATCGTTCGTGCCAGCCACTTGGAAACTGCCCAGCCGCATCTCGCTCAAAGCCTTTTCAGTCCAGCCATCCGGTTTAGACCAGCTCGCCGGATTCGTGGGCGCTGGTGGAGCGAGGTTTCCCGAACCGGTTTGGAGTGAGACTTGGTTGTTCTCTTTCGGGATCCGATAGACAGAGATCTTCTCGTTATTGCAGGCCGCGAAAGCCAGCGGGAAGAAAATGAGCAACCACGAGCGGCAATGTCCTACTTCGCCTCGTCGCTTAGCCTTCCGAGTACGCACCATCGCTTTAAACTCTGGGAGGCTACGTCGGGCAGGCCGGGAACCAAACAAGTCCCCGCGGAGCAAACTATCAAAGACTGAGGGAAACCAATGGAGAAACATCAAACCGATCGCGCCCTCTTTTTAAGCTCGTACCTCGGTAAATTTGCCCATTTTTAGGGGACGATCAAACCAGGAGCCCGGGGGGAGCATATCAAAAATGTTCATCAGAGACGCCGAATCGAGAAACACTTCGAAGTCGTATACCAGGACATCTAATAGTTGACCGGGTGTCGCGCAAGCCCAAGAAAAACGAGCCCCTGGAGGGGAGCCGCTTTACAGCGCCCCTCAACCGCTGGCAACCATTTCACCTTATCACGGATGCAACCGGAACGCGTGAAAACAGGCGGCTCCCGCGAATAACCCAGCGTACGGTTTCGTCTAATGGCCTAGTCG
>DASUWQ010000136.1:0-6254 GCA_036378375.1 Chthoniobacterales bacterium
GTGTTGCGGTAGACCAAAATCGGTCCCAGAGTGAACTGCCAGCATCGTGGCCAGGTGTCCGCCGGCAGAGAAGCCAAATACTCCAACCCGTCTGGGGTTGATTCCATATTTCGACCCCAGGTAACGGATCAGCTTCAATGCGCGTTGGCCGTCCCACATCGGAACCGGATAACGATAGGTGCCATCAGGCTGAACTAAACGGTAGTATAAGAGGAAGGTTGTGAGCTTTAACCTTTGCGAAAAATATTCTGCAACAGGCGCCTGTTCTTTTCCGTCGGACAATTGATCGTAGCCTCCGCCAGGAATCAGCAGTACGGCACTTCCCAGCGCCTGGTCTTGCGCCGCTGCTGCTGGATAAACGCGCAGGAATGGAACATCACGATGAGGATCATCACCGGACGCGCCCGGCGCTTGGCCATCCCAAAGCCTTATCTGATCATGATCAGATGGAGAGTAGAGATTCGAAGCGACCGCGGTGGGGCTAGACTGGTTACCATTTCGAGGCGTTTCCTGAGCGGTCCCTGCCTGACCACCCAGAAGCAGGAGCGCGGAAACGATAAACCCAACGACGTCTAATGATCGGTTCGGTTCTGACAACCTCACCGGTCTACCATTAGCCCGGAAAGCAACGCCCGCATCTCCATCCTGCAACGTTTCGCGGAGCGATGTAGCCGCTTCGCGGCAAAGTCCGGGTACCCTGCAGAACGGACTACTGGAGAAGGGACGAGCGGGAGCTAGTCCCTACCGATTCAAGGTGATGCGGCGAACCGGCCATCGCGGCGCGCCGCACGAATCACTTCTCACCTCTCACCTCTCGCGTCTCACCTCACTGTGCGGTATAACCGCCGTCGACTCTCAGTACCTGGCCTGTGATGTATGACGCTTGATCCGAAGCCAAGAACAACACTGCCTGAGCCGTCTCGGTCGGTTGGGCGGCCCGGCCAAGCGGGACGATATTGGCCGTCAAGTTTTGGATTGATTGCTCATCGCCCAGCCCGCGTTTGGCCATATCGGTTAGCGTGACACCGGGACTGACAACGTTGACGCGGATCCCGGCCTTAGCCAGTTCAAGCGCCGCGCTAAAGGCTAGCGCGTTCACCCCACCTTTACTGGAGGCGTACACCGCTGCTCCAGCGAAGCCAATTTCGGCGACGATACTTGAGTTAAAGATGATCGAGCTACCCTGAGGCATCACTGCGGCTTCATACTTCAAACTTAGAAAAGCTCCTTTGAGATTGATGCCAATCACCTCATCGAAGACAGCTTCGGTTTGTTCAGCCAAGGGCACGCCGAATTTGCCCTCTACCCCCGCGTTGTTAAAGGCGATGTTGAGTGTTCCAAACGTGGACACGGTTTCGTTGACCAGGCGTTCGACTTGATCGGCTTTAGAAACATCGGCCTGAATGAACTTAGCGGTTCCACCGGCCTTACGAATTAAGGCCGCTACTTCTTCGCCTTCATCCTTTCGCCGGCCGGCCACCACCACTTTTGCGCCCTCGCTAGCAAATAAAATGGCCGTTTCCCGGCCGATTCCCGACGTTGCCCCTGTCACCAATGCGACTTTGTCCTTCAAAATATTCATTTTAAGTAAGGTTTGGGTTATACTGAGGTTAGATGTTTATCTGGTCACCTGAGAACGCAGACCTCTAGAAAGACGACCTTCTGACAAGACCAGCTGCCAAAGACCGAGTTCCCCCTAAAATCCAGTCCCATTTTCCAGTTCCATTTATTTACCGGTCAGTATAGAATACGGAACAGCGGTTCCGTCAACTGATCTTTACTAATGAGTACAGAAATCCCATCGTCCCCAGTTCGTGGGCGGCCCCGCTGTTTTGATCTGGAGGAGGCGTTGGACCGCTCGCTGCTGCTGTTTTGGGAAAAGGGGTTCCAAAACACCTCTCTCGACGAGATCGCTGAAGCCGTTGGCGTTAAAAAGCCTAGTCTCTACGCGGCCTTTGGAGACAAAGAGATGCTCTTCCGGAAAGTGCTCCAGAGATATTCCGGCAAACTGAGTGAACCGGTCCAGGTTTTGGATCGCTATAGCAATATTCGCGAAGCCATCGATGCCTTCATCGAGCTCGGAATTGCCGGCGGTTGCAGCGAGGGACATCCGCGTGGCTGTTTATTAGCGAGTGCGTTTGCCGATAGCACCCTACTCCCACCGAACCTGGCTAAGGAAATCAAAGCGCTGGTCAACCAAGCCGACCAAGCGGTTGCCCAACGCTTAAAGAAAGCGGTTCGTGACGGGCAACTCCCTGCTGATTTCGATGTCAAAGGCACGGCCAAATTCCTCATTACTTTAATGCACGGCGTTGCGCTGCGCCTTCGAGCCGGTGAGAGCCGCGCCGAGTTACGAAGAACAAAAAAAGCCGCTCTTCGTTGCCTCGGATGTGAAGACGAAGAAATCTCACGCAAAGCCGCAAAGGTTAAGAGGAGGTTAAACAGAAGATCACAAAGACGGACGTTCTTACAGAAGCAAACAAAGGTGAACCCGCATTTATTATAGAGACGCGGCGAGCATGGAAATTA
This sequence comes from Chthoniobacterales bacterium, assembly GCA_036378375.1. GTDB lineage: Bacteria > Verrucomicrobiota > Verrucomicrobiia > Chthoniobacterales > JAFAMB01 > JAFAVN01. The sequence continues at coordinate 2,530 of DASUWQ010000136.1, forward strand.
TTAAACTTTGCTTCTTCGCTTTAGATTTTTTGTGCCTTTTATGCCTTTTCGCGGCTATTTCTCCTCGTCTTTCTTCGCGGCCCTGTGAGGCTCCCGAAAGAGTTAAGGACTTGAGCAGGGCTGCGGAGTGTACTCGAGACTCGCCGTTGTTATGCCAATGCACGCGCCGAGCCCTGGGGCGGGCCTCGACCACGACCAGTTCGGCGTTGGATTCCGCGTGTTCAGGTCTATCGGATGTCGGCGCGGATCCCGCGGCCGCGGGACTGGTGTGGCGTTAAATAAGATGCGACGCCCGGGGACCGACGCACTTTCAACACGCTGCGGTTGAAAACGTCTCTGGGTCGTTCCACGCGTACCGGGAGCCGCGGCAGTCCACGCTTTTCGGCCGCTCCTTGTGATAGTCCTTTTCATGGTCTGAGGACGCACCCTGTCTAATGCAGTTCCCCTCCGTTCGGGGTGGTGCGTGCGCGTTAACCGCTGGCACGGAGATGCCTCTCAAACTTTCTTCCCTTGAAGACAACAATTCCGGCAGCTGAGACAAATAGCGGCGGGTGGTGGGTACCGGATTCTAATGTCTCACGCTAAGACGCGCAGCCATCTAACCGGGTGAATGCCGTAAGCCAGCAAAGGGAGTAACACTGATGAAGCTAGGGTTTATTTGTCCTAACGTATCCGGCCACCTCAACCCAATGACGGCGCTAGCCCGCGCACTCCAGGCACGCAACCATGAGGTTGTGTTCCTGTATTCGTCTTCCGCCCGCGGTTTACCCTCTGTTCCTGGTCCGGAAGACGATCACATTAAGGAAATGGTGCGCGACGTGAGCACGTTGCAAGGAGATGACGTCTTAAAGGCGGCTGTCCGCCGAGTTCTTGCTCAAACCGAGACCATATTAAAGTCCTTACCAGCTATGGTAAGGGCGAACCAGTTGGATGCGCTCATACTCGACACGGTTCAGAGATACGCAGAGCTGGGCGCGATGAAACTGGATATACCGTACATACATGTTTCGGCTGCGCTGCACTTCGACTACTCTGGCTATACGCCTCCCCCTTATCGCAGTTGGACTCATGAGACTACTCCTCAAGCCATTGCAAGAAACCGAGAAACGATCGCGCAAATAACGGAGCTTATCGGACAAGCTAACGGCCAAGTTCGCGCCTACGCCGAGTGCGCCGGACTTAAAGTGAATTGGGCTGACCTCTCTTCGACGGTCTCCAAACTTGCGTGGATTAGCCAGGTTCCCGCAGTTTTCGATTTTGAAAGCTCTCATTGGCCTTCGCAATTTCATCACACCGGTCCATTCCATGACGGCAAGGGTCGGGATCAGCTAGATTTCCCTTGGGAACGATTGACCGGGGAACCAGTGGTCTACGCTTCGATGGGCACTATCGTAAATGGCAGAGTTGACGTCTTCCGCACCTTTGTTGCAGCTCTGGCCAAACATCGGGATTTGCAGCTGGTGCTTTCGATCGGTAATCAGATCGACCCGGAACAGATTGGACCCGCTCCCAGCAATGCGATTATCGTCAGGCAAGCGCCACAATTGGAGCTACTCAAGAAAGCCACGGTTTGTATTACCCATGCGGGATTAAACACCGTCTTAGAATCGCTGGCTCAAGGTGTCCCGCAAGTGGCGATACCAGTGGGCTTTGATCAACCCGGCGTAGCCGCCAGAATCGCGTACCGGCGAACTGGTGTAGTCACCTCGCTGGACAAACTGACCGTCAGTCACCTCTCAACCCTCATAACGGAAGTACTGACTAGCTCGATCTATCGAGATAACGCACGCAAACTCCAGAAAGCAATCGCTGCAGCGAACGGGCTTTCTGTCGCTGCCGATCGGATCGAGCAGGCTCTGGGAGTTGGGCAGAATGCCGGGATGAACGACGCAGACGCGTGATCGATGAGACCGGCTTTTGCCTTTTGCGCCTTTTTTTCATCCCTGTACGTTTTGACCGGTCCGGGCGCGTACAGCGGATAGGAAAGCTGCGTAACTCCAGGTCAGATTCCTAACGCTCTTTTCGTAGCCGGTGACGCCGTCAAACTGTTCGCTCAGTTCCAGATGATCGCTGTGATAGATCAGCGCAGCCAACATCGCGTCTCCGGCATCCTGCAGTTTGGTGATTACATCCGCGACCGCAGTGGATGCTGTCACTCCAATCTGGCTGAAAAACGCGGTTGAGAATTGATCGAGTGGGACCGTCTGGGTGCTCTGGATCTGATTCGCTAGCTTATAATACAACTGCGCAAAGTTGCCGGTGCAGAGCGCCCAGGGATGATCTCCGGCACTGGGATCGTTTACATCGCCATCGTAAACATCGCCGGGATAGCGTCCTAACAGAGGCCCGATTCCTTGGCTGGTCTTGTCGCTTACATTGATCGCATAGTGATCCGGCGAATTGGGATTCTCCCATTGATCCCGAATCTGAGCGGCCGTCGCTAATAGCTTGGTGTCAGTACACGGCACAGCCCCATAAATGCACGCGGAGACGATGTCGATATTCGCGTCATAACCAGGAGGTGCAGGTAAGAGCGAGACATAGAGCGTGCCGTTCCAATGTTGTTGCAATGCCGTCTGCAGCCAGGTGATCGCAGCGTCGATCCCTGGCGGAACCGGGATGCCGATAGTGTTGGCCTCGATCGCTTGAAAGCAGCTCAATTGTACTGAGCGCGCAAAGAAGGAAAAGCCTTGGTGTTCCTCCCACAAGTTAAACGTTTGGTTTTGGTACGCGGTAATCAGGTAATCGAGGTTCTTGTTGATGACAGTCACTGCGACGGCCTGGGTCGGTGCATCGAGCCGATTGTAGGCGCCCAAGATAGCCAGTGTCTGCAGCGCCGGACCATCGGTTTGCTCTGTCCACTGCCGTGACAATCCCCGGATGGTGTAGCTGGCCAGGGCTAACGACGGCGTCGCATGGTTTTGGCAGGTCTGAGCAAAGTTGACATAATCAATCAGCGGCTCGACGCCGGTACCCGGAGCCGCGGGCAAATTGGCGGCCGCAATCTCTATCGCGGTGATGGCAGCGTCCCGCGTCCAATTGTACACGTAGTCTTGATCTATGCCGGCCGTATTGGCCGGCGATGACGGCGCCGCAATGATACAGCCCGGCACCGAGAACGATTGCGGGTCCGTCGGGTCAGGGTGATTAGGATCGACGAAGAGAAAGCCGTCGCTGGCTACATTACGTAGCATCAGGGAAAACAGGTGCTGGGCCAACTTCGCTAAACCCGCGGGCGACCATGCTATCTGTGGACTCACCTTCGGGCTGCCAGCCGACTCTGTTGTTACCTGCGTCCGGATAAGTTTATTTGCTATTGTCGTGGTCATCGGCGCCTCGCTTCACGCGTTGCATTCCTCCCCGATAGCACCGGATGGCAACCTTGTATGTACGGAATCTGACGTACGAATTGGTTCGTACTCGTGCCCGTCTTCGATTCCGCGCGAACGGAGCGGTGGAGTCGCGGAGTGCCTGACTATCAGAGTATTGCGTGTTCTCCGAACAAACGCCTTAGTCTAACGGCCGCTCAGCCCTGAACGCGTTTAAGACGTCATGCCCCCTGGGCGTCGCGTCTATTCGCACTCCATGCCCGAAAATGTTTACGAGGCGTCGTCGCCCGGCTGAGCTGCGATACGGAATGCGACGCCCTCCGACCTGGCGCCGCGACGGCGCTCATCCAAAAATGACAATCACGACAGGATGATGTTCGTGCGGTTTGCGACTCG
>DASUWQ010000137.1:0-2191 GCA_036378375.1 Chthoniobacterales bacterium
CGCCTAACGTCGGGTGCCACTTTCAGGGCACTTTTTACTAACCGCCAAACCCAGGGTTAAAACCCTGGGCTGTTCTGTATAGCCGCTTCGCGGCAAAGTCCGACAAGCCCCTCCGGGACGTAGGGGACAACGACTGGCTCGAAACAACGGTCCACGTTTCGGGTCCACTTCAGTCAATCTTCGAGGACGAGGACGATGGGCGCGATCACCCCGTCACGCCGAGCCAATCAAAATACCGGCGATAAAGACCAGGACACCGCCGAGGACGACCTGGAAAATTGCCGAGAGAAGCGGTGTATCCATATAGTGATTTCGGATCCAGGCGATAACGCCGAGCTCAATGGCGACTACGACGATGGCGACCGTGGTGGCTAACAGGAAGTTCGGAATCAGGAATGGCAAAGTGTGACCGATCCCTCCGAGCGTCGTCATCAGACCGCACACGGTGCCACGCACCAATGGCTGGCCGCGACCGCTCAATGCGCCGTCATCGGACAAGGCTTCGGCGAAACCCATGCTGATTCCCGCTCCAACGGATGCTGCCAGTCCCACCAGAAACGCGTCCCAACTGTTCCGGGTAGCAAAAGCCGCTGCAAAGACAGGGGCGAGGGTTGAGACCGATCCATCCATTAAGCCGGCAAGCCCGGGCTGCACAACTTGGAGAACGAACAGTTTCCGCGCCGACTCGTCTTCGGATGCGGTCGCGCCCGACTCGGCTCTTTTGGTTATCTCATCGCTTGCGAAATGCTCGTGTTCTCGCTCCGTCTCGGCCAAGTCTCCAAGTAGCTTTCGGGTTCCGGCGTCTGTCGTCTTCGCAAGAGCGCGCTGGTAAAAACGGTAGGTCTCCGACTCCATGGTCTGGACCTGATTCCGGATGCGTTGGGGGGATACGGTTGGGTTTAACCAGATCGCCGGACGATGCACAAAGCCCTTTACATCCTGGCGCCGGATGAGCGGGATGTTCTGTCCGAATCGTTCCTGGAATAGATCAATCAACCGGCGACGATGCTCTGATTCTTCCTGACGCATTGCCTCCAAGGCAGCAGCGGTCGAAGGGAAGTTCTCTTTCAGCCGGTCAGCAAACTCGCCATAAATTTTCCCGTCTTCCTCCTCTAGCGAAATGGCCAGAGCGAGAATTTCTTTGTCGGACAGATCGTGAAAGGATTTAACCATGGGCCTCCGAGCCAATCAGTTACGTTAATATAGCCTACCCGCCCTCGGCGGACCAAGACCATGCACCAGGGTAAACCGCTGGTCAGCTTCATTTCTGCTGCCAGACAAAAGTGAGAAAGATCGTCAACTGCAGAAGAACAAGAATGAAGGGTTGTGCGCAATAGTGGTCACCGATGTCTGTTTTTAATCAATTTAGTTCGTGAAAAACTCGGATCTGACGGAATTGGACCAATAACCTAGTTTCTGGCGGAGGATAGCCGGTTATCTAGCAATTGGCACAGCTAGTGCTTAAGGCGCTCCGCGGTATGTCAGCAACCCCTGCACCTCAGACCAAGCCGACTCTCGGCCTAACCGGTCTAACCGTGAATGCGATGGCGTTGATAGCGCCAGGCGCGTTTCTCTGGTTGACCTTTGCTCAACAGTGTCTCTACGGCCAACCCATGGCCGCAATTGGGATGTGGTTCGGTATTGTCTTGGCGCTGTTGCTCTGTTTCGCAACCGCCATCTCCTATGCCGAGCTTTCCAAACTCTATCCCGGCGCGGGATCATCGTACTTCTTCGCCGAACAAGCTTTCTTGTCGAAGTCGAAGGCATTTAAATTTGCCCGAATCGCCAAGTTCACGGTCGGGTGGGCCAGCCATCTTTATTACTGGATCTATCCCGGTGTGATGGTTGCGGTCACCGCTATCCTTTTCGGTTACCTGGCGGGACAGCTGTTTCCAGCGACATTCAGCTCCGCGACTCCCAGTCCGTTGCTGATGATCTTATTCTGCATTGTGTTTCCGCTATTCGTGGCCTGGATTGCGCATTCCGGAGTCAATGCGTCGACCGGAGTGAATCTGGCAATCAATGTGATTCAGATCTCGGCACTGATCGTATTTACGGTGATCGCGATCGCCTACCGGATAAATCATGTCGAAGGCTCGAAAGGAATCACATTGGACCCGAATGGAACACCGGTGACAAAGGTGATTGCGACCGCGACAACGAAGGATGACAAGGGCGTCGAGACCACTGC
>DASUWQ010000138.1:0-4276 GCA_036378375.1 Chthoniobacterales bacterium
GGCCAAGTGACAGCGTACTGGATCGGGAAACACATGTCAGAATGGCTCAACTGTGCCAGCAACGAACCGTCCACAAACTCGACCATCGAGTGCACAATGCTTTGTGGATGAACGAGAACCTGAACGTGGCTCATGGGGATATCAAAGAGCCAACGCGCCTCAATCATCTCGAGTCCTTTGTTGAAGAGCGTTGCCGAATCGATACTGATTTTGCGACCCATCTTCCAAGTGGGATGCTTGAGAGCATCAGCCACTGTGACGGAGGCCAATCGGTCCGAGCTCAATTTGCGGAACGGTCCACCGGAAGCCGTTAAAATCAGGCTACTGATTTCATGCTTTGGCTTACCCTCGAGGCATTGAAAAATCGCGTTATGCTCGCTATCCACCGGCAACACTTTGATGCCTTTTTGGCTGGCCTGGGTCATCACCGTCTCGCCGGCCATCACCAGGATCTCTTTACTGGCAACTGCGAGGTCCTTTCCTGTCTCGATCGCAGCCAGAGCGGGTCTTAGCCCCGACGTCCCGACAATTGCGACGAGTACTAGGTCGGCGCCACCCATGCGCGCAAGCGTTTCGAGACCTACCTCACCGGTCAGGATTTCCGGCGAATAATCGAGACAGGTTCGGAGTTCAACCAGATGAGCTGTGTCGACGAGACAAATCGCTTCCGGGCGCGCGCGGTTAGCGGCCTGCGCCAATAGCCTGGCGTTGCGATTAGCAGCCATCCCGACGATCTGCATCCGATCGGGTATGGTTTCCGCTACTTTGATGGCACTAGACCCAATTGACCCGGTAGCACCCAGGAGAATGACGCGGCGTTTTCTCATCGGGCTAAGAGCCTAAGGTAAAAGTAAAGCAAGGGACCAGTAAACAAGAGGCTATCGATCAGGTCTAGCACACCGCCGATTCCGGGCAAGACAGAACCGGAGTCTTTCACACCTGTGCTTCTTTTCAAGATCGATTCGCCGAGATCGCCGACCACGGCGGCCAAGCCAATGAGCGCTCCCAGGACCAACGCGTGTAACCAGTTCAGCGCGTGCAACTCTTTGGGTAGCGCCAGAAGCGACAAGCAACTTCCCAGCGCAGCAAACACGAGTGAGCCGATGAATCCTTCCCAGGTTTTGGCCGGACTGATGTGCGGGACCATCAGATGACGTCCGATTTTGCTGCCCACCAGATACGCGCCCATGTCGCTGAACTTTGTGACGATGACGAGATAGAGGACGTAAAATTGACCGACTGGATGACCATGCTGGTCCTGCGGCAAGACATAAATGATCTTCGTCAAGAAATTGAACAACCACGAAACGTAGAGCAACCCGAACAGGGTGTACGCCATGGTTTCGAGCGGTGCCTGCTTGGTGGTCGGCCGAAACATTTGCCGCGCGAAGACCCCGAATAAGAAAACCAGGAGCACGAGGGTCTCGAAGTTATAGTCAGCGTCCGGTCCGTTGGACCGGAAGAAGAGGAAACTTCCGATAAAATAGGCGGCGCCGCAGCAAATCCCGAATGCCTTGAAACACCGCATCCCGGATTTTTCGATCATCTGAAAGTATTCCCAGAGCCCGGCCAGCCCCAGTGCTGAGATCAATAGGAAGAAAACGACTTCGTTTCCTGTAAAAACGACCGCCAATGCTATCGCCCACATAGCAATGGCGCTGACCAGTCTACGCAAAAAGCGGCTCATGAAGGAATGTTGGGGCGGAGCCTGCCATAAGCGGAACGCGGCGTCTAGCAGGAGCTAGGTGAGACGGATGGGCGTGTCGGCGTGTCGGCGTATGGGCGACGGCCACGTTGATGCAGCGAGTTGGGCTAGCGGACACTATCCGGTTCTGGTCCACCAAGTCCACTCTGTCCACTACGTCCACTTACTTTTTGGCCACGCCAGACGTGTAGCAGTCTCATCCGTGCTGATCTATCCCGTGTTTGAGCTCGACCAGCGAACGCTCGATCTCATCGACCCGTTCTCTTAGCGGCAAGATACGGTGCGCTTCAGCGACGCAGAAACTCTCCAGCGGATCGAACGTCGCCCCAACCTCATGGTAGAAGGCCGTGATGGCGTTGCGCAGTTGGGTTTCGACTGCCTCCGAAAGTTGGGCTCGTTTTTCGTTCATCCGCTGGCGGTACTCGCGCAAAATATGACGTCGGCGCAGGACGGCATACACGGTTCCCGCTGCTGCTGCTAGGCCGGCTACGGTTCCGGTTACATCCAGAATCGCGGCGTGCGCTAGGGCGGCAATGATCGTAAAGACTCCGCCGGCAGCAGCGACCCCGGCTGGAACCCGGAGCCAACGAGCGGTTTCACCAAACCAGGTTTGCAGCTGCTCTTTGATCTTTGCATCCGAGGTTTGTTCCAGGAGCGTAAGTTGGAGCTTTTGTAGAATGATTCCGCGTTGGCTCAGGAACCCGGGGAGCGCAGCACGTACTTGTCGTTTGGTGTCGAATTGAACCTGAACTCGTTCCTGTAAATCTTGCCAAATGCCGCGCAGATCGGATTCGAGCAACCCGAGAGCGTGTTCGATCTGTTCTTGGACCTTTGTCCTGACATCCCCTGCCACTTGGTCCTGAAAATCCTTTTCCCAACGGCCGCCGGAAAAGATCATTTTGAATGTCTGCATCAGGGTCAGCCGCTCTTCTAGCAGCTTTTCACCTCGCGCCCGGCAGTTGTCGTAAGCCAATTCCATCTCCCGGATAAAGCCTCCCACCTGCCGGAGGGTCTGGCCTTTTCTCGCCTCCAAAGAGCGCCGAATGGTTCCCAATTTTTCCTGATCTGATTTCAACAGGTCCACTGAGCTCTGCAAGCGAACCTGGATCGAGTTGGCGACAACCTGGGCGGTTTGAGCCGTCGACCGCAGCTTGCCGCCTCGTTGCTCGCTTTGGGTCACGGTCTCGGAGATCCAGTTTTCCAGAGCGGCAAAGTTGCTTTCTTGCCAAAGCTGCTCTTCTGGCGGAGTCGACTTGAGTTTGGCCAGAAGCGCCTTCTTCGCCGCGACCGCGAAGATCGGCCGGCTCGAGCCTAATATCTGAAGAATCGTTTGGTTAAGGTGCTTGATAATCACCTCAACCTCTTCAGGCGAACGTAGATCCGCCTGTTGCAAGACGAACACAATGTTCTTCTTCCATCGATTCCCCAGCAGTCGAAGAAACTCCCAAGCCGAGGCAGCCCACGGATTAACCACGGAAAAAACAAACACAATCAAATCTGCCAGCGGCACGTAGCTGGTCGTGATTTCGTGGTGGCTGGCGACGATCGTGTTCGTGCCGGGCGTATCGACGATATTAAAATTCTTTAAAAAGGGGATCGGCCGATAGCGCTCGGTTAGATCCTCCGATACCGCCACATCGTGTTCGGTCGCTCCGTACTTAAAAACGTAGATCTTATCGGTGGCAGGTAGAACATCAACCTTACAGAACTCCTGGCCAAATACCGCGTTCAGCAAAGACGATTTCCCGGCCTTGACCTCTCCAACGACCACAAAGAGCAGCGGATCGGCCAGACTGCGCGAAAGAGTCTGCAATGTTTCGACTGTCTCCGGGCTCTCGTCAGTTTCTCTGGCGAGAGAAACCAAGTTTCCCACCACGCCGGCGAGTCGAGCACGAGCCTCGAGATATGCTTCAACTACCATTCGATGCGGCTATGGTAGCAGAATCGTCCTGCTTGGCTAGGGTGGCGCTTCGCGCATGACCAATAGGTAATAGCCGATAGCCAAGAACACGGGCGTGAGAAGTGAAAGCTCGTCTCGGGGGGTTGCGGGCGTATTCAGCCGGAAAGAGGGCGACCCTGAACCTTCAGTTCGCGGCGTTCCCGGCGCTCTCGGCGTTTCCGCCGTTCTGAGCTGCCAGTTTAGGGTGTTTCTTGGATGGACTTGGGCGAGGACTACCCGATGGACGCGATTCCGGGCCCGGGCTGGGGCTGCTCTTGGGCTTATTCATCGCAATCAGTTGACTGACGGTCACAAACTTGAACCCTTTTGCGGCAAGGGCATCGAGTGTAGCCGGCATCGCATCGACCGTTTGCTTGTGGATATCGTGGGAGAGAATGATCGCCCCGGGGCGCGCGCCAGCCAGAATCCGCTGCTCGATCACCGAGGCTCCCGGCCGTTTCCAATCGAAAGGGTCGACTGACCAAATAATGACGCTCAGGCCGAATTGTTTCTCGATCCAATCTTTTTGGCGGGCGGTGATCGCGCCGTACGGTGGCCTTAGCAGCACCGGCGTATAACCGCATGCGTTCTTGATCGCCGTCTGAGTCTTAGTGATCTCTTCCGTGACTCGG
>DASUWQ010000139.1:0-27075 GCA_036378375.1 Chthoniobacterales bacterium
ATTCAACCGCGAATGGACACGAATTGACACGAATAATGGTTATCCTATTCGTGTTCATTTTTTCCGAAAAAGTGATCGAATCCGGATCCGGGCTGAGGAAGTGATAGCTAACGATCAGAAATTTCAGGCGGCTGAACTGTCGCTTTATTACGATCGCGTTGAGACCCCGGCAGGCATCATTCCCCTAACGGATCTTTATTTGTTAGAGGGTCGCACTGCTTACGCGGAATTCCCGAGGGAAGCCATGGGCCTGGGGGACGTGAAGTTAGTGACTGCTATCGGAGCGTATACCGGCTGGGCTGGGGCTATATTCACCATTCCGGCCGCATCCGTGATTGCTTCACTTTACGGCATCGTCACTCTAGTAATCGGGCGTAGGGAGTGGTCTTCCAAAATTCCATTCGGGCCGTACCTGGCGATCGGGGCCGTGGCGTGGATTTTTTGTGGAAGGGACATTGTCCGGCTAATCTTCGGCTTTTGAAGGTGTCATTTGGTTGCTAGCGCCTGATGTCATCGTTCAAGGCAGCCCGTGCCTGCTAGAACTGAATAACATTGGGATTGGGCGCTTGAACAGCCCCAGAACGTTCTACTGCAAAAAAATCCTTCACAATCTGAACATTCTCTTGTGTGCTCATCGGACTTTCTCCATTTCTCTTACATCGGGTCGCGTGGCGTGTGTCATTCAGCTAGGACCAACGCCAAGTTGTTGCAGCATTAAGGAAGCTTCATTGTAGCATTCATATTAAATCCTTCGTTCAGTCGGTTAGTGTCTGCTTGATTAAAAGCTTTCAGCGAGGCTCTGTCCGAAGACGAAGGTTTCTTCTTCGCGTTAAACCTGCGCCATGCCTCCATCGACGGCGAGATCCACGCCGGTGATGTATGAACTTTCATCGGAAGCGAGGAACACGACGGTAGCAGCGATTTCCTCGGGCTTGCCTCTGCGGCCGAGCGGAACTTGCGAGGCGAACTGAGCTGCCGCCTGTTCTACCTGTTCAGCGGTGAGGCCCGCCTTCTCCAAAGCCGGCGTTTCGATTGGGCCGGGACTCATCGAATTCACCCGAATCTTGCGGTCCTTTAGCTCCGCCGTCCAGCCGCGAGCGAAGCAGCGCACGGCTGCCTTGCTAGCGGCGTAGGCGGTAAACGCCGAATCTCCCCTTACGTTCGCGACTGAAGAATTCAAGATGATCGAGCCGCCATCTTTAAAGAGGGGAAGGGCCTTCTGCGCCGTGAAGAACGTTCCCTTCACATTTAAGTCGAAGGTTTTGTCGAAATGAGCTTCGGTAGCCGTCTCGAGCGGTGCGACTTCACCCCAGCCGGCATTTGCGAAGAGTACGTCGATGTGACCGTGCTTCTCTTTCACGACGGCAAAAAGACGGTCCAGATCTTCTAAACGCGTTACGTCGCCCACGACCGTCGTGACGTTTCTCCCGATCAAGGCTGCGGCCTCCTTCAACTCTTTCTCTCGTCGGCCAGTTATCACGACGTAGGCGCCTTCTTCCACGAAGCGCTTAGCCGTGGCCAAGCCAATCCCGCTGTTGCCACCTGTGATAACGGCAATTTTTCCCGCCAATTTTTGCCGGTTGTTACTGCTCATATGTTTTCTGCTTTGTTTTGTTCCTCGTTATTTTTTGAGAATGTGAGATTTACGCTTTTCCTCCAAAGCTGACATAGTCATCGAGTTCGCCAAATTCGAACAAGGTTTTGACGTCTTCCCGGCTTTGAGAAAGCCGGCCCAGGTGTTCAGCAAAGAACGCAAGTGTTTCGGCGTCGCTGTCCGGCGCGCGTTTGTCCATGAAAGCAGACCAGGCCTCGATTTCCCATGGAGAGCGCGGGGTCTTGGAATGGGCCTGAACCCATTCGAGCATTTCCCGTCACCTTTGCCGGCTGCCAATTCTTTCAACAAGGCATCGGGATCGAAGCCAAGAAATTGCACCAGGCGTTGGTCGGTTGGGGAATTATATATATATTCGCCATTCTTCCCGGCGAGGGTCGCCCGGCCCTTATCGAGCATGCGGGCCAAAACCACGTAGTTGCCCAAACGAACGCGAAAGCTCCGGGGTGGGCGTTGAGTTAGATCAATAAAGAAATGTTGAGTTTTCATAATTTTCCAGTTTCGAAATAGCTCGGTTGGTTCAAATCGGAAATCGTGACAGAATCCGATGTCGTGGTTTTTCCTACTCGCTCCCTTCTCAGCGGCGATGAAGACGTTGGACAAAGTGAAGCTCAATGCCGGATAACGGTGCGCCAATCTCATGCATCACACCGCCCATTCGAAGAGATCCGAGGTCAATGGCGACCAGTCCGGTGCTGTTGATCAACTCAATTACACACTGTTTAGCTTCTGTTTCGTCACCCGATGTAAAAAGGACGGTGCGAGGTTTGTTCGGCGAAAAGTCCTGTATCCAAGACATCGGCGTGTTGCTGATGGATTTTACAAGTCGGGCACCAATGGCCATCTCGGCGACAATCTCGCTCGACGTGCGCCCGTTTAACGCGGCCCGCGACCGGGTGACTCCCGCCAGGCTGAGATCGGGTTCGAAATCCATATGCACGTTGGTCGCATCTACCAGTATTCGTCCTTGCCAATCAATGCCTGCAAGCGCTTCAGGAACATTCACCCAGTGCGTTGCGAGAATCACCATATCGCACTCGGCTGACTGTTGTTTGGTCCCCGCGCGGGCGCCCGGACCCAGTTCAGAGACGAATGCGCCCAGCGTTTCCGGACCTCTGGAGTTGGATGCGACTACGGTATGACCCGCATTTATCAAATGGCGGCCGATCGTGCGCGTTACGTTACCGGCGCCTATAAATCCTACTTCCATAACTGACCTCCTGTCATTTTATTATCGATATTGCCAGCGTAGGTCTTCTTGAGCCTTGCGGAAAATGCTGGTTCGTGATTGCCGTGATGCGAATTTGACATCACTATTTTAAATCGTGCTGGAAAAGCTTCGCTTGTTCTTAGTGGTCCTCGAGGAAGGCAGCCTCCGTCGTGCGGCTGACCGTCTGCGCATTTCTCAGTCCGCCATCACGCGACAGGTGCAATCACTCGAACTGGATCTCGGTGGGCGCGTTTTGGAACGAACATCGGCCGGGGTGCGTCCCACGAACGGAGGATACGCCCTTGCCGAACGGGCAAAAACGCTTCTGGCAGATTATGATTCCACCATGGCTGAAGTCCGCCGACTGGTTCGCGGAGAAAGTGACCGATTGCGTATTGGCTATATTGCGTCTGCCGCCCAGGAGTATCTTGGGCCGGCTCTGGACGTGCTGCGGCGCGCTTATCCGAGGCTGAAGGTCAAAATGCTCGATCAAACGCCCGGCGAGATGATTATCGCATTACGGCAAGGTACAATTGATTTAGCATTGACCTTGCACGGTATAGATCTGCTCTCGCGCGATTTCTATGCTCGTAAATTGGCGACTGTTAGGAGCCTTGTTGCGCTTCCCGTCAGCCACCGGTTCGCGAACGAAAGACAGGTGTCTCTTTCACAATTAAAGGGCGAAACGTTCGTGCGGGGATCGGACGATGTGGTGCCGGGATACGCCCAGAGGATCATTCAGTTCTGCCGCAAGTATGGCGGCTTCCGTCCCCGCCTGGCCACCATTGACAAAGCAAATGGTCTTGTGGAGTCTCTCGCTCTGTCAGCGAATGAAGAAGCGATTTCGATTCAACCAGCCTTCATTTCTCACCTGAACGTTCCGAACGTCGTAATGGTTCCCATCGCTGACGCGGGTGCAACCTGGGATTTGTTCGTTGTCTGGCAGCGGGGCAAAATTGCCAGCCCATTGCAGACCTTGCTGAGGGAACTAAACCTGAAGTCTCAATAAATAACCCGCGCGGTGTCGTAAAAACGCCAATCTGGAGTTAGGGATTGCCGCTTAACGCCTTCAAAAAATTGCCAGTGATGGTGACCCAAAGTTCACGCCAGTTACCGCTATTATGCGCTTAGTATCCAAAGGCTCACTTTAGCATCTCTTCCTAGTCACACTGGCGTTTTGTCGAAAGGGGTCAGTCAAAACGGATTCAGCCGGATTAGCTAGCAGCCTAACCTCTCGGTGTAGCCCCAGTTCGAATCCCTCACGGGCCACTATCCTTGCCAAAATGGCCGTCCCGGCGAACAGCGTGCCGTAACGCTGCCGAATGCCATACGAGATGCGTCAGGGAATGGCGCACGGAAATCGATCGGCCTATGGAAGAGGCGCTCCGTAACTTCTTCGGCCATCCGCGCGCGAGACCGTTCCGACATAGCCCAACCCACGGCGCGCGGCGGCATCGTCAATGCTGAACTCGCGCCCGATCATGCGCATCATCGAGCGCGAGATCGGTGGATCGCCGTCTTTCCGTGTGACGGCCCAGACGGTGTCGAACAGCCGACCAAAAGCAGAAGCAAGCCAGTAGGGCATTGAGCGCAACTTATCGATGGAAAGCCCCTGCAAACTCGCGAGCGACGCAACAAATTCCCTGAAGGTCTGCTTGTCCCGATCGCTGATGAAGAAGGCGCGGCCGCCATCGCCACGCTTAAGGGCGCATTCCACTGCTTCCACTACATTGTCGACATGGCAGGTCGCAAAAGCGTAGTCGCCGCGGTTGATGAAGGCAAACTGTCCGGAGTTTATGGCAACGGGAAGTCCGCGGCTGAACGCATCGCCCGGCCCCCAGATCGCGGGCGGGCGAAGCGCGATTGGGCGAAAGCCGGGCTTGTTGGCAGCCAGAACCAGCAGCTCGGCCCGTGCCTTGCTCGCTAGATAAGCGGAGAAATGGTTAGGGAATATGGGAGCGCTTTCATCGGCGTTGCGGATCGGCGAGCCGGCGTCATCCATGATGATACCCGCCGCGCTGATATAGACGAAGGTTTGCGCACCGACAGTCTCGGCTGCCTTCAGCAGTGCTGCGGTGCCGTCGACGTTGGCGCGGAAAAATGGTTCGCGAGGTCCTGAAAAACGGAACAGGGCGGCTGCGTGCACAACCGCGTCGATTGCAGACAATGCCAAAGGCGCGCTGTTTTCCAGATTGCCGTCGACCGGCGTTGCGCCCATAGCCTTCAGTTTGCCGTGAGACGACGCAGAGCGCGTGAGAGCCACTATCTGATGGCCATCCTCGATGAGTTTCGGGATCAGGCGGCCGCCGAGCAGGCCGGTACCTCCCGTGACGAGAATCTTCATCGCGACCGGCCTTTCGTTTCGGAATTCAGGATGGACCGCATGGCGTTTTCACGGATTTGCTCAAGGACCGCAGAAGTTGGCGGCGCCGCCTTGCGGAGCCGTGCCGTGACATGAAGCAGGGACGAGGCGTTCGCAGACGCCCATATGAGATCGGCAGCCACCTCGACCGTCGGTGCGAGCCGTCCCTCGGCGGCGATGGACTCGATGCGCGCGAGCAGGAGCGCGAAGGCCTGCTCGGCCGCAGGGATTTCAGCGCCGTCGAGAACGCGGCTTATCATTGCCGCATAGAGGCGCGGCCGCGCCGCGGCGAAGCGTACGTAATCGTCCCAGCCCTCGCAGAGTGCCATCACCGGATCAGCAGATTGAACCGCTGCCTTCTTGCTTTCGAGAAACTGCGCAAACGCCTCAGCAATGGCCGCGCTCAGGAGCCCGTCGGCGCTGCCGTAGTGATGGTAAAGCGTGGGCGCGGTCACATTCGCGATCGCGCAGACGCTGCGCGTCGAGAACTGGGTCTCGCCCTCGTCTTCAAGGACTTTCAAAGCGGCTGCCAGCAGGGTGGCACGTGTATCCATGCGATCTATATAGCATCGCTATAGGCCTTAAGTCTATAGCGATGCTATATCGCGGCGGGCGCCTCGCCAAAACATCCGATGTTGTCGCCGCTAGCGGACCAGTACGCGTTCCGTCGGCGCACCGGACTAAACTGCGAATAGAATTCGACGGGAACTCTAGCGGATGTAGGCAGACAAACTCGCGCCTGTTACCAGCATCCCTCGGCTTTTGTTACCAGCACCACAAGAAATGCAACACCATTTACCGGTTATATCTTGTTTAACGAGAGCAGCTTATGTTGTCAAATCTGGAGGTAAGGGGATTCGAACCCCTGGCCTTCTCATTGCGAACGAGACGCTCTACCGACTGAGCTATACCCCCATCTGAAAAGCCGGACGGGATAGTTAGCGCCTAAAGAGGTTCGGCGCAAGAAGCATTTGGTCTTTATCCGTGGCCTTACACTGGGCTAGACCTAACGGATGCCCGCGACCGACCCGATCAGACCGTCCCGCTGGGACGGGTCGCCATTTTTTTTTCGTATGCGCCAGGCAGTAAACTGCCCGGCTACTTTCACTTAGTCCCTACGGGATAACCGTTCGACCGCCGAAGCCTAACGGCGCTCCCACCAATCACTAATCACGAATCACCGATCACTTTGCCTCGCGGCGCACCTTTTCTTTCTTCTCTTCCCGTTCCTCGTTCAAACGGCGTAGCTCGGAGGCCAATTGTTTTTGAAGTTGCTCCACCTGATCGAATTTTCCTTTGGCCTGTTCTTGAGCAATCTCGCTCTTCAACAACAATTCCTTTTCAGCAATCTTCGCCGTGTAAAGCGAATCGATCTCGGCAATCTGAGCGCGTTGCTCAGCGTTTAAAGGGACAGACGGTGCATTTTTTTGCAAACGCTCCATGGCGAGCTCATAGGCCGACTTCATAGCCTGAATTTCTGCAAACTAGACGAGAATTTCAACCTAGAGAAACGTTGGTAGGGCGAGGCTCCAAGACGGTTCTAGGTTTTAGGTTCGAAGTTCGAAGTTCAATCTTGTACGCAGCGCCCGGCGCCTAGCTAGGTGGAGAGCGCAACCCGAAACCTAAAACTTACAACCTTGAACCTTAAACTGTTTTGGAGCCTCGCCCTACCAAATTTGGGCCCATCCCCTGTTACCCCTTCGAAAACTCTAGCTCCTCCCCTTTCGCTTCCGCCGCGATCGTGTCACCGGCGGTGAACTTGCCTTCCAATACCGCAAGACTAAGCGGATCCAGTAAGAGACGCTGAATCACGCGCTTTAGTGGGCGGGCGCCGTAGACCGGATCATAACCTTCTTTGGCCAATAGATGCTTGGCACTATCTTTGAGTGTCAATTTCAGGCCTTGGTGCTGGAGTCGTCGCAACACGCGCGCCAACTGGATATCGACAATCTTGGTCAATTCATCTTCGGTCAACCGATCGAAAATTATGATCTCGTCGACCCGATTCAAAAATTCAGGTCGGAAATGGTTGCGAAGCGCTTCCATCACCCGCCGGTTCCGGACCTCTTTATCGGTAGCATCCATGATGAATTGGCTTCCGACGTTACTGGTCATAATGATGACCGTGTTCTTGAAATCAACCGTGCGACCTTGACCATCGGTGATCCGGCCATCGTCCAAGACCTGGAGCAGCACGTTAAAGACATCCGGGTGCGCTTTTTCGATCTCATCAAAGAGGACGACGCTATAAGGTTTGCGGCGCACCGCTTCACTCAGTTGGCCGCCCTCCTCGTAACCGACATAACCCGGAGGCGCTCCGACCAGACGGGCCACCGTGTGTTTCTCCATGTACTCGCTCATGTCGATGCGGATCATTGCGTCCTCGTCATCAAAGAGAAACTCGGCTAACGCACGAGCGAGCTCGGTCTTCCCCACACCGGTTGGCCCAAGGAATATGAAAGAACCAATCGGGCGGTTCTCATCCTGGAGCCCGGCGCGTGCCCGGCGGACGGCGTTTGAAACCGCTTTGATCGCTGCACGCTGGCCGATTACGCGTTCCCCGAGCCGGTCCTCCATGTGCACCAGTTTTTCCCGCTGGCTTTCTTGCAGCCGCGAAACTGGGATCCCGGTCCAGCTCGATACCACTTCGGCGATATCTTCCTCGGTGACTTCTTCCTTCAGAATTTGTTTCGACTTCTGGAGCTCGCTCAGCCGGCTATTGGCTTCCGCCAGTTGATTGTTCAGTTCCGGTAACCGTCCATACTGGATTTCGCTGGCTTTAGCTAAATCACCCTGACGTTGAGCCTGCTCCGATTCCAGTTTGAGATTCTCAATCTGTTCCTGGAGCTTGCGCGACTGCTCGATGACCTGTTTTTCGTTCTGCCATTGCGCTTTGAGCTGCGCGCTTTGCTCCCGTAAATCGGACAGCTCTTTCTCGAGTCGATCTAACCGGCGCCGGCTCCCTTCGTCTTTCTCGTTCTTTAGCGCCTGGCGTTCCATCTCCCGCTGCATAACTTCGCGCTCGATTTGGTCGATCTCGGTCGGCAAGGAATCGAGCTCGATCTTCAAGCGAGAAGCGGCTTCGTCGACCAGATCCACCGCTTTGTCGGGAAGAAACCGGTCGGAAATATAACGGTGACTCAAAGTGGCCGCGGCCACTAAAGCTGCGTCTTGAATTCGAACCCCGTGATGAACTTCATACCGTTCCTTTAATCCACGCAGGATAGCAATGGTATCCTCTACGCTAGGTTCATCCACCATCACCGGCTGAAACCGGCGTTCGAGAGCAGCATCCTTCTCAATATGCTTCCGATATTCGTCCAGTGTGGTAGCACCGATGGTCCGCAATTCGCCGCGCGCTAACTGAGGTTTAAGCAGGTTCGAAGCGTCCACCGCGCCTTCGGCCGCCCCCGCCCCAACGATGGTGTGCAACTCGTCGATAAAAAGAATAATTTCTCCCTGCGATTCAGTGACCTCTTTGAGGAACGCTTTCAAACGATCTTCGAACTCACCCCGAAACTTCGCCCCCGCGATCATGGAGCCGAGGTCCATGGCGATAATCCGTTTCTTCTTTAGCGAATCCGGCACGTCGCCACTGACGATCCGCCTCGCTAATCCCTCCACAATCGCGGTCTTCCCGACGCCTGGTTCTCCAATCAGGACGGGATTATTCTTGGTTCTCCGGGAAAGTACCTGCATCACCCGTCTGATTTCCTTATCCCGCCCAATGACCGGATCGATCTTGCCTTTCCGCGCCGCTTCCGTCAGATCGCGTCCATATTTTTCGAGGGTTTGATATTTGCCTTCCGGGTTTTGGTCAGTAACCCGCTGGGCTCCGCGGACGGCCTGCAACGCCTGCATCATCTTGTCCCGGGTGACCCCTTGAGCTCGGAGAATCTTACCTGCCGCAGTTGCCGGCGAATCGACCAAAGCCAAAAGAAAATGTTCGACGCTGACATAGTCGTCTTTCAGCTTCGACATCTCTTTCTCCGCCTGATCCAGGGCGTTTCGGAGGTCGGTTCCGAGGGTTTGGCCCGCGTTCCCGCCACTAACCTTCGGTCTACGCGCAAGGTCGTCCTCGAGCTGTTGTTCTACCGCGTTTGGCTGGACATTCAGTTTCTCTAATAGCGGCCGAGCTAACCCATCCGGTTGCCGCAGCAAAGCAAGAAACAGATGCTCCGGAGTCAGTTCCTGGTGCTGCATCTCAGAAGCCAAAGATTGGCTCTCTTGCAGACCCTCTTGCATTTTTGCCGTGAAACGATCGATCCGCATGACGAGAATTTAACCAGCCTTGTTTAAGAATCTAGGCCGGGGAATGGGCGTTTGGCGTTTGGCGTTTGGCGTTTGGCGTTTGGCGTTCGGCGTTCGGCGTTCGGCGTATCGGCGTTCGGCGTTGGGGCCTGACGGGATGAGCATATTGTCCTTACGGGACAAAGTCGGGCCTCGAACGGGCTCCTCGCGAAAAAGCAAACGTCCGGCAATCGCTACAATTGCCGGACGTTGAACCAATGAATCCGTGGGCGCGAAGTTATTTCGGCAGAGGAAGCGACAAAACCTGAACACCGGTTTGCAGGTTGTTCGGTTGGACCTGGTAGTTCGGGTCAGGCTGGATGCTCACAACAACACTCTGTTTAGAACCGTCCTCGTTGAAATCACTCTTTGAGTCGAGCGCTACCGTGACCGTGGCAGACGAAGCTCCGATGGGAATCGTAACCGACGTCTGGGTATTAGAGGATGACGGATCGGCGCTTGAATTGTCGTTGACGTTCAAAAAGACCTGCAGCGCTTGAGAGACGTCGCCGGTGCGCGATACACGGAATACTCCTTTGAGGCTGCCGGAAGAGGCCACTTGGTCTAACCGCACTTCAGGCAAGGTTGATACAAATAGAGCTCCGTGCGGGCCTTGCAACCCGGTTATGATCGGGGTGATTTTTCCCGTCTGCAGGTCGATTCTACCCTCATAGCTGTTCGAATCGGTAGCCGAGGTGAAAGCAGAGTTCGGAGGAAAGACTTTGCTGGTAATGGCATACACGATGTTCGCCGGAGTATCCGCGACATAGATCGTACCGGACGCTTGCGTCGGGAACACCGTATCATCCACTGTCACCTGGGTAGTGCTGCTGCTGGACAGATGGAGGCGATACCCAACTTGATTCGGGAAGCCCGGACCATTCAGAAAGATCAAGTCACCATCCTGCTGGCTATCGAGCACGAGGTTACCTGACGGATCAACCTTAAGCGAGTCGGGATCCGACTGTGGCGCCACTTGGGTTTTGCCGGTCTCAATACCGATCAGGTTGGCGTTACCCATCAATACCGGCGTGACGTCGACTTGATTCCCGTTAAGGGTGGCTTTGACGATCGAAGGATAGATGTTTTGGCCGTTCGGAGGGTTCGTTGCAGGAGGCTGCAGGTTGGGGTTGGACGCGCTAATGAAAATCTGACCGTTAAGGAAGACGATATCATCGTAACCACCACCATGAGCCGGGGGCGTAGAGTAAGAGTAGTTTGTCGTGGTCCCCGTCACCGGATCGATCAAGGTCAGGTAAGGGTTGCCGTCTTCATTTTGAAGCGCGTAAATCTTGCCATCGAACGGGTTATACTTGAGACCATCGTTCCTGCCGTTGAGCTTGTAGGTTTTCAGTACTTTACCGGTTGGGTCGAACTGGACGATGTCACTCGAACCACCTCCGGTCGGCGTACTACTGTTCTGATATCCAACCCAGACTGTTCCCTGGAAAGAGGTGATAGAGTCGGGATTGGTGATAGAGGTACTCGGCGCGTTAGCAAATACCGCTACCGAATAATCTGGACTGGTCGACGTCGGGCCCGCCTGAACCGTCTGGCTGAAACCGAGCAAAACGAATGCGATACAACTGAGATGGGCAATCCTTGCGCCACTGAGTGAGTATTTTTTCATAATGGTGCGTTTTCGCCGCTGACGTCCTCCTGAGAAACGCAGACGATTCCAATAAAAGACCATTACTCAAAACCACCCACGTCCTAACAGGCGAATGACTGCGACTTGCGCAGAATTAATCCGTGCAAAAGGCAGCCAAGTCTAAGCCGGAGAGCGTGAACTTTTTGTTACCTAGATTGCAATTTTGTAATTCTCTGCCCCGGGACTCAATGATTTGCCTTGCCCTACCCATGCGGAAATTCATTTGAATCCGTTGTGACGTTTGAGACCCTCGGCGCTGGAGGGCACAACCATTAAAATCAGCTCACACGTGCGAAACAACATCGTCGGGCGCCACTTTTCCTCCTTCGTCCCACTCTCCCAGAAACTACGGCGGACATGCAGGGCGCTTGCCGGGGCGGCCAACCCAGGGCTGAAGCCCTGGGCTGTATTCTGTAGCCGCTTCCGACTTCGCCCCATCTTCCCCCTTTAGCTATGTCGGACAAGTCGCGGCAAAATCGGTTTCACCGACCAACCAATCACTACTCACTAATCACCAATCACACTGGCGAGCTTTCACCCTTCGACGCGCTTTATACTCGCCCGTATCCAGCCCTCCGCGTCACGCCCTCACCTTTCCCTCTCACTTCTCACTACTCGTATCGTAGCGCTTCGATCGGATCTAACGAGGCCGCTTTATGCGCCGGGTACATGCCGAAGATGAGGCCGATCGCCGAACAGACTAAGACACCCGCGATGGACCAACCCCAAGGGAAAACCACTTGGGCTTTGACGTACGCGGCGAACCCGTTGCCGGCTGTTACCCCGAGAATGATTCCGCTGAAGGCGCCGATGAGCGATAGAAACAAAGCTTCTAGGAGAAATTGGAGTCGAATATCGCGCTGTCTGGCTCCTAACGATTTGCGTATCCCGATCTCTTTTGTTCGCTCCGTTACGCTGACTAGCATGATGTTCATGATCCCTACACCGGCAGCAATCAAAGCGATCGTGCTGATAACAAAGGCGCCAATCCGTACCATACCGGCAATCTCATGGAACGCAGCCGCTAACGAGTCGTTGCTATAGATCTCGAAGTCATTCGAGTCTTCCGGCTTCAGTTCGCGCGCCTTGCGAAAAGCGCCGATCGCGTAACCCATGGTCTTTTCGTAAACGAGCTGGTTCTGGGCTTGGACGGCGATGTTCAGTGACCGATTCGCAGAACCATAGTTCTCGAAGAATCTGGTGATGGGAATGATGACTTGATTATCTTCATTCGCGCCAAAAGCCTCGCCTTTCGGGGCAAACGTTCCCACTACTTCGTAGCTTCTTCCATCCAAGCGAATCGTATTTCCGACCGCGCCTCCTTCTGGAAAAAGGCGATCGAGCACGGCTTTACCAACCACACAAACGTTGCGAGCGAGCTCCACGTCGTTCGGGCTGAGATTGCGGCCATTGGCAATCGCGAAGTTGTTTGAAACAATAAATCCTTGATTCGTGCCACAGACTTCCAGATTGGGATTGGTCTTCCGGTTTTCGAAGACTGCTTGCACATTCTCATCGAAAACCTTCGGGGTCACCAGTTGAACTCGATCTCCGACCAACCGGACAAACCTGAGATAGGTCTCGTAATCGATGTTCCGGCGGTTCTTGTAACGTTCATCCCCCATCACATGGATGGTTCCCGGATATTTAGCGAACTGAAAGATATTGGCTCCAAGGAAGCTCAGGCCGGTCTCAATGGAACTCTGCAGGGCAGAAATGGTAGTCATTACGCTAATGACCGAGAAGATCCCGACGGTGATGCCAGAAATCGTCAATGAGGATCGCAGCTTGTTAGCGCCGAGCGAACTCCATGCCATCTGGATAATTTCGAGCGTTAGCACGGGTTGGTTAGCGGTTGGCGGTTCGTTCTCGTCCTCGTCCTCGTCCTCGATTGGGCGTCTTGTGGTCCTATAATTGCCATTCGTCGTTGAGCGCTATCACTGAAAACACCCGAAAAGGAGGCCCCACGGATGGGACTTATGGGACCTATAGGACTTATGTGGGTGCGCGCTCTCATATCACTTCACTCATATCGAAGCGCTTCGACCGGGCTAAGCCGGGAGGCTTGCCAGGCAGGAGCGAAGCCGGAAATCACTCCGGTGATCACGGAAATCAGGAGGGCTACGACCACTAGTGCCGGTGAGAATGAGATCGGGAAGGAAGGGAAAACGATCGTCACTAGAGCGAATAGCAGGAATGACAGTACTAAGCCAATGACGCCCGCTAAGAGGCAGACGGAGACTGCCTCGATCAGGAATTGGAGAAGAATGGTGCGCCGCCGAGCTCCTAAGGCTTTGCGAGTCCCGATCTCTCGGGTTCGTTCCTTCACGCTTACAAAAGTGATATTCATGATTCCGATCGCGCCTACGAATAACGCGAGTCCGGTGATGAATAGACCGGCAATTGCCAGGCCGGCTTTGACCGGACCCAGCGTCGAGCGGAATGCTTGTTGCTCGTTGATTGTGAAGTTATCTTCCTGCTCCGGCAATATCCCCCGAATGCGTCGAACGTCGCTACGCAATTCTTCCTTGGCTTCCTGTATCCTTGTCTTGTCTTTGACTTTTACCCGGATAGAGGCGTTCTCGGCGCCGGTCTTGAAATATTTGGAATAAGCGGCCAGCGGGATCACGATCTGTGAATCGAAGCTAAACAGGCCGAGAAAAGAGCCTTGTTTTTCGAAGACTCCGACGACTTCGTATTCTTGCTCGCCTATTCGGATTCTCTTACCGATCGGATACTCTCCACTAAACAGGCCTTCAGCCACATCGATTCCAATCACGCAGACATTCCGGCCGCCTCGGCTCTCAATTTCATCGATAAATCGGCCATCGCGGCAATTAATCGGAATAATCTCAGCGTACGCGTCGGTGGTTCCCATTACGTAAACGTTCGTGAGTTGGCGTTTCCCATACGTCGTAGTCGCGAAAACGCTGGGCGCGGCTACGGCGACCTGCAGCAGTGAATTCGGGGTATCCGCGATGATCGTGTTCAAGCTACCGGCCATTCCGGGCTTGATGTCCGGCCGGTTCTTGTAGCTCCAAAAATCGTCGATCGCTGTCCAAGGATATTGCTCGACGTAGAGAACATCCTCTCCCAGCATATTCATGCTCTGATCGAAACCGGTATCGATGCCTTTAACGGCGATGCCCATAAGGGTCACGGCAATAATGCCGATGATCACGCCCAGGCCGGTCAAAAACGAACGGGTACGGTTCGCGCGGAGTTGTTCCCCCGCGATCCTGGCGCTTTCTGCAAATTCCATCCAAGCCCGCATAGCTCAAAAATGGTCATCCATTTTTGAGCTATGCGGGCTATGGCGGCAAAATGTTCGGCTGACGCCCGAACATTTTGCCGCTTTCCATAAGAGAAGCTCTGAATTGATTCTCCTCATCTAATGCTCTGCTAAGCTCAATTGAAGTAATCCAATTAGTCGCTGCGGAAGGCTGGCGTAGCCGGCATTCCGCAGCCATAGCAGCGTTGCTGACAAATCGTTGGCGATTTGTCAGCAGCGCTGCTCGTCACTCTCGACGATGCCATCCCGTAAGCGAACGACTCGGCGAGCTTGTTCGGCGATCTCTTCCTCGTGGGTCACAACCACGATGGTGTGACCGCTTTCGTATAACCTGCCAAAAAGGCCCATGATCTCTTCTCCGGTCCGTGAATCGAGATTGCCGGTAGGCTCATCGGCGAGAATAATCGATGGCTGATTCACCACTGCTCGAGCGATTGCGACCCGCTGGCGCTGACCGCCTGACAGCTCATTCGGCTTGTGGTACATCCGATCCGCCAGACCTACCGCCATCAAAGCTTCCGCGGCTCTTCGCTGGCGTTCCTCGGGGATAACTCCCGCATAAATTAACGGTAGTTCGACGTTTTGCAGACTGTTCGATCTAGGTAGGAGATTGAACGTCTGGAAAACAAAACCAATCTCCCGGTTCCGGATCTCGGCCAATTCGTCGTCTTCCATGCTGGCCACGTCTTTGCCGTTAAACTCATATCGGCCCGAACTTGGGGTATCGAGACAACCCAGCATATTCATCAGGGTCGATTTTCCACTGCCGGATGGCCCCATCACCGCCAGATATTCGTTTCGACGAATAAATAGATCGACCCCCCGTAACGCCTGGATAGTAGTCTGGCCCATGACGTATTCTTTTGTGATCCCTTCGATCCGGATCACAACATCCCCGCTTGGTCGAATCACAGGAACCGCACTACCGATCACGGGACTACTTGGCATCTTGCGGTTTCTCGATCTCGACCTTTGAGCCGTCCTTTAAACCTTTACTAATGGCGGTATAGGGGCCGCTAACTACGAGATCTCCTGCTTTTAAGCCCGAGATAATCTGAAGATAATTGTCGTCGGCAATGCCAGTCTCGACTCGAACCATTTTCACGGTGGCTCCCACCTTCACAAATACCACGCGTTCCAGCTTCCTACGTTCCTTCCGTTCGAAGTCGGTGGTAGCCACGCCGCCCTGATCGGCGAGCTGTTCGTCTTTCATCTGATCCGCCGTCTTGCCAGTTTCTTTGTCGCGCACCGTAACTGATTGAATCGGCACGGAGGTTACTTGAGGGGCGGTCTGCGTTTCGATTTCAACCGTTGTGCTCATCCCCGGACGAACCCTCAAGTCTGGATGAGTAACCTGGATCCGGACTTCAAAATTGGTGACCTCTTGTTGGGTCCCTTGATTCTGGATCGTTGCGGTACTGGCGATTCGTTTAACCGTTCCGTGAAAAATATGGCCTGGGTAAGCATCAACGCGCACTCGCACGGGATCCCCCATCTTCACATTCACAACATCGTTCTCGTTAACGTCGACCCGGGCCTCCAAAGAGTCCAGGTTGGCGACGCGCATTACCTCAGTCCCAGCAAAATCTCCCGTCGCCACCACTCTTTCTCCAAGCTCGCTATTTAGCGCGCTGATGGTTCCGTCGATTGGAGAGTAGATCACGGTCTTGTCCAGTAGGACCTTGGATTGCTCAAGCGAGCTTTGTTGAGCTGCAATGCGATGCAAAGACGACTCATAAGCTGCGTCCGACATCAGGCTCTTCGTTTGAGCAGCCTTAAAATCTGTCTCCGATATTAACCGCTTTTTGAACAGCTCCTGCGAACGGCGATAGTCGAGCTGATCATTCAGCATCTGCGACTTCCGCTCAAGAGAGTCGGCTTGAGCAGAGCTAAGTCCGGCTTCGGCTTGCCGGACCTGAGCGATATAATTGTCCGGCCGAATTTTCACCAGCAGATCGCCTTTCTTGACCTCTTGGCCGTCGATTACTGGCAATTCAATGATTTCACCGGCAACTTCCGGTGAGATTTTTACCTCTACATCCGGCCTGATTTTTCCCGTTGCTGAGACCGTCTGGGTAATATCCCGAATCGCCACCGGCTGTACCCGGATCGTAATCCGCTTCTCTTTGTTAAGTAATAAAAATCCAACGGCCACCGCCGCCAAAAGAAACACAGCTAAAACCAGCCGTCGCCGCCATTTCGGACGCTTTCGTTTGATTGCCGCTAAGGGCGGCGCTGCGACCTGCTTATGCATAAAATCGACCTGTTGGGCAGCACCCAACAATCAAGAGGGTACCCATACTATCACGCTTAGTCGAACCGAAACGGTACGGCGTATACCCCCTCCCTGCTCTCTGGAAATAGACACGCCAAGGACCTTCAAGGTTTCAAAAAAGTGGGCTAAAGGGTCAAGCGTGATCTTTGGGAGGGCGAGGCTCCTGTGCGGCCTTATGATGTCAACGAGGTCGAGGCCGTGTTCGATGCCAACGTTTTTGCTACATTGGAACCCGTGCCGAGCCGCGGGTATGCAGTATGGCCGCGGACAACGGCTCCGTCCGAACGATCTGCACCACCAATTCTTGAGCCCAAACCAAATGTTGCTGCAACACTCAGACCCGCGGCTCGGCGTCTCGATCGGCATCACAAGATCCAGCGGACTCTACAGCCATCAATCCTTCGCAGGGAAGTATGGAAACGTTCGGGAGCCTCGCCCTACCAAACTCGCCCACACGCCCCCTTGCATCCCGTCTGCAGACTGATTACTTCCATTTCACTCATGACCTTCGGATTCCTAGGATTTGGTAAGATGGCTTCAGCCCTGATCCAGGGCATGCTGAACGCGGGCTGTTGTCGCCCAGAGGAGATCGTCGTCGTTAATCGTCATCCCGAATCCGCCGTCGAAGACGTCGAGAAGCTCGGGATTCGCTATGGCACTTCCCCTCGCACCGTGGTCGATCAGGCTGAGGCCGTCGTCCTGGGTACGAAGCCGGCCGACTCGCTCCAGCTCCTTAAAGACGTAAGACAATATCTGGACGGGAAATTGCTGATCTCGGTGGCTGCCGGGGTCAATATCGACCGTTTACAGGAAGCCGCCGGTCATCGGACCCGGGTGATCAGAGCAATGCCAAATACGCCTTCGCTGATCGGCAAGGGTGCAACTGCCTACGCCTTAGGCGATCACGCCACCATGGCAGACGCAGAAATTGCCGAAAAAGTATTTTCCGCGGTTGGGATCGCCTATCGCGTCCGCGAATCTGCCCTGGATGCTGTGACCGGCCTAAGCGGCAGCGGACCAGCTTATGTGTTCACTTTTGTGGAGGCTTTAGCCGACGGCGGCGTAATGATGGGGCTACCTCGCGAGGTCGCTCTGGAGCTGGCGGTGCAAACCGTGTTTGGATCCGCTCTGATGATCCGAGAAACGGGTAAGCACCCAGCCGAACTCCGGGAGATGGTGGCGAGCCCCGGCGGAACAACCATGGCAGCGATTGAGATCTTAGAGGCCCGGGGTCTCCGCCACACGATTATGTCTGCGGTCCGCGCAGCGTCCGAACGCGCCCGAGAGCTGGGACGGGATTAAGACGCCGTCAACGCCGAGATCGCGGAATGGAATTAGACGTTAACGGAATTAGACGTTGCAACGCCGCACGCGCCCTGGAGGGGGAGCCAGACTTCGCCCGGTCGTCTGAAACTCCCGGAAACTACGTCGGGCAAGCCGCTTTGGCGCGTAATTCAAGGGCCCACGGTATTCGTCCCAGGAGCGGTGCAGGCCGTACAACGTGTTAAACAAGCGGCTCCCGCGAACGACTCAACGTGTGGCAGTTCTATCGCGTAACGGCAAGCGATGACCGTTAACCACAGAGACGTTGGGCGAAAACCATACGCTGTGGTCATTCGCGGGAGCCGCCTGTTTAACAGGGTGTTGGAGCGGCAATCGCACTGTGAGAAAAATCGCGAGATTCTTGTACCACGCGCCAAAGCGGCTCCCCTCCAGGACGACCCATCGCGTGTGCAGGTCTATCGGGTAAAAGCAAGCGATGACCGTTAACCACGGAGAGACTGGGCGAAACCCATACGCCGTGGTCATTCGCGGGAGCCGCCTGTTTAACAGGGTGTTGGAGCGGCAATCGCACTGTGAGAAAAATCGCGAGATTCTTGTACCACGGGCTAAAGCGGCTCCCCTCCAGGCCCGCCATCCCGATGAACGATTTTGCGAGCCTCCTGTCAAAACTAGGCGCTAACTGCTATTCCTCCCCTTAATGAAGACAGAAGAGCCTGCCTCCCCTGGAAAAAAGCGCTCCAGGCTCCTGTTCTCGCCGATCTCAGCTGTCATCGCGTTCATTATTCTCTGGCCGGTGGGCGTCCGATGCGAGCAGCCCAATGCTCCGGTAATGGAGCCTGACGCCCGCCAAGCTTTTGAAAAGGGGTTGGCTAAATTTCAGGCCGGCCAATTTCAGGACGCCAAAGAGGCGTTTGGCCGAGTGACCGAGCTTCTGCCTAACTATTCGTTAGGCTGGATTAACCTCGGCTCTGCGGAGTATCGCCTCGACAAGCTCGACGACGCAGAAAAACATTTGCGCAAAGCCGTCCATCTGGATCCGGACGTTACCCAGGCATGGCTTACCCTCGGGATCATCGCTTTCCGAAAAGACGAGTTGGAAGCTAGCCTGGCGGCGCTCAGCCAAGCTGTCTATCTCGAACCGGATAACGCGCATGCTCACATGTATCTCGGGGTGTTAGCGCGAAAGCGCGGTTGGTTAGATGCAGCGGAGGAGGAGCTTCGCAAGGCCGTTGAACTGGACGAGAGTTATGCCGAGGCTCACTTCAATCTGGCGATGGTTTACACCGAGCGCCAACCTCCTTCTATTGAGTTGGCTCGCCGACATTATTATCGGGCCCGAGCGCTCGGCGCAGCCGCCGACCCGGATATGGAACGCATCTTGAAGCAAGCTCCGGTGACACCGTAGGAAACAAGGAGTTCAGGAGTTCAAGGAGTTGCAGGAGTTCAGGAGGCGATGGCGAGCAGATACCTCCAGCATGTATCAGTTGCGAGCAACCACTGATCGATGTTTCCGTAGTCAGTCACCCAGTGGCGCATGATGACGCGCCTATCCCATGACCTCCTAACTTTGAATTCTGGCTCCTGGCTCCTGTCCTGAACTCCTGCAACTCCTGAACTCCTTGAACTCCTTGTCTTACGAAGAACTCATCACCGAGCTGAAGCAACGGTCACTGTATCGGCAGTTGCGGACGATCGACGCGGTGAATGGAACGAGCGTTAGTCGCGCAGGCAGGCCGCTGGTCAACTTCGCCTCTAACGATTATCTCGGCCTTACTCAACATCCGAAGCTAAAGATAGCGGCGGCAGACGCTGCCCAAAGGTTTGGTGCCGGCTCCGGCGCCTCGCGTTTGATCACCGGTACCCTGGCAATTCATTCAGAACTAGAAGCAAGGTTAGCCGACTTCAAACAGACTCCGGCCGCCCTTACCTTTGAAAGCGGATATGCAGCCGCGCTCGGCACCATCCCCGCTCTTTTTGGTCAAGGGGACGTGATCATTTTAGACAAGCTCGCACACGCCTCTTTGATCGACGGCGCCAGGCTCAGTGGCGCAGAAATTCGGGTCTATCCACACAACCGCTTGGAACGCTTAGCGGAACTATTGGACTGGGTTCGTGAGAAAAGAAGGGGCGCGAAAATTCTCATCATCACAGAGTCCGTCTTTAGCATGGATGGCGATTCTTGCCCTCTAACTGAGATCGTCGAGCTAAAGGATAAATTCGGAGCGGCACTCCTTCTGGATGAGGCACACGCGATCGGAGTTCTCGGTCCGAACGGAGCCGGCTTAGCCGCTGAGTGTGGCTTGATCGACCGAGTTGAAATTCATTTGGGCACGCTCAGTAAAGCGATCGGATCCAGCGGAGGATTCATTGCCGGCCCGTCCTCTCTAATCGATCTCCTTATCAACCGCGCCCGCACGTTTATTTATTCGACGGCGCCTCCACCAGCCGCGATCGCGGCCGCCATTGAGGGCTTAGGTGTCATTGCTTCAGCGGCAGGCGATCAGTTGCGCGCCGCCCTCTGGCGCAATCACGAAGAGTTAACGGTAACATCGAAGCGCTCCAAACCCGAAGAAGCACGATCCGCAATTGTTCCGATCATTGTCGGCTCAGAAGAACAGGCGCTTTCTCTTTCAGAAGAGTTGGTGGAACACGGCTTTCTGGTTCCAGCGGTACGGTTTCCGACTGTACCCCGCGGCTCCGCCCGGCTTCGTGTGACGCTGTCAGCGGCTCATCACCTCCAAGACGTCGTCAACCTCCGAGAAGCAATCAACCCGTTGCACGCTGGGTAGGCTGTGGCCCGATTTCCGCTGATGAAAAAAGGCGCCAAGCGCCTGAGCACCAAAAAAGAAACACATCTGACCCGGCCACGCGTATGATCTGGACACGCATCAACCTTTCCGAGAACAACAGCTTAAGTGGACACCCTCGTCGATCCCGGCTTGCGATTTTGGACACCACCGACTGAGGTGACCCGGTGTATTGCTTTCGCTAAACATCACGAAAGCAAACACCTTGAAAGTAAGAAACTCTTTACTTAGTCAACCGAACCGAAGACCAGAAGTGCCTACGGCGTTCTCTTTTTCGACGACGAACTTCCGACCGCCGCAAAAGTTCGCCGATTAAAAGAGGGTAATCCGATAACGTTTTAGTTTTCAATCATAACCTCCATGAGGTTGAGCTAATTTAATTCGGTTTACCCGAATTTCCAATGGCTAACTGATCCAGCTTTCCCATTATGACAAGTATAAATTTTATCAGAAAATATAGTCTATACATTCTTGGTTCACATGTCTAAGACAGCCCGCCGTCTCCTGCTTCTCTTCGCTCATCCCGCTCTTCATAAGTCACGCGTCAACCACCTTCTATTGTCCTACGTTCAATCTCTTCCAGGAGTAACCGTCAACGACCTCTATGAGGCGTACCCAAGATTTCTTATCAATGTCGCGCGTGAACAAGCGCTGCTCCTTGAGCACGACGTCATTATCTTTCAGCACCCGTTTTATTGGTATAGTTCGCCGGCGATTCTGAAGCAGTGGCAAGACCTGGTGCTCGAGTTCGGATTCGCTTATGGGAAAGACGGCACCCGACTTCATGGGAAGCTATGCCTCACCGCAATTTCAACCGGCGGTCCGAGCTCGGCTTATCAGCGTAGTGGTTCTAACTATTTCACGATACGCGAACTGCTAGCGCCATTCGAACAAACTGCTCGGCTCTGCGGGATGACCTACCTTCCACCCTTTATTGTTCCCGGTGTTCTTTGGATGGACGACGCGCAAGAACTTGCCAGCTACGCCTCAACCTACCGTCGAGCGCTAGAGGCCCTGCGCGACAACACATTAAACGTATCTGAGATCATGAAATTAGATACGCTCAACCAAGCCATGGCTCTTTTACCAGCATCCTGATTAATGGAGTCTTCAGATTATCTTTTCCAAACGTTCATTTATCTAGCAGCGGCTGTTGTCTCCGTTCCAATTGCTAAAAGGCTAGGTCTGGGGTCCGTACTAGGATATCTCTTGGCCGGGGTCATCATTGGGCCCCACGTTTTTGGCTTTATTGGAGCAGCGCGCGGGGACGTCATGAACGTGGCCCAGTTCGGGGTCGTAATGATGCTGTTTCTGGTCGGATTGGAACTACGACCTAATGTTTTGTGGCGCCTCCGCGGACCGATTTTCGGGTCGGGAACTTTGCAAGTCGCCGTGACCGCTCTGGTCTGTGCCGCCGTCGCGCTCTGTTTTCACCTTTCCATCGGCCCGGCCATTGCCGTCGGGCTAATTCTTTCCGATTCGTCAACCGCGATTGCGGTTCAATCGCTCACCGAGAAAGGCTGGTTGACCACCAAAGGCGGGCAGACCTCGGTCGCGGTTCTGCTGTTCCAAGACCTCGCGGTGATACCCATTTTAGCGGTACTGCCGTTGCTGGGCGCCGCCCATCCTGCAACCACTACGGCGTCCCATACGGCCACTTGGTTGCAAGCTTTGTTGGTTCTGGGTACAGTCAGCGCCATCATTATCGGGGGCCGTTTCTTGGTCAGCCCGATATTTCATTTGTTAGCACTCACCCGGCTCCACGAAATTATAACGGCAGCCGCTCTGTTGTTAGTGGTGGGTATCGCTCTGGCCATGCAACTGATAGGACTCTCGCCCGCGCTCGGCACCTTCCTTGCGGGCGTAGTCTTGGCTGAGAGCGAGTACCGTCACGAGCTCGAAGCCGATATTGAGCCATTTAAAGGGTTACTGCTCGGACTGTTTTTCGTATCGGTTGGCGCCAGCATTGACCTCTCATTAATCCAATCTCAACCGATTTTGATGTGCAGCTTGGTTATCGGGCTTCTGCTGATCAAAGCCGCCGTGTTATACGGGATCGGCAAAATTTCTCGTTTGGAGAATAGCCAAAACTTCACGTTCTCATTGGCCCTAGCTCAAGGTGGCGAATTTGCTTTCGTTTTAGTTGCGTTCGCCGTCAATAACCGAGTATTCGATCAAGGGCTCGGTGATCGGCTGATCGCTGTCGTTGCTTTGTCGATGGTGGCCGCGCCGTTTCTTTTCACCATTAACGAATTCTGGGTTCAACCTCGTTTCTCAAGCCGGCTGCGCCAGCGTCAACCAGACGAGATCGATGAAATCAATCCGGTGATTGTGGCTGGAGTTGGCCGGTACGGCGCGGTGATTGCTCGATTACTGAACTCTCAGAACATCAAAACAACCGTGTTAGATTTTGACCCCGAACAAGTTGATCTGATTCGGAAGATTGGCTTCAAAGTATTCTACGGAGACGCGACCAGACATGAAATGCTGGCTGCCGCCGGGGCAGCTCAAGCTAAGCTACTGTTGATCGCTATTGACGACGTAGAGGGTTCACTCGGTTTGGTGCACCTGGCTCAAAAGCACTTCCCAAATCTGAATTTGCTAGTGCGGGCAAGGGACCGTGAACATGCCTACCGGTTAATCAAGATGGGTGTGAGGAATATCTTTCGAGAGACGCTGGAATCCTCACTTGAGATGAGTGTAGAAGCGCTTCGCCTCCTCGGCTTCGGCGCCTACCGGGCCTATCGTGCCGCCCACACTTTCAAAGAGTACGATGAAGAGACGGTCCGAGTACTGGCTGAATACTATGGCACCGACGAAAAAGATTTTCTCGGTCAGATACGAAAGAGAGTACAAACTCTCGACGAACTGTTCGAATCCGAACGAGCCGTTTCGCCCGAACCCGACGCAGCCTGGGAACGACCGAAGGCGGCGGAGAAGCCGGATGGGAAGGAAAACGTGAAAGGTGATAAGTGAAAGGTGAAAGGCGAAAGGAGCTCTGAGCTTGATTCAGCCGACGCGGTTGGTAGCTCCGTAGGAGCGAAATCTTTGTAGCTTGAGCCATAAAAAACGGCACCAACTCGGATAGGAGCGACATCTAATCGAGAACCACCTTCTAGGCCGCTCCTAGCGGAGCCGGTCATCCTTTTACGCCTACGTTGCTATAAAGATTTCGCTCCTACGGAGCTGTTTTTCAATCCGGCAGCTTTTAGGTTAACGCAGATACGCCGCCGCGGGAGGGCAGCGCTCCACGATTTCCCTGTCGAAACCCTGTTTGCCTTCTCATCGGCTATCGGCTATTGGCTATCGATTATTGGCGCAGCGCTCCCCCACAATGTTTTACATGAAAACCCGACTGCTCTGTTGTTCGCTCGTCTTCGCAGCCGCTCTCGCGCACTCCGAAGATCAAAAGCCAGTCTCCTCGGTACAAGTTAAAGGCCAAGGAAACGGCGCCGGAACCGAGATCGTGCTGAATCAGATCGCCATGGACCAGTTCCCATCGGTTCAGGTCTTTGTAACCGTCTTAAAGGACGGTAAACCGCAAACCGGACTAACCGCTGCTGATTTCCGGGTCCGGGAAGACGAGGTGGACCAGCAACCTTTGACCGTGGAATCTCAGTTGCCACCGCTCTCCGTTATAATCGCGATTGATAACAGCGGATCGATGCGGCCGAGAATGGCAGAGACCCGGCAAGCCGCCAAAAGCTTTCTGGAATTGTTAGCGCCGACCGACAGTGTTCAGGTCGTCGGTTTCGCACAACAGGTCAAAATACTGGGCCCGATGTCCTCCAACCGGAGTGCTGCCGGTAAAGCGATTGAACTTACTACGGCGCGTGGGAACACGGCACTTTATGACGCGCTGTTTACTTCGGTCGACCTGTTGAAAGATCGGCCCGGGCGCAAAGCAGTCGTGCTTTTAAGCGACGGCGTCGATGATAACGGTGTTGGCAAGCAGTTGAGCAAGCACTCACTACAAGACGTCTTACACTTTGCAAAACATGTGAACGTGCCGATCTATGCTATCGGGATCGGCACCGAGATTGATGAAGCCTTGCTGTCCGGCTTCGCGCAATCAACGGGAGGACGCTATTTCCTAACGCCGAACCCGTCCGAGTTAAAAAATCTTTACGACCAGATCGGGCTCCAACTAGCCGGCCAATACCTGATTTCTTATACCTCGAACCTTCCTGCGGACGGCACCACTCGCGAAGTCCAGGTACGATACCAGGACTCGATGAGCGCGAAATCTTATCAAGCGCCGTCGAACAGAGAAGTAGCCGAGGAGAACCCGACGCCGGTTCCGCAGAACTCTTCGGAAAAGAAACAGTCGCAAAATTCTAGTCAAGGAGGTCTGGGCGCGACCGTTGGACCAAATGGGATTTCTATTCACGGCAATGGCAAACAGATAACCGTGAACGGCAATGACATATCGTTTGACCAAGACTCGAAATCGAAATCTGAGGCCACCTCAAAGGCGACTTCCGAGACCAAAAAGAAGTCAGTGAAAACACCGGATTGGTTGCCCATTCCGGACGGAGCAAAAGAACTCAGCACTACCACCATGGGCACTCGAAAACAATTAACCCTTACCGTCGATCAACCAGTTAGTGATGTCGCCGATTTCTATCATCAACACCTGAGCGAACAAGGGTTTCACGTCGTGACCGCAACCAGTGGCAACGCCCAGACTCTTTTGGTCGCCGGCTCCGGAAAAAATGCGGACATCGAGATCGCATCACAAGGCGAGAACCAGACCATTGTGCGGATCGCAACGGATGCGGAGTGACGGGCAATGGAGGGGAGCCGCTTTGGCAGGTGGCATAGAAAACCGTTCAGATTTCTTCACGGCGCGATTGCCGCTAAAACGGGTGCTAAACAGGCGGCTCCCGGGAACTACCCAGCGTATTGTTTTTCCCTGGCCGTCTTTCCGTAACGTTCATTGATTCGAATATAGCCCGATACAGCTGCGACACTCTGGGTGGTTCGCGGGAGCCGCCTGTTTAATACGGTTTGGGACCGCACGCGCGCTGGGACGAAATCTCGGGGGCCGTTGGGTCACGGGCCAAAGCGGCTCCCCTCCAGGTTTCAAATCCCTTCGGGATAAGCGCCTCTACAATCCGAATTCCTGTTTCGCTTTGGCGAAACAATCGACCGCAAAATGGAGATCATCCATCGTGTGAGCAGCCGAGACCTGAGTCCGAATTCGAGCCGTACCTTGCGGTACGACCGGATAAAAGAATCCGATCACATAAAGACCAAGCTCGAGCAATCGATCGGCAACCTTCTGGGCCAGCGCCGCATCGCCGATCATGACAGGTACAATCGGATGTTTACCCGGGCGAATGGTTAGCCCGCGCTCCGTCAATGCTTTCCGGAAAAACTGGGTACTATTCTCCAAACGATCACGCAGCTCGGTCGAGCGCGTAACGATCTCGATCGCTTTCACAGAGGCCGCGACGATGCTGGGAGTTATACTGTTGGAAAACAAGTACGGCCTCGAACGCTGGCGCAACAACTCGACGATTGCTTTACGCCCAGTCGTATAACCGCCGCTACCACCACCCAAAGCTTTTCCCAAAGTTCCCGTAATGATATCAATTCGACCCTCAACTCCGCAGTGTTCGGGCGTCCCTCGGCCGGTTTTACCGAGGAAGCCGGCGGCATGACATTCATCGACCATCACTAACGCCTGGTATTTCTCCGCTAGATCGCAAATGCCGCTGAGATTCGCGATCGTGCCATCCATTGAAAAAACGCCATCTGTCGCGATCAACCGAAAACGGGCCGCCTTGGCCTCAACCAGCTTGGCCTCAAGATCCGCCATATCATTGTGCTCATAACGGAAACGCTGAGCTTTGCACAATCGGACGCCGTCGATGATTGAGGCATGATTGAGCGCATCGCTGATTACGGCGTCCTCAGCCCCGAGCAGCGTCTCAAAAAGACCACCATTGGCGTCAAAGCAGCTCCCGTAAAGGATTGTGTCGTCTGTCCCATGAAATCGAGTGAGCGCCGCCTCGAGTTCCTTATGGATCTCCTGCGTCCCACAAATAAATCGAACGGAGGCCAGGCCGAATCCCCAACGGTCCAACGCCTCTTTGGCTGCCTGAATCACTTCGGGGTGATCCGCTAACCCAAGGTAATTGTTGGCACAAAGATTCAGAACCTCTCGTCCATCGCTCGTCCCGATATGAGCGCGTTGCGGAGTACTCAGAAACCGTTCTCTCTTATAAAGCCCTTGGGAGCGAATTGAGCTGATTTGCTCATTCAGATGGGATTCGAAGCCATTCAG
>DASUWQ010000140.1:0-13352 GCA_036378375.1 Chthoniobacterales bacterium
GACAATACGCCAAAGCCCAAGCTGGCAGCGACGCAAGCCCCCACGACGAATGAGGATTTATTCATTATATTCATTAACTAACAATGGATGGGGACTCTCTGGTTTGAGTGAGACCCCCCCCGAGCCGATCCGGTTCAAAATTGGTAACCCACG
This sequence comes from Chthoniobacterales bacterium, assembly GCA_036378375.1. Lineage (GTDB taxonomy): Bacteria > Verrucomicrobiota > Verrucomicrobiia > Chthoniobacterales > JAFAMB01 > JAFAVN01. The sequence goes on from DASUWQ010000140.1 coordinate 154, forward strand.
CTGAATTGGAAACGCCCGGAGGAGTTATTAAACTTATCCGCCTGAATCGGAATACCGTAGTCGAGTCGAATCGGTCCGATTGGCAAATTCAAGCGCAGACCAAAGCCAAAGTCGGAGTTTACATCCCCCGTGCCGAAGTTCCAAGAACCCGCGTTCACGAAACCAGTATCATAGAACACAGCGAAACGAACCCGGTCGATGATCGGAATAGTGTATTCGACGGTTAACCGAGCCATCGTATTACCACCGATATCATCACCTTCGGCATCCTTGGGACCGACCCGATCGAAGTCAAAACCACGCAAATTGTTTGCGCCTCCCAAAAAGAGTCGATCGTAGATCGGCACCGAGGTACCTCCACCCCAGTTCGCAACCGTTGCTATCTCTGCGTCAAAAAGCAGAATCGTGTCAAAAGGCAAGTGGAAATATTGTTCGCCCTCCAGGTCAAACCCATAAACCTGGACGTCGCCGCCCAAAAAACCGCCGGCCACATAGACCGAGAAATCGAAGCGATTTCCAGTACGAGTTAAGAAAGCGTTGTCACGTTTATCGTACGTAAGCGTGTAGGTCAACCGGCTTTCCAGCGTTGACCCAGCCTGATCGAGGATCAACGGGTCAGTGGTCGAAATGTTGTAGATGTCTGTCTCTTGCAACCGATAGGTGAATTTCTGAGCCAAGAAGTTTGTGAGCGGCTGCCTCAAGAAGAGGTCGAACCCGTAGTATCTCTCGTTGTAAACGTTACTAAAGTACGACGAGTCCAGAAAGAAGGCATCCGTCCCAACAGCCAATCTTTTGTCCAGGAAGTATGGTTCCGTAAAATTCGCAGTCACCTGCTTCTCTTGCGTTCCGATCTGGACGCGGACTCTGAACTTTTCACCCGCGCCAGTGAAAGTTTTCCAATTCAGAATGTCAAAGTTTCCTTGGCTTAGTTCGGCGAAGCCGAGCAAGCCCTCATCGGAACTGAAGCCCATACCGAAGTTCAAAGACCCGGTGCGCTTTTCTTGGACCACGATATTCAGGTCTTTTCGTCCGGGCACCAACGTATCGGAGGCGTAGCTGTCGACCTTTTCGAAATACTGCAACCCTTCAAGCCGCTTCTTACTGATATCCACTCGCACCGTGTCAAAGACGTCACCTGGTGCGAGCACGAGTTCACGGCGGATCACCTTGTCCTTAGTACGGGTGTTGCCGCTGATATTGATGCGTTCGACGTACGATTTGATCCCTTCCTCGATCTTATAATGAAGATCAACCAGGCCTGGACCGGCCGGCGTTGTTTGCACTGCTACTTTAGCGTCAGCGTAACCAGCAACCCCGTATGCATCCTCAACCGCTTTGATGTCTTTCTCGAGCTTTTGCGGCGAGAAAATCTGGCCTTCCTTTTGTTTGATGACCTTCCGGAAGTTCGCCTCTGTGACGACCTGGAGTCCCTCGATCGTCACCACGTTAATGTGGTACTGGACGCCCTGCTCGATGTAGATATCAATGTCCACATACTTCGGACCTTCCCGGTTTATCTTCACGTCGGTCACCTGAACATCTTCGTACCCGTTGTCTTGGAAGAGTTCCTTGATCTTTTGGACGTCCTCGTCCAGCTGCGCGCTATTCAGTTTGCCGGCTCCAGTTAGAAAGGCGAGAATGTTATTCTCCTTCGTCTTCATCTCCTTCTTTAGCCGTTTCGAGCTAATCGCAGTGTTCCCCGAAAACCGGATCCTTTTTACGATGGATTTGGTGCCTTCACTGATCGAGTAAGTAACCGACGCCGTTCCCCGATCTTCATTGGTCTCGACCTTGTATTGGACGTCGACATCCGGGTAACCTCTCTTTTGATAGAGATCGACAACCTTCTGGCGCGCTGTCTCTAAGGCCTGTTCATCCAGTGGCGAATTGATCTTCAGCGCCATTTCCTTACGAATCCTGGAGGTCTTAACCTTCTCGTTCCCTACCACATAAACACTCGCTAAGGTGACTCTCGTCTGAACGACAACGATAACTTTTACGCCGTCCGGCAAGGGCTCACCATAAATTCGGACGTTGGTCACCAAGCCGGTCGCATAAAGCGCGCGCACGTCATCCTCGACAACGGTTTCCGAATATGGCTGACCAACCGTTGTCTTCATGTTGGTCAAAATTCGCTGCCGGCTCAACGTAGCAGGTCCGGCATACTGAATCTCAATTTGGCGAACAATTGGACCTGCCGCGCGCTGGGGACCAGGCGGCGTTGCTTGTGCCTGCGTTGCCGGAGCCTGTTGAGGTGGCGTGTTTTGCGGAGCCGGTTGCTGTTGCGCATAAATCGAAGGCGCGACAAAACCGAGCAACACCAAGCACAATAGCCATCTGCGTTCGGGCGTACGCTTTTGCTTCATAGGTATGGGGAGCCAACGATCAGAGCGAATGGCGCTAATTCACGATGATGACGTCCAAAACGTCAACCAGAAAAACCGCGAACGGTCACGCTTTCAATTCAACAAGCTGTAAACATTGTTCCGGGGGTGTGGTTCATATCCGGCCTCAGCAATTAGCCGCTCGATCTCCTCCCGCGACAACCGAAAGGTCGTACCCGCGCTGCTCACGACATTTTCTTCCATCATAACGGATCCGTAGTCGTTCGCACCGTAGCTCAATGCGAGCTGGCCGATCTTAGGCCCCTGGGTTACCCACGAGCTCTGGAGATTCTCTACATTATCCAAGTAGATCCTCGCCAAGGCTTGGGTTCGTAAATATTCAGCCGAACCCACGGGCTTCGCCTTTAGCACCACATTTTCCGGCTGAAATGTCCAGCAAATGAAAGCTGTAAACCCACCGGTCTGGTCCTGAAGCTCCCGAATCCGGTCCAGATGCTCGATTCGGTCTTCGATGGTCTCTACATGTCCAAACATCATGGTGGCACTGCTTCGCAGACCTTCCTCATGCGCGATTTCCATGACTCGCAGCCACTGCTCGGTGTTACATTTCAGCGGAGCGATCCGGTTGCGCACCCGGTCGACCAGAATCTCGCCTCCTCCTCCTGGAATTGAGCCAAGTCCGGCCTCTCGAAACTTCAAGATGACCTCCCGGAGTGACATGCCGAATACTTCAGCGAAATGGTTAAACTCAGGGGGGCTGAAGGCGTGGATATTAATCTGCGGAAATTTTTCCCGGATATGGCTAAGCAGATCCAGATAGTAGTCGATCCCCAATTTTGGGTTATGGCCCCCCTGCATTAAGATCTGTACCCCTCCGATACCAGCCAATTCTTCGATCTTCTGGTCGATCTGCTCGTGGGTCAGCACATAAAAATCAGGATCTTTTTCCGTCCGATAGAAGGCGCAAAATTTGCAATAAACATTGCAAACGTTCGTGTAGTTAATGTTGCGCTCAACGATGTAGGTGACGATCTCGTTGCCCCTTCCAGCATAGGCGGCTGCTTTGGCTAACTTGCGGCGATGGTCAGCCAACGCGCCAAGCTCTTCGATCGGGAGCCCATATAATTCCAACGCTTCTTCTTTATTGATGCGTTCGCCGTCGAGCACCTTATCAATAACATCCGCGCCGGAAATCAGAGCATTCATTAGCAGGGCTAGTATTAAACCAGTCCTCCCGCTCGTGCCAGTGCGTTCTCGTCTGGTGAAATCGTCCTCGTACTCGTCGTCGTCCTCGTCCTCGGTCCGAGCGTGGAATACAGGGGCCGATTCAGAATGACCCTGCAATCAATTTAACGACAGAACCTGCTTTGTGGTGCAGCTAGACTTTCGAGGACGAGGACGACGACGAGTACGGGAACGATTAGGAGTGCGCGTCGACCACCATTTCTGGGACCATTCACAAACACTGTGGAAACCTGCGCTAGAAACAGTCACATTGGAGCTAAAGCGTGGCCGAGAATTTTTACCAAGAAACCATCCAGTCGCCCAAGAGCCCATTTGACCTATCGCTACGGCCTCCGCTGTTCTCGGAATTTCAGGGCCAGGCTCGCGTCAAAGAGCGGCTCGAACTCATGGTAGCTGCGGCCAAACAACGGGGCGATGTGCTCGAACATATCTTGTTGAGCGGGCCTCCGGGTCTGGGAAAAACGAGTCTGGCTTTCATTTTGGCCAACTCGATGGGCGTTAACATTAAATCGACGAGCGGTCCGATAATCGAGAAGGCAGGCGATTTGGCTGGCCTCCTGACAACGCTTGAGCGCGGAGACATCCTATTTATCGACGAGATTCACCGGCTCCAGCCGGCCATAGAAGAGTATCTCTACCCGGCAATGGAAGATTTTCGTTTAGATATCATCATCGATCAAGGACCGAATGCGCGGAGTGTACGGCTCAACTTACCCAAGTTTACTCTGGTCGGCGCAACCACTCGCGCGGGTTTGATTAGCTCCCCTTTAAGGTCCCGGTTCGGGATGACAAGCAGACTGGACTATTACAGCGTCGAGGAACTGACAAACGTTATCGACCGGAGCGCAGGCCTTATCGCGATCGAAATCGATAGAGACGGTGCTGGCGAGATCGCCGCTCGTTCACGTGGCACTCCCAGAATCGCAAATAACCTGCTGCGCTGGGTTCGTGATTACGCTCAAGTCAAAGCCAGCGGCGCCATTAATAAACAAGTAGCCGATCTCGCGTTGAAAATGCTCGATATCGATAACGACGGATTGGACGAGATGGACAAGCGGCTGCTGGCGGCCTTGATCTCTCGCTTCCAAGGTGGTCCGGTCGGTCTAAATTCACTCGCGGTGTCGCTAGGAGAGGATCCAGGCACGATTGAGGAAGTGAACGAGCCTTATCTAATCCAAGAAGGATATCTCCAGCGGACCGCTCAAGGACGTGTCGCCTTGCCCAAAGCTTACAAAAAACTGGGATTAGAACGCACGTCTCATGGACAGAAAGAGCTCTTTTAGGTCGAGCGCCTGCTCGTCGCCAGAAGGAGCCAGGAGCCAGAATCCAGGATCCTGGAGGCGCTGGGAGGTTTGGTAGGGCGAGGCTCCCGAACGGCCTTAAGGTTCCACCGAAGCGACTCATAATAATCTGCCCGACGGAAAGGCTAGACCCAAGAACGCGCCGAGCCGTGGCCCAGCGCTATACCACGGCTCGGCGCGCTGATCGTCCTAGCCTCACCACTCCTAAGTCACAGCCAATCGCTTCGTGACACACCTCGATTTTTCGGGAGCCTCGCCCTACCAAAACCGCCCGGCCCTCCTGACTCCTGGATTCTGGCTCCTGGCTCCTCTTAGTTGTTCGCTTCCCTTGCTGCTCTTCGCTTAACTCGCAACGGCGTCGGGGTACTTCCGTCCTGATACTTAATTGTTGAAGGCCAAATAAGCCGCCAGGGCTGTTCTTTCACCTTCCCCGAGAGTTCAGTCATATCCGCAGCGAAGATGTTCACTTTAGGGAAAAAGGCGTCTAACTCTCCCTGAAACTGGCTCAGCACGCTTTTTAATCGGCCAGAGGCAGAATCGAGGTTGGCCAAAGTCTTCGGCAGGTGGTCATCCTTTTCGACTTGGCCCACCAATCCTTGCACATCTTTGAGCGTTGTTTGCACTCCGACCAGCGTTTCATCCACCGTGCCTCCTTTTGCGGTCAACTGTTGTAGATTCCGGCCGACTACCCCAAAACTGTCGATAGTTCGATTCAATGTTGTTAAAAACTCTGAATCCTTCCCCGTCAATCGCGTAAGATTCTCGGCGGTCCGATGGAGTTCTACCAGGGTATCGGTGGCCTGTTTCAGCATGGGGTTCAATTGCTGTACGAGAGCAGGTCCAACCTCTCCCAAATCCGGTGAACGCACCCCGACAAAAGCGTCTCCGTTTACCGCTCTGCCTGACTTGGGATTACCCTGAGTAAAATCAATGACCGACTCCGCCAAGAGCCCAAATGAGCGCATCGTTACGTTGTTTTCTTTGAAGATCTCCGCGTCGGCAGAAACTTGCACCGTGATCACGGCCTCGTATTCGGGCTTGCCGGGCGGCCTCTCGGAGACTGGGACCGGCGATCGGATAAAATCGACCGTTCCGATTTTTCTGCCGGCTAAAGTCACGTCCGCCCCGGGCTTGATCGCCGCAGCATCATCAAAAAATATTCGATAATGGATGATCGGCCGAAATAAACCCGGCGCCGACAGATAAAGCACGATACCGACCAATAGCCCAACGGTCAGAATCACTAATATGCCCGTCCGAATCTCACTACGTATTATTTGCATCGGGCAATTGCTCAGTCATAGGGCCTTCCACTCCGCCGGTAACAAATTGACGAACGACCGGGTCTTCAGAGCTCTTAAGCTCCTCTGGCGAGCCGTCCTGGATAATCGCGCCCTGATACAGCATGGCTATGCGCGTGGCGATCCTGAAAGCGCTGTCCATTTCATGGGTAACGATAACCGAAGTTGTATTTGTCTTCTCGGTGAGATTAATGATCAACTCATCAATCACCGAGCTCATGACGGGATCGAGTCCAGCCGACGGTTCATCGAACAGGATGAGTTCAGGGTCCAACATTAACGCTCGAGCCAGGCTGACCCGTTTACGCATACCGCCGCTCAGCTCGGAGGGCATCTTGCTCTCGGTTCCACTCATTCCCACCAAAGCCAGTTTTTCTTCCACTAGCTTCTCGATCTCACTCTCGGGTTTGTGTCCCAATTCTCGTGCCGGCAAAGCCAGGTTATCCCTGACATTTAGGGAGCTGATCAGAGCCGAATATTGATATACCATCCCGATTCTACTTCGCAGCAAATTCAGTTTGCTTCTACTTAGGCGATTGACCCGCAAATGCTTGTACTTTATTTCACCGGCGGTCGGCTTCAAGATCCCCAAAATCAATCGCAGCATGGTACTTTTTCCGCCCCCGCTCTGCCCGAGGATAACTAAGCGATCTCGTGGAAAGATCTTTAATTCGATCCCGTTGAGGACAGGTCTCCCGGAAAAAGCGAGGACAACCTGATTCAAATGGACCAATGGCGTTTCCGTCATTTGGTGTACTGAGTGACGATTATATTAAAAAGGCTGTCGAAACCAATCACGCTCGTGATGGCCATCACGACGCTCCCCGTTGTCGCACGGCCCACACCTTCCGCTCCACCTTGAACGGTGAGCCCCTTAAAACAGGCGATTAGCCCGATAACGAGTCCGAAGAATGCGGCTTTGAAAAAGCCAGTCACGATATCGTTCACGAGCAGACTACTCAGTACCGCGTCGAAGAAGAAAGCCGGTACGATGTTCAGGGTAACCCAGGAAATCAAACACGACCCAATCAGGGCCGCTATCACCGAGCAAACCGATAGGCAAGGCATCGCCCCCACAATCGCCACTAGGCGCGGCGCCACCAAGAACCGGAGTGGACCTATCCCCATGGCTTCAATGGCTTCGACTTCTTCAGCGACTTGCATAGTACCGAGCTCAGCAGTAAAAGCGGCGCCGATTCGTGCTGCCAAAACGATTCCCGTAATCAGCGGTCCCAGCTCCCGGGTAAACGCAATCGCAATCAGCGATGGAATCAGTCGCTCCACTCCAAACTTCTCCAGCTGATAGCCGGTCAGCAGGGCCATGGTCAGACCAAGGAAAAATGAGACCATTAAAACCAAAGGCACCGACCCGACCGCTGTGCGATCCGTTTGTATAAAGAGAGCCGAGGGCCGAAATGGCAAGCGTCCCCTGCGGACGCTGTCGGCCATCTCTTCCGCAGTATTTAGAAGAAGCCAAACGATGCTGCCCAGGCTAACCAGGGCATTCCTCGTCAAGAAACCGATCCGATAAAGCAAACGGTACTTATTAGGCCGACCGGGCTCGGAATCAAGGTGATTCGAGGCCTAGAGGGGAGCCGCTTTTTGGATCGCGCCCAATCATCCCCGGTATTTCTCTCTACGCGTGGCCTGACCGCAAATCTCATTAAACAGGCGGCTCCCGCGAACGTTTCAACGCGTGCCAGGTCTATCGGCGGGTTAACCGAGTGAGCGATACCGAACGAAATGATGGGCAGAACGTCGCGTGAGGTAGTTTCCGTGAGCCGCCTGTTTAACACCCTGTTTGGGCCTTCATCGCACCGGAACAAAGATCACGAGACCTTTAGTCACGTTCCAAAGCGGCTCCCCTCCAGCCGCGCGCCCCCTACCAATCACTAATCACCAATCACATCTTCCACTTCGGTCCCTTCCGCTGCAAACAACCCACTTTGATACAGCCGGCGATAGATTCCATTGGCGAGCAGTAGCTCATCATGAGTTCCTCGCTCTGCAATCTCGCCTTCATCCAGCACCAGGATCTGGTCTGCCTGACGGATCGTCGACAACCGATGGGCGATCACAAAACTAGTGCGGCCCAAAAGCAGGCGTTGCAAAGCCGCCTGAATCTCCCGCTCCGTCTCCGTATCCACGCTGGCAGTCGCCTCGTCCAGAACCAGAATCGGTGGATCCTTCAAAAGCGCCCGCGCGATGGAAAGCCTCTGCTTCTCGCCTACACTGAGTTTGACTCCGCGTTCGCCAACTTTTGAGTCCAGTCCTCCCGGCAGTTTCCTCACAAAACCGATCGCAAACGCTGCAGATAGAGCTTCTTCCAGCTCTGCTTCAGAAGCTTTCGGATTGCCAAAAAGAAGGTTCTCGCGGATCGAGCCGTTAAACAAGAAAGTCTCCTGCGTAACAAAACCGACGACCTGACGCAGAGTCGCTTTCGACAATTGCCGGATTGAGCGCTGGTCCACCAGGATCTCGCCTCCTTCGGCACCAAGTTCATAGAAACGAAGCAGGAGACTGACTAAAGTCGATTTTCCCGCTCCGGTGTGACCCACCAAGGCGATCATTTGCCCCGGCGAGGCCGACAACGAGATGTTTCGAAGAGCCAACCGTCCCGGTTCGTAACCAAAGTTAACGTTTCTGTATTCAACGGAACCCAATGGGCTAAAATCCGGATCCGGCCCAGATGTCTCCTCCTGAGGTTGATCCAATATCTCGTACAAGCGATCGGCGGCCGCTCTGCTGGCCTGCAACATTTGATTCAAACTGTGGAGCCGGCTGACAGGCTCATAAAGGAAACGCACGAGAATCAGGCTGCCTACCAATTCCCCTACGCCCATCTGCCCATGTAACACGGCGTTTCCGCCGAACGCCGTCACGATCACAAGTCCGCATCCAGCGAAAAACTCCATGCTCGGATCATAAATTGCCCAGGCTTTCATCACCACGAGAGTCGCATCTTTGAGCTTACCGCCTGCGCGGTCGAATCGTTCGTGCTCCGCTTCTTCTCGGGCGTAAGCCTTGATTTGCCGAACGCCGGCCAAGTTGTCATGTAATAGGGCATTCATGGCCGAGGCCGCTTTCCTTTGAGCGCCATAACGGGACTTGGCTGTCACTGTGTACCAGACAGCTCCCGCAACCAAAAAAGGCACCGGCGTCAACGCCAAAAGACCCAACCACGGCTCCGTCGCGATCAGCATGGCGGCCACAATGATGATTTGCAGCAGGGCTACGCTACCTTGCTCAATTCCGTCGATAAGGACTCTTTCGACCGCGTTAACATCCTCGAGCACCCGAGTCATGATGTCCCCAGTGGCTTGTTGATCGAACCAAGAGAGAGGCAGTCTTTGAATGTGGTTATACAGATCGCTTCTCAGATCGAAGATCACGCGTTGTTCGAATGTATTATTGAGAAGAATCCGCAGACCATTGGCCAGGTTCTGCAGCACGAAAGCACCCAATGCCACCAGAGCCAAAGGTAGGATCAATTCAGGATGATTTCCACGCACGCCGTCGTCGATGATCCGCTGCGTCACGCCGGGAAAGACCACGACCGTGATCGTCGCCAGGATCGCAAACCCAAGGTTCCCTGACCCCAACCACGGGTATCGGCGCAAATAACGGAAAACACGAAAGATCGTCGGCATTCGAACTATTTTCTACTAACCGGATCTGAGACTCGAGCAACCGGAAACGCGTTTCCCGGTCAACCACCGGACGGTTTCACCACAGAGACACAGACAATACAGAAGTAGGGATGCTAACACTTTAGCTGATGCTAGTGACACTTCGAATCGCTTTCTGATTGTTGCGATAATCGGCTACTGTTTGCGCGGCTTCTATTCAGCTGAAACCAAACATGAACGAATCTGAACTTCGTGTTCTCTGTGTCTCAGTGGTGAAATTAGCTTTATCGGCCCAGGACTAATCTCTCCTCTGGCTCCTCGACGATTCGCCATTCTCCTGGGTTCAAATCCCTCATGACTAAACTGGCGATTCGAATCCGGATCAGACGCAAGGTAGGATAACCGACGGCAGCGGTCATTCGGCGAACCTGCCGGTTCTTCCCTTCCGTCAGCACGATGCTCAGCCAGCTGTCCGGCACGGTCTTCCGGAATCGGATGGGAGGATCCCTCGGCCAAATCGGCGGCGCTGGATCCAGCCGGCTGACCCGGCACGGCAACGTCCTTCGCCCCTGGATCAAAACTCCCGCTTCTAACCGGTGAAGCTCTTTCGTGCCCGGCAAGCCTTCCACTTGGACCCAATATTCCCGCTCATGACCGTGCTCAGGGTCCAAAATCCGCGCGTTCCAGCGAGCTTCGTCACTCAGTAACAAGAGTCCCTCCGAGTCCGCATCCAGTCTTCCGATCGGGTAAACAGCCGAAGGAAAACCGAAACTGGCCAAGGTCGGGCGATTTGAACCGTCCGAGGTAAATTGTGAGACTACGCCAAAAGGCTTGTGGAAGGCGATCAACACGGATGAAAGAAGTTCGAGAAGTTCGAGGAGTTCAAGAATGAAGTCTACCAGTCACCCACCCAGTCCCGGCCCGGCAGGCTGTCCAGCAGCATCAACCTAAGCGACGCAGCAGCAGTTGGCGCTGCAACCACGACACAGTTCGGAGGGGCGTTGCATTCCGCGCCTTCAGGTCTATCGGATGTCGGCGCAGACAGACTGTTTGCTGGTGTGGCGTTCAATGAGATGCGACGCCCCGGGGTTGACGCACGTTTGACACGCAGGGATTGAAAACGTTTCTGCATCATTCCACGCACCCAGGGAGCCGCAGCAGTCCACGCATTTGGGTCCGCCTCGCAATAAGTCCTTTTCACGGTCAAAGGACGGAACCTTTCCAATGCGGCTCCCCTCCGTTATGCGTGGTGCGTGCGCGCCAACCGCTTCTACGCCCTGATCTTGACGCGCATTGGCAAACCACGGATGAAGAAATACTGATTAATGATTACTGTTTTACTGATTACTAATCACTGATTACCGAACTATGGGCCATTCCGGGCCCCCACATGGACATTGCATTACCAATTTTCGAGCTCGAAGACAGGATTGTCGAAGCTTTGGCCAAAACTCCTCGGTTGATCCTGCAGGCGCCCACTGGCTCGGGCAAATCGACTCAGGTGCCGCAGATCCTGCTCGACCACGGCTTAGCTGGCGATGGTCAAATCGTCGTACTTCAGCCGAGACGGTTGCCGACTCGATTGCTTGCCGCTCGCATCGCCGAAGAACGCGGAGCGATCTTGGGCGAAGAGGTGGGCTACCAGATTCGTTTGGATAATGTTGCTTCATCAGCTACGAGGATCCGTTTTGTTACAGAGGGTGTCTTACTCCGGCAGATGGTAAGTAATCCCCGGCTGGCCGGAATCTCGATCATCATCTTTGATGAGTTTCACGAGCGCCATCTTTATAGCGACATTGCGCTCGCTCGGGCTCTTGAGATCCAGGAGAGCGATCGCCCGGATCTAAAGTTGGTGGTGATGTCGGCCACCCTCGAGACCGTACAGCTGCAAGCTTATCTAAATCCCAGCACGCTTTTGACCTCTGCGGGACGCACATTCCCAGTCGAGATTGAATACCTCAAGCGTCAAGTGGTGGACGAACCGCCATGGGAACTGGCCGTCGACGCGCTCCAACAAGCGGATCAGGATGACGGCGACGTGCTCGTCTTCATGCCAGGGGCGTACGAGATCGCTCGAACGATCGAGGAGATCAAGCGCTCTCGATTCGACGGCGTGGTGTTGCCATTGCACGGTGATCTATCGCCTCGCTCCCAAGACGCAGCGGTCGCTACCTACGAGAAACGTAAGGTCGTCGTTTCAACCAATGTTGCTGAAACCTCCCTCACCATCGACGGGGTTACCTTGGTCATCGATAGCGGCCTAGCGAAAATCGCCAAGTACGATCCCCATCGTGGCATCAACACTTTGATTCCAGAAAAAATTAGCCGGGCATCGGCAGATCAACGCGCGGGCCGAGCGGGACGAACCGCACCGGGCCGTTGTATCCGGCTGTGGTCTGAACGGGATCAGCTGAACCGACGGCCGCAGGACCTGCCGGAGGTGAAACGGCTGGATTTAGCCGAAGTGATTCTCAATCTAAAGGCAGCCGGTGTATCGGACACCGACCGGTTCCGCTGGTTGGAACACCCCGATGCGCGATCGTTGGCGCGAGCGATAGAACTGCTCGCCGATCTGGGTGCGATCGACCGCCACACCGAAGAAATTACCCCTTTGGGTTCGCGCATGCTCTCGTTTCCAGTACATCCGCGCTACTCCCGAATGCTACTCATGGCCGATGAGCTGGGCTGCGTTTCTACCGTGGCCCTAATCGCCGCTCTCACTCAAGAACGTTATCTTCTACGCCGGGCGGAGAACAAACAGATGGAGCACGACCGCGAGCTGTTGTTGGGCGGTGAGGCCGAATCGGATTTCTTCGTATTGATACGCGCATGGCTGTACGCGAATCAGCATGGGGCCGAACAAGCCAAACGACTTGGGATCCGCTACTCGATCTCTCAGCAGGTAGGACGGCTCTTCGATCAATTCCTCGATATTGCCAAGGCAGAGCGTTTGGACATTTCAAGGCCCCCCGATGATTTCAACGCCGAGTCGCTCGGTAAGTGCCTATTGGTCGGTTTCTCTGATCATCTAAGCCGGCGGGTCGATGCCGGGACATTACGATGCGACCTAGTCCACAACCGGCGGGGCGTTCTTGCCCGCGAAAGCGTTGTTCACAAGAGCCCGCTCTTTGTAGCGGCTGAAATCCGAGAGATCCAAGCGCGAGATGAAGAGTTTCTAATTTTGCTGTCTCTGGCAACGGCGGTGAGAGAAGAATGGTTGCGCGAACTTTATCCGGAAGATTTTCAGGAAACTCACACCGAGTACTACGACCCGGCTCTACGTCGAGTAGTGGGTCGCACCGACCAGATTTTCCGCGATCTCGTGCTCCACAGCCGCAAGACCGACCCTCGCGGCGGCGACCTGACTCTGTCAGCCCT
>DASUWQ010000141.1:0-15112 GCA_036378375.1 Chthoniobacterales bacterium
TGGGTCTCATAAATGATCGTTCGATCCCAAGGAACCTGGTGCCGGGAAGGCTGGCCTTTCCAATCGAAGTCGTGATTTACGACGATGCACTTCGGCATAAACGGGGCGCTGTCCCGCTCGTCGAAGGTGAGGTCATCTTGGGTCTCAAGTTTGTATCCAAAAATCGCCGGGTCCCACTTTACGTTGCCGATGTGGGCGTGGGCGTAAGGATCCAATACCAGCTTGTTGGGATTAAACCGGTGGCCAGCATCCGGTTCATAAGGTCCGTGAACCCGATACCCATACACCGTTTCCGGCCCGATATCGGGAATGTAGCCATGCCAGATTTGATCAGTGTGTTCTGGCAGCTCGATTCGTGCGAGTTCTCGTTCGCCATGTCCGTCGAACAGGCAAAGCTCGACTTTGGCGGCATTCGCGGAGAAGAGCGCGAAATTGACGCCCTCCCCGTCCCAACTCGCACCGCGCGGAAACGGCAACCCTTCCTTAATCGTCGGCTGATCCATAGAATACTTACTCCTGGTCGGCTAAAGCACTTTAGCAAATTCTGCACCTCTCTGGAAAGAAGCTCCAGCGGTTTATTGGCCGAGAGTAGGGACCTCGCGCCGTCGGAAACCGTGACAAGTGAGAAGTGATTGGTGAAGACTTAAATAGCCGCGAGAGAGCGCAAAGAACGCAAAAAGGGACCGCGAATGGACCAGCCGTCGCGCGAGGCTATGGCGGGCAAGCTACGAATGCACGCGGACCAAAAAGGCTCGCCACTAGGTATCATTGGTCACCACGCCAAAGCTATCTGCGTAAATCTGCGTCCATCTGCGGTTGAGGTTTGTCCTCCCCTCCCTCTACGATACAGCGGCTTGCCGGCTTTGCGTGAGATTTTCTCTTCGTCCTTTATTCTCGCCTTTCGCCGATTTCACCAGCTCTCACTCGCCTCCCTCCTCGCTATTTAATTCAGTCACTTTACGCGCGACGCGGTCTGACAACTCTCCAATCCTGTCTTGCACCACTTTTTCTTTTGCGTCGGATCCTTTAGTGGCGTCACGTTGCAGAATCCAGGCTCTCTCCTCTTTAATTAACGCGTCTCGTTCGGCCGGCTGAAGGATCGGAATCAACGATCGATAGATTCGATTCAACTGCCGGTCTCTTGGTTCTCCTGTGGGATCGGAGACCGCGGCTTTTTCAAAGGTTGCCGATCCGGAACTGAGGCCAAAACTCATCAGGTAGGTGAAATAATCGTCTTTCTTGGGAATGTCAGCAGACGCCCGAATCTCGAATCTGTTTCCGCTCAAGAACCAGGGACTATCGAAAGCGTAAACGTAGTCCGTGGGATGCCGGTTATATCCAGATCCACCCTGCCGACGTAAAACCTCCCTGAAGGCACTCAAAACCTTGTCTGTGATCTCTTTCACCTGGGTTGACTTAGAATTGACCAGGAAAATCTCCTCCGTCTCCCATCGCGAATTCAACACAATTGCGAAATTCAAACTGTCATCCGACCACACTGTCTCCATAGAGTAATGGTTCGGCCTAGACCCATCTGGTAAAGTCCAATAATAGGTGTTTGGGATGAGCAAGACGAGCTTACGCGAGTCTAGTTCTATCAACCAATTTTGAACGCCGCCGCCTTTATCGTCTGGATACGGCATATCATCCTTGTCGATCGCGCCGGACTTCGTCCAAGCCAAGGCGTACTTACCATTCGGCGAAACCGTATCCCAATAGATAATCGTTTTCCGGCCCTCCTCCGCCTTGGCCATGCCGATTAACCAAAACGCACCGAGGATCCAAATCAGTTTCTGACCGGTGATTGCCACGCGCCGATGCTAACAGAACTATCGTTAATACAAAAGCGGTTCTAAAAGAGACGAGCTGCCTCGTTCAGACGGCAAGACCCAGAGCCTGTCCCAAGCAAGCATTGAGCGTGTCCAAGGGCATGCCCTGAGTTTCTCGCCGAGCTCGAAACAGGCACGCATGACCACGTTGGCGAGCGAAAGCTTTGCGTAAAATGTTTCTCCACTTTTTCTTCGTGCCTACTGCCCTCTCTCGAAGCTATTCAGGAGCTCCTAGGTTTCTGCCGATATGCCTCGCTTTCTTTGATACATCAGCTATTTCTCTCCTGCAGGTGCCCCGCTAAAGACCAGTGGCGGCGTCTTTCTACGAAGGGTTACTGCCACAAGGTTAAGAGCACTGTTAACTGCTGACCATCTCATTAAATTTTGTTGAGTTACCATTTGCTGGAACTAGCCGAAGGTCTGAGCCGCATTTCGCTTTGATTCCTAAAGGGGCTGCTAGGGTAATCCCAATCGTTCTCGTACTCGTCGTCGTCCTCGTCCTCGAAGGTCTTAAGGCGTCGCCGCGATTTAATGCACTGAGGTCCTTACGACGTTGGACCTGTGGCGTCCCGAAAGCGTAAGCAGGGAACCGCGAACCCATCAGGGCGTTGCGTCTTTCGAAACCCAATACCTGCACACGATTTAAAGCGTCGAATTGCGCTTAGGCCGGTCGAGCGGAATGCAACGCCCCTCAGATCCCGGTCATCCCTTCCGCTTTTCACCAATCACTTTTCACCAATCACGGTTCCGCGTTCTCCCCCTTTGTCTCCGGCCCGGCCCTGGTGTAAATAGCCACCCATGGCATTACCTGAGGGACCGAAAGCGCCTAGCGCTTTGCAAATGCTTCAATGGGTGACCACGCCTTTTTCATTCATGCGAAGTTGTCACCGGAAGTATGGAGATCATTTCACCGTTCGGCTCAATCCGCGATTCGGGCCGCTGGTTTTCTTCAGCCATCCGGAAGCGCTGCAGGTGATTTTAACGAATGATGATGCCAAGCTGTTCGAATCGCCTGGATCGTTCAATGTCGCTCTCGAGCTGCTCACTGGGACCCAATCAGTGTTCGCTTTTAGCGGTGAGCGCCACCGGCGGGCACGCCAGCTATTGATGCCGCCGTTTCATGGGGAACGGATGCGTTCCTACGGAGAATTGATTCGCGACATCGCAGAACAAGTCATGAATGAGTATCAGCCTGGGCAGGTCTTCCCGGCCCGGAACCCGATGCAAACGATCTCATTGCGCGTAATTCTGCGAGCGGTGTTTGGACTGGTCGACGGACCTCGGTATCGACAACTTGAGAACCACCTTGGAACGTTGCTGGACGGCGTAAGTAATCCACTAAGCGCCAGTCTGCTATTTGTGCCGAGCATGCGCCAGGATCTGGGGCCGCATAGCCCGTGGGGGAGATTCATTCGTAACCGTCAACGAATCGATAAACTGATTTACGAAGAAATCGCTGATCGGCGCAAGAGCCGGGATGACCTCAACGACGGTCAACGAAATGACATATTGACCCTGCTCATGTCTGCCCGTGATGAGGCGGGCGAAGGGTTGTCCGACGTTGAACTGCGGGATGAATTGATGACCCTCCTAATTGCCGGTCACGAGACTACCGCTACCGCTTTGACTTGGGCGTTGTACTGGATTCATCGATTGCCGGCCGTACGCGAACGGCTGTTGCAGGAACTGGAATCGGTGGATCACAACTCGGACCCCAGCGTTGTTTTTAAGCTGCCTTATCTCAATGCCGTCTGCTCGGAGACTCTGCGCATTTACCCGGTTGCATTGCTCACCTTCGCACGGGTTACCCGGTCACGAGTTACCCTGACCGGAGTAACTCTCGAACCTGGCACTACCGTGACCGGTTGTATCTATTTAGCTCATCGTCGCAAAGAAGTGTTTCCGGACCCGGAAGAATTCAGGCCGGACCGATTTCTCGAGCGGCATTATTCGCCCTATGAGTTTCTGCCATTTGGGGGCGGGGTTCGCCGCTGCCTCGGAATGGCCTTCGCCCAATTCGAAATGAGACTGGCACTGAGCACAATTCTATCTCGTTTTGACCTGGCGTTAACCGATGCTCACAACGTGCGGCAACAACGGCGTGGGCTGGTCTCAGGACCTAGCCCGTTCAAGCTGGTCAGGACTGGCAGGGCGAGGCTTCCGTATGAAGTTGAACGCCTTGCGAAAGAACAAGTATCCCAATAGAGACTGGTGTGGCTAGCCCAAGAATCGCGCCGAGCCATGTATCGGCGAATGGGCGAATGGGCGTGTGGGCGTGTGGGCGAACGCCAAACGTTGAACGCCAAACGCCAAACGCCGAACGCCAAACACCAAACGCCGAACGCCGAACGCCGAACGCCTCACGTCTACCGAATATTAACCGGCGTCCCGACTGTAACTAAGGTCCGGATCAGCGCAGCATCCCAGTTCGCTAACCGGATGCATCCGTGACTCCCCGCACGACCGATTGTCGCTGCATTGGGCGCACCATGTATGCCGTCGCCAGGGCGATTTAATTGCATCCAAAGAATGCCAACCGGATTCCGCGGCCCCGGAGGGAAATTGTAGAAATCCTCGGTTCGCTCTCCTCGCTCAAGCACACCTTTGTCATATCGAAACCAGGGAAAGGTGGCGATCTCGTCGATATGCCAGTCCCCGATCGGGGCCGGATGATCCGACGAACCCGGAGTAATCGGAAATGAAGCGATCGTCCGGTCGTTATCGCGCACCTGCAAGATTCGCTGGGCGACGTCGATCTTGATCGACCGGCCCGCCAACGACGGATCTCGCTTTGAAGTATGCACTTTAGGTAAACTGCCGATATCGAAGGGATCCGCAACGTTAGGAACAGTCAAAGACTGCCCTGCTTGGGCCTGATTAATGTCAATCGTCGGATTAATCGCTGCCAGGAATCGCGCGGTCGTATGAAACCGCTCCGCGATCACATCGCCGAGGTTCGTATAAGGACACGATTTTTGTTTCGCTACCTCCGCGTTATCGGTCGCCATCACTCCGACCTGACTGAGATCCTCTGGAGTAACCTTATAAGTCGTGTATGGCTCAATCCCCGCCACGTCCGGCTGCTCGTCGGCTGGTTTGCCATGATTCGCGTTATAAAGCGCTAACGCCTTGTCGAAAAACTCGCCCGGCCGACCGTCGACCATCCCCGGTCGGAAATGATTCGTATCCAAAACAATCTGCATCTGCACCGCTTGCGCTCGCTTTTCCGCTACGGTGGATTGCACAGTTGGTTGAGTTGCTTGAAACGGCTGTTTTGGAGGCGCCACCGTCGTGGTCGGAACAACATGGGCGCAGCCGCCCAGTGCGAGCGCCACTCCCACAATAGCGATTTTCGTCCTAAAAATCTTGAACATCGGGCACAGCTTTGGGTGGAGCTGCTCTCTTCGTCAAGACGATAGCGTCCCATTAGGGTACGGTGTGATCTTGTGTCGCGAATTCATCAACGCATAAAAAAACGACGTAGACCGATCCAAATCATGCCGTCCTAACGGGGGCTGTTGGACTTTGCCGCGAAGCGGCTATACAGAACAGCCCAGGGCTTTAGCCCTGGGTTATGCGTAGCGCGAGATCCGCCCTGAAAGTGGCGGCCGAGGTGCACCTTTAGGCTCTCCGCGTGTTGTCCTACCAGCGTGCCCAATAATCGGGTGCCACTTTCAGGGCACCTTTCACTAACCGCCCGACCCAGGGCTAAAGCCCTGGGCTGTTCTGTATAGCCGCTTCGCGGCAAAGTCCAACACGTCCTCACGGGACGCCCGTTCGCCCGAGCACGCATCGCCCATTCGCCGTGTCGCCCATTCGCCCATTCGCCCATTCGCCGTTTCGCCCATTCGCCCCTTTCGCCCTCTCCCCACTTGCCATTAGCGCCTCTCGAAGCGAATGAAGACGCCGTGATCACACATTTGCTGCGCACGGTTGGCCGTAGAAGTCTGGCCGTCGTTGCCGGTCTCGGTGATTTTGCCGAATTCGTGGTGCGCGCTTTCGCCGCGGTCGGCCATGCCCGGCAACTCCGAAAAGGGATAAGTAGGGCCATCCATCAGCAAGGTGTACGTTGTCTGCTCGTGATCATCGTGGTTTCGCTGTTTTCCGGATTAGTGTTAGGTCTCCAGGGATATTATGTGCTGGCTCGGTTTGGGTCGGCCGGCTTGCTCGGAACCTTTGTTTCACTCACCCTGACCCGAGAACTGGCGCCAGTTCTTGCCACCCTCATGATCGTGGGTCAGGCTGGTTCTGCCATTGCCGCGGAGATCGGGATTTATCGGTACAGCGAACAGATTGATGCGCTGACCACCATGACAATTGATCCGCTGGGGTATTTGATTACTCCGCGGCTCTTGGCCGCTCTCCTGGTTTTCCCCATTCTGACCACCGGTTTTGTTTTAGTCGGCACTTTTGGTGGTTATCTCTCCGGGTGCTGCTTGTTGGGACTCGATAGCGGTGTTTATTGGTCGAACGTGCATAGCGCGGTGAGGTTTGTAGATGTACGTGAATGTCTTCTTAAAGCACTGGTGTTTGGCATCATCACCATCGCGATCTGTTGTCATAGCGGGTTCACTGCTCATCGCAGAACCGGTGCATCGGGTTCCCGAGCAGTCAGCATTTCGACCACTCGAGCCGTTGTGTTTTCCAGCATTGCCACGTTGGCTGCGGACTACGTGATCACTTCGTTTCTGGTATGATCGCGCCTCTGCTTTCGGTAACAGGATTGCGCAAACAATTCGAGCAACACGCCGTGCTTTGCGGGGTTGACCTAGTCGTCCCCCGCGGCAGTATCGTCTGTTTGCTGGGACGCAGCGGAGCCGGCAAATCGGTTTTGCTCAAATGCCTAGCTGGATTGTTGAAGCCTGATGCCGGCGAAATCCGGTTTGAAGGGCAGACCGGAAAAGATTTCCGGAAACAGTGCGGTTATCTGTTCCAAGCTAACGCGCTTTTCGATTCATTGACTGCTTTCGAAAATGTTGCTCTCCCCTTGGAACAAACGACTCGGCTCCGGGTCAGCGAAATTAAAGAAGCCGTAATGTCGGCTCTCCAAAACCTGGGCTTGGAGAGATTCGCGAATTATTTCCCCGCCCAACTTTCCGGCGGCATGCAAAAGCGTCTAGCATTGTCTCGTGTTTTAGTTACTCGTCCTGCAATGGTGCTCTTCGATGAACCGACCGCAGGCTTAGATCCCTTGGCCAGCAACGCGGTTTTTTCGATGATCAAAGAGTACCGGGAACAATTCGATTTTACCGCGCTGGTAGTTACCCACGACGTGACGCCGGCGCTGGCTGCAGGCGACCGGCTGGCCTTGTTAGAGAACGGCCGGATCCAGTTTGCAGGAACGCCGGCAGAGTTTGTAGCCTCAGACGATTCCGTGGTGCGAAGTTTCGTAAACCGGGCCGCGAATGGACACGAATAGAACCGCGAATGGACACGAATGATTTCAACCGCAGATGAACGCAGATACAAGCAGATGAGATGGGACTCTTTAGTTCAATTCTTGGAGTTTCCCCAGTCTGGCCAGACAAAAATGCCGCGCAAATTAATCCAACTAAAAGACCGTCACCCGGAAATCGGTAGCAGACCCGTAAGTACGGACCTCATCGAAGCCGGCTCCATCTGCGTCAATCGGCGTTCATCTGCGGTTGGTTTTTCTTTACGTTCTTTGTGTTCTTTTGCGGCTAATCCGTTTTGTACGCGGTTATGAAACAGTCTTCAGTTGAGCTTTCCGCCGGTGTTTTCGTGCTTCTAGGGTTGGTGGCAGTTGCCTGGTTTGCCATTCAGGCGGGGGCCCGGATTCCCTTGGCCGGTTCCACCTACGCCGTCAATGCCAGATTCTCGAATGCCGGCGGCCTGAAACCGGGAAGCCAGGTTTTTCTGGCCGGGGTTCCCGTCGGTCGGGTCGATAACATCAATCTCGATCCGCAGTACGCAGCGGTTGTTCGTTTGGAAGTGAACAAAGAGGTCCAGCTTCCGAATGACACCATCGCGTCGATCCGAACCAGCGGCTTAATTGGCGACAAATTCGTGGCGCTCTCCCCGGGTTCATCTTCGCAGAATCTGGGCCCGGGCAGCACGATTACGGATACGGAATCGGCCGTTGATCTGGAATCGATTATCAGCCGATTCGCCTTCGGCAACGTATCGCCGGCGCCGTCTTCTTCGCCGTCACCGGCGCAGAAATGAAAAATGACAAATTACAGATGACAAATTCAAAAGCGTCTCCGCGAGCGATAATCAACCAACGGATAAAGGGCTTTATAGGCCAAATCGGCCAACGCATCTCTGAGAGCAAGAAGCTGCTGACGGCTGCGGTCACAAATCTGTCATTTGTCATTTGTCATCTGTCATTCGCTGCGGGTCCGGCTGATCCGGTGGGTCAGCTCCGTAACGAGGTGGACCAAGTCCTTGCCCTGGCTTACTCCGGTCAGAGCAGTGAAACACTGGCGGAACGGGTACGACCATTGTTGGAAAGAGATTTCGCGTTCGATCTCGTGACCCGCCAAGCAATCGGGCCGGGCTGGAGACAATTTACCGCTGGCGACCAGCAAAAAGTTACCGATCTTTTTAGCCGGTTGGTGATCCGGATCTATGCCGCTCGCGTCGTGGGAACGCAAAGGCCCGCCATCACTTATGGTAAAACCGTTAGCCTGTCGCCCGACCGGTGCGAGATCCCAACCCGGGTCACTGCGCCTAATGGCGAACCCTATGCGGTGGTCTATCGCTTAATCAATCTTTCTGGCGGCTGGCGTATCTACGATGTCTTGATCGAAGGTGTGAGCTTCGTCGCGAATTATCGAGCCCAGTTCGATGACTTGGTAAGGCGTGGCGGAGCGGCAGCAGTCATTAAAACCCTTGAAGCTAAACTTGCTGAACCAATCAATCCCAACTCGTGAACTACTTCATTCCCATCCTGCTACTGGTTCTAACTTGCATTTCTAGTTTTGCTGATCAAAGCAACCAACCCAATCCGCCTCATCGTCTTGTCCGCCATAGCCTTGGCGACGGAGGAAGTTCCACAGCCACGGGAGCAAAGAAAGCTGCGAATTCGTCTCAAAAGACTACGAATCCGCCTGCAACTTCAGGGGATGAACTCGCCAACGAACCGGTTGAGAAAGTCAACGATCCTTGGGAGCGTCTTAATCACACCACATTCCGGTTGAACGACACGTTTACGATCCACGCGGTCAAGCCGATAGCGCACGGATACGAACACATTGTGCCGCAGAAAGTCCGCACCGGTCTGTCGAACTTTTTCGATAACCTCGACTTTCCTATCCGGTTCGGGAACGACGTGCTGCAAGGTCGGATTGTTCGTTCTGGGCAAGAAGCGGGTAAGTTCCTTGTAAATAGTACGGTCGGTGTTGGTGGTCTGTTTCGTATCTCCGATCATGTTTCTTCCCTAGCCGATGTCCCACCCGAGGACTTTGGATTAACGCTTGCACACTGGGGTGTTTCGAACGGCCCATACTTGGTTGTCCCACTGATCGGCCCAACCACTGTCCGCGATTTGACGGGCTACGCCGGTGACTTCGCCATCAATCCGCTCAACTGGTACTTGATCTTTAGCAGCCACAGGCTCATCAGCAACGTAGTCGGCTACTCGATCTCAGCCTCCAGATTCGTCGTCCGCGCCCCAGGCGGGGTTCGTACCTATGAACAAATGAAGGAGGCGGCGGTTGATCCGTATATTGCGGTCAGGAACGCGTATTTGAGTCATCGGGCAGCGCAACTCGAGAAGTGAGAAGTGAGAAGTGAGAAGTGAGAAGTGATTGGTGAGAGGTGAGAGGTGGCTTGAGTCGAAGAGAGAAAAGGATCGGTTAACACGGATCGCGTTTTGTGAGATGCCTCGGATAGGACCTATGGGACCCATGGGACTTATATATTTCTGCCTCGGCGGCAGGTGGCGTCTCCGGGCTCCTCCTAGCTCCTGGATTCTTTCCTCTTCTCACCTCTCACGTCTCACTTCTCACACGAGAATCCACCGGCCTCGGTTTCCGGTTCTCGTCAACGGCAACGTAGGTAAAGATGGCCTCGGTGACTTTGTGGCGAGTGTCGCAGGTCCGGCTACGGCGCCACGCCTCGACCCGGATCGTCATCGATGTTTTGCCTACCCGAATCACATTACAATAAAGACTGACTTCATCCCCGACAAATACGGGTTCATGGAATACCATGCCGTCAACCGCCACGGTTACACAACGGCCACATGAACGGCGGCTGGCCGCATTGGCTCCAGCCAAATCCATTTGCGACATCAACCAGCCGCCGAATATGTCGCCGGAAGGATTGGCGTCGGCCGGCATGGCAATGGCCCGAATCATCGGCTCGCCTTCAGGTGGTTGGGTTGAATCCTTCATGTCCGCCTCAAATTAACCACAGAAGAGCACAAAGGACACAAAGACAGAAAATTCTTACAGAAGGCAACGAAGGTAACGAAGGAAAGATCTTAGACAGTCGTGTCCAAACCCAATACCTCAGGCCTTCGTTTCCTTCGTTAGCTTCTGTAAAAGAGTCTCCGTCTTTGTGTCCTTCGTGCTCTTCTGTTCACCTCTGTCCTCGCGGCTTTGCGTCTTTGCGTGAGATTTTGTATTAAAGAAATGAGTCCATCAGGCGAGCGGTGTTGTGTGCCATTTTTTCTAACACCGAACGTTTACTCCATTGTTCGCGAGTAAGTAGATCACTGTTTCTAAAGTAATCTTCTTGTACCATCTTCAGTTGCTCGACCACCTGACGATCGTAAATCAGGAGATTGATTTCCGCGTTCAATGCAAAGGAACGAATGTCCATATTCGTTGATCCAGTCAGTGCAACGTGGTCGTCGATCGTCAATAGCTTCGCATGCAGAAAATGCGGCCGATAGAGATGAATCTGAATTCCGGCCTCGAGCAAATCGTCGTAATAGGAACGTTGAGCTAACTGAGAGATCAATTGATTTGCGTGCTTAGAAACAACCATATGTACCTGTACATTTTCACGCTGGCCGGCGGCGCAGATGGCATTAAGAAAAGGCTCGTCCGGAATGAAGTAAGGAGTTGTAATCACTACCCGCCGACGAGCCTCGTATAACATGGAAATAATCAGTTCCCGGCCATTCTCCTGGCCGTAGCCAGGTCCGCTGGGTAGCAATTGCGCCGCAGAATCTCCGGCCGGCTTGAGATCAGGGAATAGTTCTGCCCGATCCAATATTTCCTCGGTCTCCAAATAATGATCACCCAGAAAGGTCGCTTGCAGTTGCGAGACGACTGGGCCAGTGAACCGGACCACGAGCTCTTCGTTTGGAAAATTCTTAACAAAGGTCGGGTCCGCGATGTTCTGTGACCCGAGGTAACCGATGGTCCCGTCGATCACACTGATTTTGCGATGGTTTCGCAAATCAAAACGTTCACCCTTTCGGCGAAATAAACCGACTGGCAACATCGATCTCACTTCAACTCCGGATTTCTTAAGTTCGGGCCCGAACTGGTTAAGGGCGACACGCGATCCAACTGCATCTAACAAGACCCGACAAACCACCCCGCGTTTAGCCGCTCGTTTGAGGGCGTCGGCAACTTTTCTTCCGATCCGGTCGGTTCGGTAGATGTAGGTCAAGAGATGGACATGTCGCTTGGCGGTATCGATGTCTTCTATCAGACGATCGATGCTCCCTTCGTAGTCGCGTAAAAACTCGAACGCGTTCCCGGCAAATGGTTCGAACGTCCCCAGGCGCTGGGCTTGTTCGGGAATGATTTGTAGTTGCGCTGGAAGATCGGGCTGAGCAACGATCTGAGCACCAATCTGGGCTTGGGCCTTTTTTATCTGCCCGGAGGCTTGTTCCTGCAGCTTCCGCCGGAAAGCCGGGACCCGGATTCGTCCGACCATGGCGTAGATGGCCAGGCCGGGCCAGGGAAGCAAGAAAATGAACAGCAACCAGGTGCGGGCGGCGGAGGCGCTCCGCCGCTGCGGCACATAAAGCAGCATGGTTAACCGGACCGCCCACTCACTGCAAAGATAAAGAAAACTCCAGTCGATCATTGCTACATTTTTCCATCATGTGCTACAATCCGAGTCGCTGCTCGATGTGCTGAGTAAGCCATTGTTCCCCGAAATTCGAGTTTTATGAACAAGACCAAATTGATCACTGCTCCTGTTTTCGTCCTTCTCTTGCTGGCTCTCTTTAACGGCTGTGCCAGCTGGGACGCCTCAAGTCAAGAATCGCTGCTATCCGCCGCTGGATTCAAGACCCGAACGCCCTCAACGCCGAAACAGGAAGCGATGTTTGCCCGTATGGCTCCTTATACTGTGGAGCGCAGGGAGCGGCACGGTAAGATTCTGTACGCTTACGCCGATAAGAAGCAGCATCTGGTCTACATCGGAGGCGAAGCAGAGTACCAAAGGTATAAGGCGCTAGGTGTCAAACAATCGATCGCGGAGAATCAGCTCCAAGCGGCCCAAATCAACGAGGACGCCACTCTGTACGACCAGACGTATTGGGGCCCTTACTGGGGACCGTGGAATCCTTGGTGGTAGGACGCGCTAATCATAATCGTCCTCGTCGTCGTCCTCGTCCTCGATTGGGTGCGCTGGTGTGGAATCGATTTCGTAGCGCGCGGTGTTGAGGTTTTTCGTCCCAGAGGGACTGACCAAGGATAGCCAGGCACGAAGTGTTTGGTATTGATCAATAACAAGCTCCGTCCCGTAGGGAACGGTATGATGCGGGCGACCCGACGTGCTCCGAGCTTGGATAGACAATAACATCGTTTAACCCGCTCATACCGTCTGTACAGGACGTGTCGGACTTTGCCGCGAAGCGGCTAGGCTCTCCGCGTGTCGTTCCGCCAGCTGCGCCCAATTTCAGGTGCCACTCGTGAGGCACATCGTTCTCGTCCTCGTCGTCGTCCTCGAAAGGGTTTGTTGGCAGCTATTTCGGCTGGAATTGTATCTATGTGCTCCGTCCGAATTGCACCCCGCCGCGGGGTTGGTGCCACTTTCAGGGCACCTTTCACCAACCACCTAACCCAGGGCTAAAGCCCTGGGCTGTTCTGTATAGCCGCTTCGCGGCAAAGTCCCATACGGTGCAAGCAATGGGAATCAGTCTATCCCGCCAAGGCGCAAGGCGCAAAGAACGCAAGAAGAGAGTCATCGTAACGCCCCGAGCAGGCCACGTTTTACCTTTCACGCTCTTCCGTCGCCGATGCCGGGGCGCGATAGAGTGTCGCGCCAGCGCGGACACCCCAAACTTAAACCATTGAACTTGGAACGCATTTGGCGTCCCTAGCCAATATGCTTAAATAACAGCATGAGCCAGCCCCCAGCGAGTTCCGTTACTTATCCGGAATGTGTGGAACATGGAGTATGGGTCCCGATTCCGACAAATCCACCGGATGACGAACTTCGGCTTCGTCTGAAGGATGTTGATGCAGACGAATCTCGCAACATTAAACAGCGTGGCGTAATGAGTTTTCACGCGCTCGGCTGCTCAGGGTTTTACGAAAATCAGGAGCCAGGTAAACGGGTGGCCAGAGCGATGGCGGACCAGATCTCCAAACCCCAAGCATACGGTGGGACGCGCGATGCGGCGCCCGCCTCCTTCTTGTTTCATCTGGGCGATCTTGCTTACAAAGATGAGAATCCGGCGAATGTTGAGGCTAAAGATCAAGCACTGATCTATAAGGCCCAGTTCTACGCGCAATACACCAAGTATTCTGGTGAGATCTTTGCCATTCCTGGTAACCACGACGGGAAGAGCTCCAAACACCAATCGAAATCGGGTATTGAGCACTTTCAGGAGAACTTCTGCGATCCCAATCGCGGCCGCAGTCCTGACAATACAACCGATCGTCGAAAAGCGATGTGCCAGCCCTATCCCTACTGGAGGCTAGAAACTCCGATTACAACGATCATTGGGCTCTACACGAATGACATTAATGGTGGCCAGCTCGACGATCCGATGAACGACGATAATCCGCAATACCGTTGGTTAGTAAAGACGTTAGCAGACATCAAACAACGAACCGAGCGTAAGGCGTTAGTGCTCGCGCTCCATTATCCGCCTTACTCCGGAGGAGCTAACTTCCGGGAACGCGGCGACCCTAACCTCGGCCCAACTCCGCGCCGAGGCCAGCTTAAGCCGCTGGCGGTTCTACTTCGGCAGGCTTATGCCCAGACCAAGCAGTATCCCGACATTGTTTTGTCGGCGCACGCCCATCTTTACCAACGGATCACTTACCAGCACGCGGATGGACGAGAGATCCCTTATATGATCGTAGGCAGCGGCGGTCATCCACCGGTAGAAAACTTGTTTGAGACGTGCACGAAAGGTGAGCTAGAACGTAGACCGCCACCTTTAGACCTGGTACTTCCGCCTGGCTCAGGTCTACCCAAGGGTGATACCGCCAAGGTAGTCGCTTATAACGACACCGAGTTCGGCTTTGCCCGGGTTACGGTGGATATCAATGAGAACACCCTGACCGGTGAATTCTTCACGGCATTCCGTTCCGGAGCGAATCCTCAAGTTGTCCCGAAATTAGCCGACTCCTTTGTCTTGGATCTAAAGAAGCACAAGCTTCAGCAATAAGCGGAGAGACGAAAGCAGGGTCAAGCGACCGGAGTGGGTGCAATTGGCAAGGCTTCGCTGTGAGACGCGGCTGGATCGGCATTTCGAACACCAGCACGCAAACGGCCAATCCCCTTTTCGCCAGCTCGGCCTTGTTCCGCGGCCGCGTAGGCGGCTGCCGGACTAGCATAACCTCCGGGTTGCGGCTACAGCGTTGACCACCACCCCCCGACGGAGGGGAGCCGCATTAGAGATGTGCCGCTGCAGATTCGGAGGCGGTCTATCGCCCATCGCTTGAAAAGACGTGTCCGGCCGCGGCTCCCATTAGGTGTGGCAGGGGTGTATCATTCCTTAGTTCCCAACGTGCTGCATATCCGTCCCATCCCAGGGCGTCGCGTCTATCGGAGCACCATACCTAAAACGATTCGTCGGCGTTGACACCCGTGCGAGCTCTAACACGCAATGCAACGCCCCCTCCGTCCGTTGTCCTTTAACCGCCCTCGGGATGCCGTACCTGGCTGGCTCCTACCTCTTAGGTTGACGCCCGCCGCGCGGCCGCGGGACGGCAACGCTCCAAGGACCTGGTCGCCCATTCGCCGCATCGCCACATCGCCCATTCCTCCTCCTCGAACTCCTAGAACTCCTTGAACTCCTCGAACTCCTTTCTAACGTCGCTAAATGCGCATCTTCGACAGCCCGTTCTCGTCTGCACCGGAGGTCCAACTTCTATCGAATGGCCGTTATCACG
>DASUWQ010000142.1:0-9677 GCA_036378375.1 Chthoniobacterales bacterium
CGAAACTCAGGTTGAAACTCTGATTACCTCGCGAACCAAAGCGATCGTCCTGGTACACTATGCTGGTGTCGGCTGCGCCATGGAACCGCTTCTGGCCATCTCTCGAAAATACGGGATCCCTCTCATCGAAGATAATGCGCACGGATTAATGGGTAAATACAACGGGCGCTCGCTGGGAAGCTTCGGCGCCTTTGCGACTCAAAGCTTTCATGATACGAAGAACGTAGTTTGTGGTGAGGGCGGCGCACTCGTCATAAACGATCCCCAGTTTATCGAAAGAGCAGAGATTTTGTGGGAAAAAGGAACCAATCGAAAAAAGTTCCTAGCCGGTCTGGTCGACAAATACACCTGGGTTGATATCGGTTCGAGCTTTCTGCTTTCCGACCTGTTAGCGGCCTTCCTTTTTGGTCAGTTGGAGCAGGCTGCACAGATTCAGTCTCTCCGACATAAGGTTTGGCAGCATTACCACGATAGCCTCGAAGCCCTAGCCGGCAAATTGGGGATCTCACTTCCTCAGGTGCCAGCCGCCTGCCAACACGCAGCCCATCTATTTTACATTTTGCTTCCTAGCCGCTCCATTCGCGACCAGTTAATCGGATTTTTGCGATCGCAAGGTGTCCAGAGCGCTTTCCACTATCTGCCTCTCCACCTCTCGCCAATGGGCCAACGCTTCAGTTACCAGAAAGGTGATTTCCCGGTTACGGAGGAAATCAGCGGCAGGCTCCTCCGCTTACCTTTCCACAACCGCTTGGCTCGCGAAGAACAGGATCGCGTAATCTCCACTCTCTCCGCCGGTATCTCCGGTCTCTGATAATTAAACAGATTGATCAGCACGACGGCTCCAGAGAGAGTCTTTATTGACGAGAATGGGTAATTGTCGGACCATTGCGGCTGTGGCGGGACTGTCGAGGTCCGTTGATAACTGTTGCGCTTCAACTCAAGTCTTAGAGATTAACTGCAGTCCATGGGTTCAAATGAGTCAGCCGTTCTAAAGACGAGCCCTGAGGTCGTTTTAAAGGACGAAAAAGCTCAGGTCAACCAGCCCGTACAAATCTCGGTGATTGTTCCGGTCTTCAACGAAGCGGATACGCTCACCGAGTTATTCGAAAATCTCCGTGATGAAATGGGACGACTGGGTAGAACCTGGGAGATCCTCTTCATCAATGATGGCAGCACCGATGGCTCCGAGGAAATTCTTAATGAGCTTGCTGATCAGGACCCTCGAATTCGAGTGATCCATTTTCGGCGTAACTTCGGCCAGACCGCCGCAACGATGGCCGGATTTGATTTTGCCAGAGGCGATATTCTTATACCGATTGACGGCGACGGCCAGAATGACCCTGCGGATATCGGCAAAATGCTCCAACGGTTGGAGCAAGGCTACGACGTCGTATCAGGTTGGCGCAAGGATCGGCAGGATAATTTCATTCAGCGAAACTTACCTAGCATACTGGCGAATCGACTCATCTCGGCTGTGTCGGGTGTGCAGCTCCACGATTTCGGTTGTTCGCTGAAAGCCTATAAAAGAACCGTGGTGGACGGCATCAGGCTGTATGGCGAGATGCACCGATTCCTGCCTATATACGCTTCCTGGCATGGAGCCAAAATCACAGAGGTGGTTGTCAACCATCACCCAAGACGTGCCGGTCGCTCTAAGTACGGCTTGGAACGGGTCGCCAAAGTGCTTCTCGACCTTTTGGTGGTAAAATTCCTGGATAGCGCCGCACAGAAACCGATGTACGTCTTCGGCGGGTGCGGCATCTTCAGCCTAGCTGTAAGCGCCCTGGCCTTTCTCTGGATGCTTTACCTGAAGATCTTTAAGGACTTTGCGTTCATCACCACCCCAGTTCCTCTCATCGTGGTGATGACGTTTATGATCGGCATGATGTGTATTCTACTCGGCCTGCTGGCCGAGATGATCATGCGAACCTTCTACGAATCGCAGGGGAAGCCGATATATAACGTCCGGGAAAGTCGCAATCTAGAAGGTCGCAGCAGCGCGATCCGGCGGCTGTATTGAGCCTAACAAGTATCTGTACGTCACAACCGGCAACAAGGATCCGGTAACCGGCCCGCGTACCAGAGAGTTCATCGAGCGCTTGGATCAATTGAAGATTCCGTATTCCTTCGAGCAATACCCGGATCAAATCCATTCCATGGAAGTTTGGCGCCCTTCCCTGAATAAATTTGTGGCCAAGCTTTTTAGGTAGAAACAGTTTGTTAATTTCTTTTGCGCTTTTTGTGCCTTTTTGCGGCTATTCGTCTTTCTTTGTGATCTTTGCGCTCTCTCGCCCGACATAGCCTTGGCGACGTCTGTCGCAGCTATCCCTTCATTTTCGATTCGAAACCGGCCTTTCCTTCGAGCTATCCAGGTTCGCCTTGCCCGTCAAAATACCAGTGATTCGTTCTAAACCAGCCTGTCCGAGCCTATCGAAACCGCTTATTGATGTAGTCTCGATACGCGGCAAAGCCTACTTTTACTTGCGAAATCTATTTCATTCTATTATCAATTCGAAACCAAACGAAATCACCTCGTTTGCCCCAGCACGATGCGCTTACCGCGTTATCGGCTCGGGGACGGATTAGCCAAACTGGCAATAAACCCCCGGAAAGGATTAAATAGAAACTTCATCCTCCGTTCTATCGGAGCACCCCCCGAAACGCAAAGAAATGAAATTCCCAAAACTCGCGAACGTTCTCATTCCAGCTGTCGCCATGTTCACCATGGCGATCGGAAGCACACCTGCAATGGCCCAGCAAAAGGTCAAAATCGGCGTCGCGATGGCTCTCTTCGACGACGTCTGGCTAACCTACGTCCGAGATGCCATGATCGCTTGGGGTAAACAACACCCCGATGTCGACCTGACGATCGTTGATGCGAACAACGACACTAATAAACAAGTCGGCCAGGTCGAGAACTTCCTGGCCCAAGGCATGGACGCAATCGTCATCTTGCCCGTCGATACCGCTGCCACCGGACCAATGACCAAATCAGTCGTCGCGGCCGGAAAACCGTTAGTCTATGTGAACCGTTTGCCGTCAAACCTGCCGAAAAATGTTGTCTATTGCGGGTCCAATTCGATCGAAGCCGGCATCATGAACATGGAAGAGCTCGGCAAAGCCATGGGCGGCAAAGGCAATCTCGTGATCCTGATGGGGGAGCTCAGTAATGAAGCCGCCATCGGCCGCACCGATGGAATCAAGAAAACCGCCAAGGAGAAGTTCCCCAACATTAAAATCATCCGGGAAGAGACAGGAAACTGGAAACGTGAGCAGGGCAAAACCATCATGGAGAATTGGCTTGCGTCCGGACAAGAGATTGACGGTGTCGCTTCGAATAACGACGAGATGGCTCTTGGCGCTCTCCAGGCCATCAAGGCAGCCGGAAAAGCCGGTAAGATTCCAGTCGGCGGCACCGACGGCAGCCATGACGCTTTGGAATCAATGGAGAAAGGCGAGCTTAACAACACGGTCTTTCAAAATCCAGTTGGCCAGGGCGACGAAGCGGTTAACGCGGCTTACTTAATGGTCAAGAAACAGCCAAACCCGAAAGTGGTGGACGGTAAAATCTGGATCCCGTACGAGAAGGTCACCAAAGAAAACTACAAGCAGTACATGAAATAAACGCGTAGCGGTCAGCGCTACGCGCGATGATAGATGACAAATCACAAATGACAAATTCGGCCTCGGGGAGCGCTGCCTCACTTCCCCTTTCGCTGAAGCTCCGGAGGACAAGTGCGAGGCCGATAGGATCGATACCCGTTGGACCACCGCCGGAACTTGGAATGAAGCTCTTTTTGTTATCCCGAACCCAGAAATTTCGGCCTCGCACTTGTCCTCCGGAGCTTCAGCGAGGCAGGGGTCCACGAGACATCCAATTTGTCATCTGTCATCTGTCATTTGTCATTGGCGCGTAGCGCCTCAGGCTTATGGGAACCGATTACGTGCTCGAAATGGAAAACATTTCCAAGGGGTTTCCCGGTGTCCGCGCATTGAACGATGTGCAGCTGCGGGTGCGGAGAGGCACGGTGCACGGATTGATGGGCGAAAACGGCGCTGGTAAATCGACCCTGATGAAATGCCTGATCGGCATCTATGTGCCGGACTCAGGAACGATCACTTTCAAAGGCGAAAAACTGCAGATAACCAGCACGCATTACGCCCTGTCCAAAGGGATCTCCATGATCCACCAGGAGTTGTCCCCGATCCCGCAAATGACCGTAGCCGAGAATATCTATCTAGGCCGGGAACCACTGACTTGGTACGGCCTGGTGGATATGCCGAGGATGAACCGGATGACGACCGAACTCCTGGATCGTTTGAAAATCAAAATCAAACCAACGGCCCAGATGGTAGAGCTCAGCATCGCTCAAAGCCAGTTGGTAGAAATCGCGAAGGCCGTTTCCTATGATGCGGATCTCATCATCATGGATGAACCGACTTCGGCTATCACGGAAGCGGAAGTTGGTGTCCTATTTTCCATCATCCGGTCACTTAAGGCCCAGGGACACGCCATCATCTACATCACTCATAAGATGGACGAAGTTTTTAAGATCACGGATGAAGTCACTGTGTTCCGAGACGGCCAGTACATGGGCACCGAGGCCACTCCCAAGCTGACGGAGGCGATCTTAATCGAGAAGATGGTGGGCCGGACTCTTACGGACATGTTCCACAAGGAGACGGTCTCCGTGGGGGATGTGATGTTAGGTGTAGAAAACCTGAGTGGCCACGGTTTTCGAAATGTTAGTTTCCAAGTTCGACGGGGCGAGATTCTTGGGCTCGCGGGTCTAATGGGTGCCGGGCGCACCGAATTAATCGAAGGTGTTTTCGGCGTCACCCGCACAAACCAGGGCAGCATCCGCATCAATGGTAAAGCCGTCCCGATTAAGTCACCGAAAGATGCGATCGCCGCAGGAATGGCGCTACTAACCGAGGACCGCAAACTCACCGGGCTCTACATTAATGCTACCGTCCGGGAAAATATGTTCATCGCGAACATTCATAGCTATCTGACCGGACCCTTTGTTAAATTCCGCAAGATTGAAAGAGATTGTGAGAGGATGCGGGGCGTAATGCGGATAAAAACGCCGAGTCTGTTAGAAATTATCAAAAACCTATCCGGCGGCAATCAGCAGAAGGTGTTAATAGCGCGATGGCTTCTAACCGACCCAGACCTCCTCATCCTCGATGAGCCGACCAGAGGAATTGACGTGGGAGCTAAGTCTGAAGTTTATCGGCTGATGACAGAGTTTGTTAAGTCCGGTCGTTCAATTATTATGATTTCATCAGAACTACCTGAGGTTTTAGGAATGAGCGACCGCATCATGGTAATGCATGAAGGCGATAAAGTGGGCGAGCTAACCCGGACTGAGGCAACCCAAGAAAAGATTCTGCAAATGGCAACCGGCATGAAAATCGCCACCGAACTGGCTGCATAAACGACAGGCGCCGAACGTCAAACGCCAAACCCCGAACGCTAAACACACATAGTTATGGCAACGCCCCCAGCAACGGCCGCTGCTCAACCCGCGAATCGACAGTCGGCCGACGTTCTCAGAACGATCTTCAGAAAATATGGCATCTTTTTGGTGTTCATCGCGATGCTGACTGTGGCATCGGTTCTGTCGCCTGCATTTTTAACCATAACTAACCTCATCAATGTCGTCCGGCAGATGTCCGTTGTCGGCCTGATTGCTCTCGGGGTCACTGGCGTCATCGTTAGCGCAGGGATCGATTTATCATCCGGTTCAGTCGTTGGATTATCGGCCGTGGTTGCCGCCAGTCTTGCCCAGTTGCCAGATTACGCCGCCGCTTACTACAAAGGCCTGAATTTACCTGTCTTCGTCGCTGTGCTCGCCGCTTGTGGCGTCGGCGCTTTGGTGGGACTACTCAACGGCGGTCTGGTGGCGAAGACCAAGATCCCCCCTTTTATCGCAACGCTGGGCACTTTAACTACCATCCGCGGGTTGGCCTACTTGTATACCAGCGGGCGGCCGGTTTCGGATCTAACCGACGACTACAATTTCATTGGCCAAGGCAATTTGCTGGCAATCCCTGGGGTTTGGCCGGGAATTCCTGTCCCAATTCTGATCTTGGTAATAATGGCGATCATCACCCACGTGCTGTATTCACAAACGAAATTCGGCAAGTACATATACGCGATCGGTGGCAACGAGCAGGCAGCCCGAGTTTCAGGTATCAACGTCTCGAAATACAAGATGTTGATGTACGTGTATGCCGGACTTTTATCGGGACTAGCTGGGTTAGTCGTATCAGCACGGATTGGCTCAGGCCAGTCCGGACAGGGAGTCGGCTATGAGCTCGACGCTATCGCCGCAGCGGTCATTGGCGGAGCCTCGCTATCCGCCGGTGGTATCGGCACGGTAGCAGGTACTATCGTCGGCGCTCTCATTATCGGTGTATTGAACAACATCCTCGATCTGACCAACGTTTCCGCTTACTGGCAACAGATCGTCAAAGGCTGCATCATCGTCGGAGCCGTCATCATCGACCAGCTCAAACATCACGGAAGCAAGTAGGCCGTGAGAGGTGAGAGGTGAGAAGTGATTGGTGGACGGAAGCCTTGGAGCGCGCCTTCCCGCAGGCGCGGGACGAGGCCGACCGGGCACCGGAGGGGCGTCGCATTCCGTGTTGTAACTCTTGCGCAAGTCGACGCCGGTAAACGTTTTAGCTTACACGCTCCCGAAAAGCGCGACGCCCTGGAAATCGGTCGGACGTGGCCTAAGCGATCGAACGGTCCTGCCCTGAGCAAACACAAGGCGCGTCGGATGAACCTGTAACCGTTGTAGTTGCTACGCAACGGTGTCGGCCGAACCTAGGCATAGTCCTATCGTATTAAGGGAGGACTCGGGATGACGCGAAGCCCGGCGATTTGCAAGGGTATTTAATCTGTAATTACACAGCTCACAAAGATAACCGTCTCCCTTTGTTAACTTTGTGATTTTCTTAAAAAAACTTAATCGATCATATCCGCATCGCTCTGCGCTCCGTCTTCAATCCGCCGCGGCGGATCTCCAGAATTTTTGGCTCCTGGCTACTTCTTTCTTTCTCGTTGCAACCTCGAACACCTGCGGTACGTATTAAATATTGAACAAAGGCGGTACAGGGATTGTCCCGCCGGAGCTGTATCTGTAACAAATAAAAAAAGCATGGATAAGGTTATTGTGTCAGCGATGGTAGCGGTCTTGGCTTCAGCAACGACCGTCTTGGCCGGTGAAACCGAGGTTAGCAACAAACAACCCGTGCCTCCACCTGCCCCGCCAGTCGAGTCGTTTTTCAGGGCGGGCGAATTTGATGTGGGCGCGTTCGCGACCTACGCAAAAGGATTCGGTGAGAATTTCGGTTCCGTAGGCGAACACGGCTGGGGAGGCGGTCTTGACCTCAGTTATTTCCCATGGCTATATGCAGGATTCAGGCTCCAAGGTGCGGTCATGAACACCATCCCAGGCGATAACAACGCGGGGGACATTAAGGCCGATGTAGTTCTGCGTTATCCGCTCGACCGCGTATTTCCGAACGTGCATCTCGCTCCCTATGCATTTGGCGGTATCGGCGGCGTGTTCACCGAAAGCGGAACATTTGGAAACTTCGTCACAAATAGTTTCCATAGGCCAGGACACCAAGGGAACCGAGAAAACAACGTGCTTGGTAACGCCGGTGCTGGCTTAGAATACCGGTTCACACCCCACATCGGCATATTTGGTGAAACCGACTACAATTTCGTCAACCAGCGCAGGAACAATTTCATGCAAGTGAATTTCGGGATGCGCTACGCGTTCTAACCCTCGGCAGGGATGAGTTCCTGCTCATCCGGAGGTTCCTGCATCGACTGAGTTGTTGCGGGCGGCTGCTGATCTACGGCAGCCGCTTCACCGTGTCCGTCAGCAGCGTATAGAAACTGTCGCTATCAACCTGGTTCAACCAAAGCGCGTTGGCCGATCTGTTAGTGACTCCATGCCAGTCAACTACGGTCTCACCTACCGTAAACTCCGCGTGCGTTTCAACGACAACATTGACCATTCTTCCTGAAAACAGCGTGGGTTGCAGCAGGTAAGCAATTACGGTTGGATCATGTAACGGACCGCCATCTATCGCCATTTGTTTATTTTCAATCAGACCGTGAGATCGCAGAATCGCGGCAATCAAGGCACCGGCACGGTTGCCAAGATTTTCTAAGCGACTAACCCGCGCTTTCGTGCTGCGCACTTGATGGGTCACATCGAGCGGCAGAACCACAATGGGAATTCCGCTCCCGAAAACCACTGCGGCTGCCTCCGGATCCGCATAAACATTGAATTCAGCGGTAGGTGTTATGTTACCTTTGACGTAATATCCGCCCCCCATCAACACGACTTCCTTGATGCCGTGCAGGATATCCGGTTCCTGAACCAAAGCGGCCGCCAAGTTCGTCATTGGTCCAAGAAGACAGAGGGTAATGCTCGCGGGACAAGCAGCTATTGAAGCTTTGATTAGGAAATCAACCGCATGCCCATTTGCTAGCTAGACCCCAGGCTCCTCCAATGGTACCCCTGCTAACCCAGTCTCACCGTGCACATTTTCGGCGGTGACCGGTTCACGGACGAGCGGTCTCGGGCATCCGGCGTAAACCGGAATATCGGTCCGGTTAGCCCACCCCAAAACGATGCGCGCATTCTTTGCGGTTAAACTAAGGGGAACATTCCCCGCCACTGTCGTGATCGCCCGGAGATCTAGCCGGTCGCTCGCACCCAAGGCGAAAAGAATAGCAACCGCATCATCTTGTCCCGGATCAGTATCGATAATAATCGGTCGTCTGTCTTGGCTCGACATAGCTCTATGAGTCGCGGAACTAGAGCCTTATGACAAGGTTCTGCGTGAAATCCACCCCAGACCATCGAGGACGAGGACGACGACGAGTACGAGAACGATTTGCTCTGGAGAGGATCGTTTACTCCTCTGCACTACCCGCGCTAACCACCGCTGACTCAACCAGCCGCAGAAGCACGCGCAGCTCCTGTAGCTGCTGGGCACCTATCTCAGATACGAATTCGTTCTGTACCCTTTCCCACAATGGCAGACAGCGCTTCAGTTTCGTTTTCCCGGCTGCAGTTAAGTGCAACCAGCGTTGACGGCGGTCTTCGCCGCTGCCTACCACGACCCACTTAGCTTTGATAAGCGGCCGTAGATTGCGGGTCAGGGTCGTCCTGTCCATACCGAGTTTCTCTGCCAATAAGGTATGGCTGAGTTCCCCTGCTCGACCGATACTCGCCAAAATTGAGTACTGAGTAATGGTAATTCCCACCGGCGCTAACGCCGCGTCATAGAGCGAAGTTAACTTCCGGGCGGCTCTCCGAATATCGGTACAAGTACAAGGACCAAGCTTCGATGGTGGCAAACGATCCTGAATAACTTCATCCGCCATATTCATCTCCGCACCTAAAAGACTTAATCGCCACAACCAAACAACTCAAAATCTCACGCAAAGACGCAAAGGCGCAAAGGTAAAACCTAAGAAGGACATAATTCGCCGAAGATCACAAAGGCCACAAAGACGAGAGTTGAATTCGGTTGGATTTGTCGCTCCCATTCCTCGCAGAAATCTGTCTTCGTGATCGTTGTGGCCCTCTGTGATGGTCTCTATTTTTATGATCGCTGGGATCTTTCGCTGCTATTTC
>DASUWQ010000143.1:0-3483 GCA_036378375.1 Chthoniobacterales bacterium
CGGATCCGAGACAAAAACGGAGGTAATCGAACTCTTTCTAAGGAGTGCACGGCAGCTGGCGATCAACAAACAACATTGCGCTCCCTACCTGGTTGCGCTGGGACTCCTGCTCAATCGCGCGCTGTTCTACGCTGGGCCTGATTACGTGGTTCCGCCGGTGTGTGTCGAACGCGCGTTTGAGGCGTTTTCAGATCTGGATTGGAGCGCGCCGGAATTTTCGGAGATGCAGACGCTTTTTCTCCGAGCCGGCCGTATCATGGACGCTCCGGAAATCGATCTGCCAAAAGCGCTTCGCGAAAGGATCGCCTCGAAATTAGAAAAATCCGGCGTTAGTCGGGTGAAGCTGGCGAAATTACAAACGTTCGTGCCCGTCGCTGGATCAGAGCGCGCAAACCTGTTCGGCGAATCGCTTCCCCCAGGCCTGGCGCTTCGCGAATAGCAGATTGGTCTGGCGCAAATGGGGTGACGCTCTCCTCAAGGCCCAACCCTCGATTTGCTATCTGCTATCTGTGGTTCTGTCCGACTCACCCCCGGCTTGAACACCCCATAAATCAGCCGCGCACCTTTCGAATACGTCAGGTACGCCCACATCCATTGCAAGAAAACGAAGACCTGATTGCGGAACCCAATCAGGAAAATCAAATGGATAAAGAGCCAACTCAGCCAGGCGAAAAATCCGCCAAACCGAACCACTTTCAGATCGGCGATCGCTCGATTGCGTCCGATGGTGGCCATCTGACCTTTGTCCCGATAGTGGAAAGGCGTCATCGGCCGGCCTTCGATCGTAGCCAGGATGTTCCGGGCAGCGTGCCGGCCCATCTGCATCGCGACCGGACAAACTCCAGGTAATGGTTCACTGGTCTGATGTGTGAAAACTGCCATATCGCCGATAACGAACACTTCCGGATGCCCCGGGATCGTCAGGTCTTCGTTAACCTTGACTCGGCCGGCACGATCGAGTTCAGCTTCCAAACTCTTGCCTAATGGCGAAGCCGCATTGCCGGCCGCCCAGACAACGGTACGGGCGGAAATCAATTCTTCGCCGACTTGGACACCTTGGGGGCCCACATTTTTCACCATGACCCCGGTCCGGACTTCAACCTGAAGTTGTTCCAGTTGTTTACGAGCAGATTCGGATAACCCCGGGGTAAAAGCCGGCAGCACCCGGGGAGCCGCGTCCACCAGCACGACCCTGGCATCTCGCGGGTTAACGTGATGGAAATCGTCCGCCAAGCTTTTATGCGCGAGCTCTGCAATCGCGCCGGCCATTTCGACGCCGGTCGGCCCCGCACCCACCACCACAAAGGTCAGCGCCTTCTTGCGCTCTTCTGGGGTCTCCGCAATTTCCGCTGCTTCGAACGCAAAAAGAATCCGGCGCCGCAATTCCAGGACGTCTTCCATACTTTTCAGGCCGGGTGCGAATTGCTCCCATTCATCGTGTCCAAAGTACGAATGCCGCGCTCCGGCGGCGATGATCAGATAGTCATAAGGAACCTCTCGGCCTCCGCAGATCACCCGCTTGTTGGCAACATCCACCCGATCAACGTTCGCCAGCACGACCTCCAGGTTATTGGCGTGCTTTAAAATATGCCGAATGGGTTGGGCGATATCTCCGGGAGAAAGCGCTGCTGTGGCGACTTGATATAGCAGCGGCTGGAACAAATGATGATTGGTCCGATCCAACAGAATCATCGAGACCGATTGGTTCGCCAATTCTTTGGCTGCATAAAGTCCTCCGAAACCGCCACCGATAATGACAATTCGCGGTGTTTTCTTGCGTTCAACAGACTCAGCATTCATAGAAATTAATTCGCGATCGAAACTCAGGACGTGCGGGTCGCCCTTAATTTATTATGGTGACCCGATAACGAACGAATTTCTACTGCTTGTGAAAGTTTTCACAAATAATCGCTTGCGGCTCTGTTTGGTGATCCTTAACTGTTGATAGGCTGGCTCTGCGCCCGTCAAACCGGGCGTCCTTTGAACCTTATGGCTACCCCGCACACAATTGAAACTCCGGATACCTTGGCGCGCACGGCCAAGTCGTTGGAAGCAATCAATGATTCGGAGCTCCTCGGCGAGAAGCTCGTAATCAATATGGGCCCCTCTCATCCGGCCACCCATGGGGTCCTGAGAATCGTCCTCGAGCTCGATGGCGAAATCATCACTAAAGCCATACCGGACATCGGTTATCTGCATCGTGGCGACGAAAAAATCGCCGAGAACATGCAATTCAACCAGTTTGTCCCCTACACCGACCGGCTGGATTATCTCGCCCCGCTCGCGAATAATGTCGCTTACGCGCTGGCGGTCGAGAAGCTCATGGGTTGGGAGCTGCCGCCGAGAGGAAAAGCGATTCGGGTTATTGCCTGCGAAGTAGCGCGGATATCGTCCCACCTGTTGGGTTTGGGTGCATTCGCGATGGATGTGGGAGCCACGACCGTTTTCCTCTATACCTTCACTGAGCGCGAAAAACTGTATAACCTGATCGAGCTCCTCACCGGGGCCAGATTCACGACTTCCTATACTCGCATCGGAGGACAGATCCGTGATTTGCCCGACGGCTTTATCCCCGCTCTTAACAAATTTCTCGACGAATTCATCCCTCAATTGGATGAACTCGACCGGCTATTAACTCGCAACCGGATCTGGGTTGACCGGACTAAAGATCTCGGCGTGATCTCGAAGGAAGACGCCATCAGCTTCGCCATAACCGGCCCGAATATCCGCGGTTCAGGCATCGACTACGACGTCCGCAAAGCTCGCCCGTATCTCGATTACGACAAATACGATTTCGATATTCCTATCGGCACGGTCGGGGACGCCTACGACCGTTACCTGGTAAGGATCGAAGAGATGCGGCAAAGCGTAAAGATTCTCCGGCAAGTGATTCAAAAATTGCCGGACGGTCCGATCGAGGTCCACGATCCGAAAAATATGCCTCCGCATAAGCCGGATGTGCTGATGAAAATGGAGGAGTTAATCCATCATTTCATCATCCATACCGAAGGGGTTGATGCGCCGGTCGGCGAGATTTATTTCGGGGCAGAAAATCCAAAAGGGGAGTTGGGCTTTTATATTAACAGCAAGGGAGGAGGCGTTCCGTACCGGTTAAAAATTAGGGCTCCTTCCTTTGTAAACCTAAGCGTCCTGCCAAAGATTTTGCCAGGTCACATGATGTCTGACGTCGTGGCGATATTAGGCAGTCTTGATTTTGTGATGGGCGAATGTGATCGCTAGGTATATGCGGAGCGCGTACCTCATCGTCGGGTTATGCGCGGCGCTATTAGTCGTAGGTTGCAAACGCGAAATTGCGAATCGCAACCTACTACAAGTGAGGAAGAACATGAGCCCGAAGGAAGTGGAGACGATCCTCGGGCAACCGGACTCGACAGATCGAAAAGACGATGATGGTGACGGCGAAAAAAAGTATGCAGGGTTGATCACTTACTACTATGTGCAGGATGGACAGAAGATCG
The DNA here is from genome assembly GCA_036378375.1 of Chthoniobacterales bacterium. Classification (GTDB taxonomy): domain Bacteria; phylum Verrucomicrobiota; class Verrucomicrobiia; order Chthoniobacterales; family JAFAMB01; genus JAFAVN01. The sequence goes on from DASUWQ010000143.1 coordinate 3,480, forward strand.
CTCT
>DASUWQ010000144.1:0-7805 GCA_036378375.1 Chthoniobacterales bacterium
GCAGTGGGGATGAAATTGTCTCGATTGAACTCGAGGGTTTCGGGGCCGCCAGGACGCCAGTAGGGATTGAATTTTGCAAGGATGTTCTATGCAGCGCAAACCAGATCCCTTGTCCGCTCCGTGTTCTACGGCTTCTGAAGAAACAGGTTCCTCCAGGCGTCATTTTATTTCTCAGTTAGCAGCTTTATCTGCCGGCCTGAGTGTAGTCACTCCCATTTCCCGCGGCGTTGCCGAGACAACCCAGCCAACGCGTGGACCAGATCAAACCCCGGAAGAAGGCGCCCTTGTTGACATCATTCTCCGCGTAAATGGAACCGCTCGAAAACTGCGCGTAGATCCGCGGGTAACTTTGCTAGATGCGCTCCGGGAGCGGCTTGATCTTCCAGGTACCAAAAAAGGTTGTGACCAAGGCGCCTGCGGCGCGTGCACCGTGTTGTTAGATGGCACCCGCGTGGTTTCCTGCTTAACGCTCGCAGTAATGGCACAAGGAAAAGAGATTACGACGATCGAAGGCTTAGCCCAGGGTGATCAGTTGCATCCAGTCCAAGCCGCTTTCGTTACCTGTGACGGATTCCAGTGCGGATACTGTACCCCGGGTCAAATCATGTCGGCTGTCGGTTGTATCCGGGAAGGCCATACGAAGTCAGACACGGAGATTCGAGAATTCATGTCGGGTAATATTTGTCGATGTGGCGCTTATCCGAACATTGTGGATGCGATCAAGTTAGCGGCGGCGCAAGGAAAGGAGGCTATCTGAGCCATGAAAGCTTTTTCGTACAAGTTGGCTGGATCGACTGACGAAGCGATCGGCACGGGAACACAAAGCGCCTTTATTGCCGGTGGCACCAATCTCGTCGACCTGATGAAGATCGACGTGATGGAGCCCAAAGAGCTGGTGGATATCAACCAGTTGCCGATGCGAGGAGTCACAATTGATAACGGCGTACTAAGAATCGGGGCTTTAGAGAAAATGGCATATGTGGCCGAACAACCGGAGGTGGTTCAGAATTTTCCGGTCATTTCGCAAGCCTTGCTAAAAAGCGCATCTGCCCAACTTCGGAATATGGCGTCGATTGGGGGTAATCTTATGCAACGAACGCGCTGCGCTTACTTCCGGGATGTCCTTATGCCATGTAACAAGCGCGTCGCCGAGAGCGGTTGTCCAGCGTTTGCCGGAGAAAATCGGATGCACGCGATCCTTGGAGCCAGCAATGCTTGTTGCGCCACGCATCCAAGCGACTTGGCGGTCGCATTAGTTGCACTCGACGCCAGCATCAATCTTCAGGGTCCGAAAGGAACCCGATCGATCAAGCTGGAAGATTTTTATCTCTTACCGGAGGATAATCCCGGTCGTGAACACGCCATTGAACCAGGCGAGCTGATCACTGGAGTCACGGTTCCGCATACGAATTGGTATCGGCGATCTGCGTATCTCAAGATTCGTGACCGCGAGTCCTACGAATTCGCGATTTGTTCGGCGGCAGTGGCTCTCGATATGGACGGGCTTAATATTCGCGATGCACGAATCGCTGCCGGCGGAGTAGGGACGAAGCCTTGGAGGTTACCGGAAATAGCCCAGGCGTTGATCGGGAAACGAGTGAGCCAAGAGACCTTTGAACAGGCGGCAGAGATCGCGGCCAAGGGCGCACGGCCATTAAGTCAAAACGGTTTCAAACTAACTTTGCTGAAGCGTACGCTGACTCGCGCACTAGTGCATGTAGGAGGAGGTGTAGCATGAACAACGTCGGCCAATCGATCGATCGAGTTGATGGTAAACTGAAGGTAACCGGCCGCGCCCGTTATTCGGGGGATCGTTCGCTTCCTGGCCTGTGTTACGGTTATCTGCTGCAGAGCTCGATTGCGAAAGGAAAGATCCAATCGATGGATGTTTCCGCGGCTAAAAGCAGCCCGGGTGTAATCGCTATCTTTACGCCGTTCAATCCGCTCAAAATCTATTCTCCGGCTCAAGCTGGGGAAGAAGGCATGATTTCGGGAGACATGATTCCGCTGCTGCAGGATCCGACCGTCGATTATTTCGGTCAGACGATCGGCTTTGTGGTGGCGGAAACTTTCGAACAGGCCCGAGACGCAGCGCGCCTGGTGAAAACGGAATATCAAGCGCAACCGGCAATCGTTGAGTTACAAGCCGGCCTGGGCCAAGCATACGCCCCGAAATCCGTCAGCGGTATGGGGGCTACGGTATCCATCCTCAGCGACGGTGTAACTTCAATCGACGAGGCTTTGCGTAGCGCCCAGGTTTTGGTGTCGGCGACGTACAACAACCCGATCGAACACCATAATCCGATGGAGCCGCATGCGGCGACGGCCGTGTGGAATGGCGACCAGCTGACGATCTACGACGCCACTCAATGGGTTCAAGGTCAGCAACGCAACCTGGCTGCGGTATTGGGTGTCGATGAAGCCAACGTGCGCGTCCTTTGCCCTTTTGTTGGTGGTGCCTTTGGCTGTAAAGGATCGATGTGGATGCATTCGCCGCTTACCGCTGCGGCGGCGCGGAGGTTGAACCGGCCGGTCAAAACCGTTCTGACTCGAGAACAGATGTATACCGGCGTTGGACATCGGCCTAGCGTCAGACAGACAGTGACTTTGGGAGCCACAGAACAAGGCGAGTTGACGGTGGTGAAGCATGAGGTGTTTTCTTCGAGTTCCCGGGTAAAGTTCTTCGCCGAGGCTGCCGCCCATCGGACGTCGCTAGCGCTCTACAAGTCGCCAAATATCCTGGTAACGCACGAGATTGTCCCTCTTGATTTCGCGCCCGGCACTTTTATGCGGGCACCCGGGGTGGCGCCCGGCATGTTTGCATTGGAGTCGGCCATGGACGAACTAGCGGTGAAGCTTGGCGTGGATCCGGTTGAACTCCGGCTCCGAAACTATGCCACCGTGGATCCGGTCCATAAATTGCCCTGGTCATCAAAGCATCTGGACGAATGCTATCGTGTCGGCGCCGACAAGTTTGGCTGGTCCCGCCGAAACCCTGAACCAAAATCGAACCGGGACGGAGATTGGTTGGTTGGACATGGGATGGCGACCGCTTTGTATCCCGCTCATCGAAGCTACGCGGAGGTAAAGGTGAGGTTTCAAAGCGACGGAAATGTTTCAGTATCCGCTGCTACCCACGATCTTGGGACCGGTATGTACACGGTGTTAGCGATTGTCGCCTCCGAGGCGCTCGGTATCCCGGTGGAACGGATATGGCCGGTCTTAGGAGATTCAGGACTAACGCCTGCTCCGGTTGCTGGTGGGTCGCAGTCAACTGCAAGTGTTTCTCCGGCGGTCGTAGCGGCGGCTGATTCAGCTACTAAAAAGCTGATTTCACTGGCCGTGAGCAGCACGAAATCCCCATTTTCCGGCATGAAGGTCAGTGACGTTTCGTATGCGAACGGCGTGCTTCAGGCGGGTGGTAAATCGGTTTCTTTTGAGAGTGTCCTGTCGGGCTTGGATCGTTCAGCGGTCGAGGGCTCCGGAACTGCTTCTCCGGGCGAAGAAGAACATAAGTACGGTTTTCTTTCCTTCGGAGCGCAATTCTGCGAGGTGCGAGTAAATGAATGGACAGCCGAAGCCAGGGTAACGCGTTTCACCAGCGTGATGGACGTCGGTACTGTAGTGAACCAAAAGACGGCCCGTAGTCAGGTGATAGGCGGCATTGTTTTCGGTATTGGCATGGGGTTGCTCGAGGCGACTAAGGTCGACCCGAACAGTGGTTGGATCGCAAACCGCAATTTGGCCGAGTACTTGGTCCCGACGAATGCTGATGTCCCTCACATTGACGTGGAGTTTCTGAATATTCCCGACATCACGTTTAACTCGCTCGGTGTACGTGGGATTGGAGAGATTGGGATTGCAGGTGTGCCGGCGGCGATCGCTAACGCGATATTTAACGCGACTGGAACCCGGGTCAGGGACCTGCCGATTACTCCGGAAAGCTTGCTCGTGGAGCAAAAAGGAATGGCGTAACTTGGTAGGGCGAGGCTCCCGAATCACTGAACGGCTTCGCAGAGATGCTGATTTTCTCGTGACGGATCGTGCTGCTAGGACAAAGCCCGCGCCGAGCCGTGGTCTAGTACCGGGCCACGGCTCAGCACGTCTATCCGCGTAGCCACACGATGTCTACAGCGACGACTTAATCCTCGGTGAAAATCGCGAGGCCATTCGGGAGCCTCGCCCCACCAAAAACTCGCTCTACCGGCGTTGGCCGTACGGTGCCTTTCGGGCCCGGAGCGTTGGGGTGTTCGGTGAACGTGGAGCCGGTGCTGACGCGGGAGCGTCAACGACCTTGGCGTGCGAGGGTTCCCCTTCGGCTGGTTTGACCGTTTCTACTTCGCCGCCACGTCTCCGGACGATTTTAGCAGCCACAGTGAAACACATGGTCCGGTACGGGTTGAGCCCGTCATCAACAAGGACGAGCCGTTTGCCTCGAAGATCTTTGCGGCCTTTTTTTGCAGGGGGTAAACCAAGGTTTTCCAGCATGGACTCGGCATGCGTCTGAGCGCGTTTCCAGGACATAGCAAGGCCCGCAAACTAGGTCTGCTAAGCGATAGCCGCCAGAAAAAAAGTGTATTTAAGCAGCGCTTGGCACCGATGACATGGCTCGGGGAGCCAGGTTTCGATCTTTCCAGTATTCTAAGAACTGTGCGACTACGAACGCGAGGACGACCTGCAGCAGGAGCAGGAATGTGGCAAAGGCGTCGACCGAGTGGTGGCGAACACTGACCCAGCCAATCACTAAAATAGATAAGCAAATCTGGGTCGAGAACACCGGTAACATGTTCTGGCCGACCGCGCTCAGCGGGCGCAAATATTCTCTCCAGGTCCGTAGGTAAGGCATCGCCTTGGCCACGAACCAAGCTACTGCAAAGAAGTTGAGCAATCGCAGGGGACCGAGGTGCCACTTGTCGAGGAACCAGAAATCGGCGCTGGGATTCAGGTTAAAGTACCCAGAGATCCAACGGCTGAGCGTAAAACCAATGGCCAGCGAAAGCAGAACGGTCTCGGCATGTTTTGAAAAACGAAGTATCGGTTTCTCCAGCTGAAGCGAACGCCCGAACATCAAACCGACGATCCACAAGAATTGCCACGATAACAGATCGAAAGGCCCGATCTGGACAAATGCCTGGTCGCGGATGGGCGCGGTGAGAAACTCCCGCATATTAAATTGCGATAAAGCCCATACGCCGGCGCTGGTCGCGAATACTGCCGTCCAACCGACTCGATCGGCAGTCCAAAATGCCAGTGGTGTCACCAGCGAGAAAACCACGTACATCGGCAGGATATCAAGCAAAGGTGGCTGAAACAGGAGCGCCACGGAGCCGGCCACCGCCGACGTTGGGGAATCGAAGAACTTGCCGAGTTCGTACTGAATCCCTGGTACCCAGGCCAGAAACAGGCTTCCAAGGGCAAATACGACAAAAAGCGTGATCAGGTGGGCCCGATAGATCTTCAAGGCTCGCTGCAACGTGGCGGCTCGGGCAGCTGCGAAGCCCAATTTCTCTCTTCGCTTTTGGAAAAGGAGGCCAGCCAGCAGAGCCGAAATAAAGACAAATGGCTCCGCGGTAGAAAAGAAACCAATCGGTTGATCTGTCAACTGCCTGAGCGGCGAGGGCGAATGGTTCACCACCATCATCAGCAGAAGAAACCCGCGCAGAACATCAAGTTCTACCATCCGTTTCATAGCAATCAGAACTATCGAATAAGGCAGATCTCGTGCCAACCCTCTTGAGTAGATTTCTCTTCGCAGATCAAGCCTCGAATTGGCAGGTCAGGTTGTAAAAGTCCTTGTTTCAATTGCGTTTTGCCACCGATAGGTTCGGAGCCCAGTACTCACTCTGACGCAGCAAGCGAAAGCAGGTCACAAAAGAGTTCAATTCGGTGTTTCCCATCCCTTGGTCGGAATAACCATAATATACCACACGCATACGACTTATACGACGCGTGGGCCTTACTGGATGTTCAACTAATGATCCGAAAGGATGATATCGGGCGGTGAACGGCCGACTGGGAACGGTGAACCGGAACCCTACTGAGTAGCGAGGCTCTTAGGAAAGTCGTCGCGCAAGAACTGGGCGATATCTCTCCGCAAAATCTGATAGCCGTTCGTGTTGAGATGAATCTGATCACCCTGAAAGAGCGAGATCAGAGGCTTCTTATCCGGACCGAGGAGATCAGAATATAAGTCGATAAAATCGCACCGGGGTTGTTGACTCATAAACTCCCGGACTAATGCGTTATATCGTTGAATATTGGCCAGAAACCGGATCCGAGCCGGACATGCCTTTACCGAAACAAAAGCAATGAAGGGAGGTTTGTCGGCGCCGCCGTCTCGCAGAATGTGAAAGAGCTGGCAGAAAGAATCGAATGCTTGCTCGGCGGATGCGCCCAAAGCGAGGTCGTTGTCGCCGGCATAGATAACCACGGCAGAGGGCTTAAGAGGGAGGACCAGGCGAGCCGCGAACGCAACACAGTCTGTCAGGCAAGCCCCGCCAAACCCACAGTTCAGTACCTCGTAAGACCGAAAGTCTTCTTCCAGCGACTTCCAAAGGCGAAACGAAGAGCTGCCATAAAAAACGATGGGACCCGGAGGAGGATCAAAGATTTTCGCTTCGAGTCTCTCGATCTCGTTCTCGAATCGGTTGGTCGTTTCCTGAGCTAGGACGCTGCTTGCCAAAAAGAAAAAGACCCCGCATAAGCCCCCGGCCTTGCCTCCGAGCAACAGACTTCGTTTTAGACAATTCAGAACCAGCATCTTTCGTTTTTCGCGCCCCGCCCGGATTTCGGTCTTGCCGCAAAGCAAGAGTGATCCGTTTGGGAAATCGCCCAACTTTATAAAGGCAGACTGGTGCCGATGCAAGTGGACGCTGTAGACAATTAATCGGTTATCTGAGATGTCGAGCGGTTGAGGGGAAAAGCCAAGTGGAAGGAGTGGACCTCGTGGGCCGAGTGGAAGTATTGGAACCACAGGAAACCGAGCCGCAGCGCCAGCTTGCGGCCACGACGTTTATTTCGCCGACTGATGTCCACTCCGTCCACTTGTTGGCTTGAATAGCATGTCCGCCTAGCTCCTGGATTCTCGCTCCTAGCTCCTTCAATCTTTACTACTTACTGCACTTGCGATCTGACGCGTGACCCTCTAGAAGAACGTCGTATGAGTCTTTTCCAGGCCATCGTCGATTCTATCTCGAACCCCCAGCACGCCGGCAGCAATTCGGATCTGCAAGGGTTACTGAACCTTGCCCAGCTGATCCCGGGCGTGCAGGATACGGAGCAGCACGTTAAGCCAATCCTCGATGTTTTAGGACCTCATCTGCAGGACGTTTTAAACAATCAGCAACAAACCCAGGGACAAGCCGCTGCACAGCAGACAGTAACTGATCTGTCTCAACCAGGGGTTGGGGTGCAGGAATTGCAGAATCTTTTCGGCACAGATCGCTTCAACAGCATTATCGGCGAGATCGCGAGCAGAACGGGCCTCGATCAGCAAGTGATTCTAGGCGCGTTGCCGATCGTGATACCGGTGATAATGAAGCTGCTGTCCGGCGGTACGAACCAGGCGAACCCTCAGGCACAGAACCCGGTTCTCAGCAGTTTCTTGGGAGGCCAAAATGGAGGCGCCCTGCTAACCGAAGCGTTGAGCTTGGCGTCGCAGTTCATAAAGCGATAGGGGCGCTTGGACGCGTCGTCCTCGTCCTCGATAGCCCGTTCCGAGGTCGGAGCGGCCTGAACTCGGTCTGACGCACCACATCGGAACTCACCCCGTTACTTCCCGCGTCCAAATCGAGGACGAGGACGAC
>DASUWQ010000145.1:0-22522 GCA_036378375.1 Chthoniobacterales bacterium
TTCTGAGGAACTAGCGGATGTGCTCAACACCGCGGGATCGTGGGTCAAAGATCGCGATGAAAAGATCGGAGACCGTTACTTTCAGATCCTCAAAACGCGTGCTCCCAAGACGAAGATCGGACGTTTAGCTCTCGCCAAACACTGGTTTGTAAGCGAGACCGGCCCCTGGTCGGAGGTACAAGCCGCGGCGGAAGATAAGTTTCACAAGGATCTCGGGATCACTACGGAGTAACCGGTCATGTGTTGAATACCTCAGTCGTCTCGTGCGCAGCGGCTGGACGGGAGCAGATTTCACGATTTCGCTTTATAATGACGTGCATACCCTGCCGCTAGACGACCCACCTTCAGGTGCTGAGCGGCTCGGACATATTTTTTTGTCGAGTCTTATCGCAGTAGCATTGGTCGGCCTGTCCGGATGTCACCCGTCAATGACGACTGCTAGCGGACCTTTACCAGAACGCGGATATCTTTGGCAAAGAGCGTGGAACCCGGCAGTCCTGGCGGCTGCGCAAGAGGCTGACAAACGGATGGACGGGATGGTGATCATTGGCGCCGAAATTCTGTGGAACGGCTCGACACCCGCAACGAACCGAGCGAACATCGACTGGCCAACTCTTAAGAACGCCCAGAAACCGATAGCGTTAGCGCTGCGAGTTGCACCCTACCCAGGCCCGTTCTCCGAAGACGATTTCGCCGCGAACTACATCACCGGCGTTGTCAAGTCTCTGATGACTGACGCCAAAGCTCACGGACTAACCATCTCGGAATTCCAGCTCGATTTCGATTGTGCTCAAAAGAAATTGAGCGGCTACAGCCTTTGGGTGAAAGCCGCGCGAGCGGCGGTTTTGCCGACTCGTTTTGTAATCACTACTCTCCCGGCCTGGCTAAATGAGCCGGAATTCTCACCTCTGGTTCGGCTCGCCGACGGTTTTGTGCTTCAGGTTCATTCTGTTCCGGTCTCGAGCCAACCTGGACAGTCGTTTTTATTGAACACAGGTCTGGCCCGGAAGTGGATCCAAAAGGCCGGCAGCCTCGAGATCCCGTTTTCTGTCGCGCTTCCTACCTACCGTTGTTTGGCTGGCTACGATGGGTCTGGAAAATTGGTGGGAGTTGTCATGGACGGCGTCGACCTCGCCTGGCCGCCAGGCACGCGCACCCTCGAGTTCTCAACGGATGCCGATGATACGGCCATATTAGTCAACGAATTGCTCTCCAGGCGGCCGCGAGAATTGAAAGAGCTAATTTGGTATCGTATACCGGTCGCGACGGATCAACGAAACTGGCGCTGGCCTACTCTTACAGCGGTCATGGCTGGGCGAAAACCGGCACACAAACTGGAAGCTGTACAACGCGGCGACAATCCGATCGATATTTCAGTCAAAAACACTGGTGAAGCTGATAAACAAGTCGGCGTAAGAGTTACCGTCACTTGGACCGGCGCATCCATCGTCGCGTTCGATGCGCTACCCGGTTGGACAGTTGTTACCAACAACGAGCGTGCCGTGTTCACACGGATAGATGGTTCCCAAATGGAATTGCCACCCGGCAACGAACGCAGTGTCGGATGGCTCCGCTTCGATAGGCTCGCGCATAGTGTATCCGTTGCAGAGGAGTTTGCTCTGCCGCGGCGCTAGTCTCAGGACAGAACGACCTCACGCCCTTTGAGGCTCGATTCGTAGATCGCATCGAGGATTTCCATCAGTTTCACAGCCTGGACCGCGCTGTTAATCGGCGGTTCTACCCCGTTGATCGCGCGGAGAAAGTTCTCCATTTGTGGAACGAACTCATGCGGTACCGGCACAAACGGTAGTTCGACGGTTTCCAGTTTGCCGTCCCGGTCCTCGAATAAAGTGAGCGCAGGGATCTTTTCGCTGGGATGCAGCTGTAACACATCGACGATTCGGATGCTTCCTTTTGGTCCGTAGAGGACCGTCGAGAAAAGTTCTCGGCTACCCGTTCTGCCGAAGGGGATATCGTCCGGAAGGTTCGCTGCCCACGACACCTCGAAAAGCAATGAGCTGCCGTTCTCGAAACGAATCATGCCGTCGGCGCTGTCTTCCACATCGAAGACGGGCGCTTTCGAAAGTTGAGGGAACTTTTGATAGGTTTGAGCGGATACCGTTCGCGGTTTGGGCGTACCCATCAGGTACCAAGCCGCGTCGATTGCGTGTACGCCAAGGTCGATGACGACTCCGCCACCCGCGCGCGACCGATCCGTAAACCAGCCATCGATTCCACCCGGAGTACCTCGTGACCGGACCCACATCGTCTTGGCAAAATAGATCTCACCAAGTCGCCGTTCGGCGACTGCTCTACGCGCTGCTTGTACCGATCCGGAAAAGCGCATCTGGCGCCCGAAGAAATAGATGAGGCCTTGGCTGTCTGCCTCGTTTCGCAATTGGCGCATCTGCTCGGCATTCAATGTAGGAGGTTTCTCACAGAGAACATGTTTACCCGCCTGCAGCGCTTTGAGCGTAGCCGGAAAGTGAAGCGAGTTCGGCAGACTAATCACGACCGCTTGGACCGACTGATCCGCGAGCATCTCATCGTAATCAGCAAACAGCCGTTTGGGCGCGTATTTGGCCGCAAAAGCTTCCCGCCGCGCCGCGTTCAAATCGCAGGCTGCATAGAGTTGTCCCAAATCGCTTCCTTGAACTCCTTCGGCATGTCGCTGTCCCGGCCAACCCAAGCCCACGAGACCCACATTTACTTTTTCCATGCAGTAGTTTCACAAGGTCAGGATGGACGTCAAACGTGCCGGCTCTCGGTAGGGACGAGCTCCCGCTCGTACCTGTTTCTTTTACACAGCGCTTTTCTGGCTGCACGCGTCTCTCGGACGAGCAGGAGCTCTTCCCCACCGGCTCGTTGATTTGCATGCTTCGGAGCCGTATTTTGGTTATTCTGTTTAAAGAAACAAAATCGTTGTCGGTTTTTCCGGAGACCTCTCTGAACTCCTGCAACTCCTTGTGAACTCCTGAACTCTTTTCCAATGACGTCTCCTATCTCGATCCAAGAACTGAAAACGCAGGTATTTAACGGCTCAGTGGCAGCCACAGTTTTTGGACAAGTCGAGAGCATCACTGAAAAGCAGACCCGGGATCAGAAACCGTACTTCGAGCTGGTGATACGGGACCTCGTCGGTTCGCTCACCATTCGGGTCTGGAACGACCACCCGGCGTTCGGCTTCTGTAGTGAAGCTGGTGCCGGCACCGCAGTCTGTATCGAGGGCGAGTTCTGGAGCGGCAGCTCGTATGGAATTGAGATACGAAATTGGCAGATACGAAATCTCACGGCCGAAGAGAAAGCAGTCCTATTTGAAGGACCAGAGGAATTGCGCCAGCGCCAGGAGCGAGATTACGCAGAGATACTCAGCGCGATCGAATCGATCGCCGACCCACGGCTCCGCCGGTTGGGAGAGTTGTTTTTGACCGAGTTTGGCGAGCGATTCCGGAGGGCAGCCGGCGCTCGAACCGTTCACCACGCGCGTCGTGGCGGCCTAATCGAACATGTCGCCCAAATGTTGCGCACGGCAGAGGCAATCGCTGGCACTTATCCTGCCCTCAATCGTGATCTTCTTCTCGCCGGAGTTCTTTTCCACGACGCGGGCAAAATGTGGGAGAACAGCTTCCCGAAGGAAAGCCTTCAGATGCCTTACGATTTGTACGGCGAACTCCTCGGTCACATCAGTATCGGCGCTGAGTTCGTAAACCGGCTCTGGCAAAAATTGCGCCAGGAGAAGGAGTACGAATCTTGGAAAGATCTGACTCCGGAAAGCGAACTGGTGCGGCTGCATCTGCTCCACTTGGTAATCGCGCACCACGGAGAGAAAGAGTTCGGATCACCGGTAGAACCCAAAACGCCCGAAGCCTGGGCTCTGCATCTAGTCGATAATCTGGACGCGAAACTGGAGATAATCTTTGCTGCCTACCGGACAGCTCCGCGTTTGACTTCCCAAATCCTGGACCGGGTCCGGCCGCTGCATTCTAATCCGGTAGTGCCACTGCCCAAGTTCGACGCGGAACCGAAGAGGAGCCAGGAGCCAGAATCCAGGAGCTAGGAGACACATTTCCTCCTGATCGGCACTGGGGGCGCACCGGTGGAATCATCAAGTCCTATACGTCCCATAAGTCCTATCCCTTCGAGCGACTGCCGGTGTCACCTGCTCGACGAATTGCGAAGGCGCCCAGCGCCAACAACGCCGGAAACAAGAACGGCCAAACGTATCTTCATTTGGCCGTTCGCACATTTTGCGCGCAGTTGGTCAGGATGAATGGCCGTGCTGGTTTCCCGGCGCTCCATGTTTGCGCCGGGTCACACAAATTCCGACCTTGACGTTGCCCTTCTTGAAACGCCCACCCCGTTCTCAAAAGCGTTAGCAAAACGAGTCTCTCGACTAGGACAGCAGTAAAAAGGTCTGAAGCGTTTTAAGCAAGCGCAGGTTCGAGTTTTCTTTCGGGCTCAGGCTCAACCTCACCGCGGCGTTCCCGATCCTTACTGTGATTCTTAGCCAGAATCAGGTAAACGGACGGTACGACGAATAAGGTGAACGTGGTTCCAATAACCATGCCGGTTACAAGAACCCAACCGATGCTGTTACGAGCGCCGGCGCCAGGTCCGGTAACCAGGATCAAGGGGAAGTGACCGGTCACGGTCGCAACGGATGTCATTAGAATCGGCCGCAGCCGTGTCCCGGCCGCCTCAAGAATCGCATTGAACTTATCTTTGCCTTCTTCCTGAAGCCGGTTGGCCCATTCTACGATTAGAATTCCGTTCTTAGCCACCAGTCCAACCAGGGTAATAAGCCCGACCTGACTGTAGATGTTAATGCTCGTGAAACCGAGAAAACAGAAAGTTAACGCGCCGGCTAGACCCAAGGGCACAGAACCGAGCAGGATGATGAGCGGATCACGGAAGCTCTCGAACTGCGCGGCCAAAACCAGATAAATCACAACCAGCGCTAGGAACATCGAATAAACGAGCACGTTCCCCTCTTTGCGGAATTGGCGAGATTCACCCGTGTAGTCGATGGAGTAATCGCGGGGCAGAATTTCTTTTGCCTTTTGTTCTAACACTTTGAGAGCGTCATCGATGGTGCCACCAAAAGTCGGCGCACCCTGGATTTTCACGGAGTTCAATTGTTGAAAATGATTCAACGTCTCCGGCACGACTTCCCGTTTTAGCGTGGCAAAGGTAGAAAGCTGAATCGGAGTACCGTTCGGGCCGGTTACATACAGTTTGGTTAGATCTTCGGGGGTTAAACGCTGAGTACGTTTAACTTCAGGGATAACCTGGTAACTACGCCCCTGGATACTGAAATAGTTAACCCAGCCTGAACTCAACAGTGTCGAGAGGTCTCCACCTACCTGTTGTAAATTGAGACCTAGCGCCGCCACTTTGTCTTTATCAAAGACAATTCGCGTTTGCGGCTGGTCATACTTCATGTCGGAATCGGCAAATAAGAATTTCCCGCTCTTGTTAGCCGCATCCAGAAGTTGTTCGGAAAACTCCAGCATTTCCCGCGGCTCGGCGACGGAGGTTATCACAAATTCGACCGGGAAATTCGTACCGCCGGGCAACGCTGAGGGTGTTGTGGTTAGAACATTGACCCCAGGGACACCTGCCATTTTTTTACGGACCAACGGTAAGATCTGCGCCATGGTTCGTTTGCGTTCGCTCCACGGCTTGGCCACCAAGCCGGAGAAACCAGGGCCGGGAATTGGAGTAACCTGAAAGGTCTGCGCTGTCTCCGGAAAGCTCTTAAAGATATCGTTGACCTGTCTCGCGAACAACATGGTCTGATCGAGCGTCGCTTCTGGCGCAGAGAAAACGATCCCAAAGATAACTCCCTGGTCTTCCGTAGGAGCTTCTTCTTGTTTCGACATGTTCCAGAAAGGGAAGATCAAAAGTGAAACTACGAAACCGAAGATGAGCACGACCGGTGACACCCTTAGAGTCACCGAAAGAACCCGCATATAACCGCGCCGCAAAGCGTCGAACCGGCGCGTAATCCAACCGGCGAGACCGCGATCACCAATTCCTTTCTTCAACACTTTAGAAGAAAGCATCGGCGACAAGGTCACGGCCACGAAACCTGAGATCGCCACCGCGCCGGCTAGCGTGAAAGCAAACTCGCGAAACAGTGCACCGGACAACCCACCCTGGATACCGAAAGGCGTGTAAACCGCCGCCAGGGTAATGGTCATGGCGATAATCGGGCCGAACAACTCGCGTGCACCTTTGATGGCAGCTTCGACAGGACTGAGCCCTGCCTCGATGTGGCGTTCGACGTTTTCGACTACCACAATGGCGTCATCGACAACTAACCCGACCGCGAGAACGATCGCTAACAACGTTAAAAGGTTCAGCGTGAACCCGAAGATCAGCATCAGGAAAAGCGCGCCCACCAGTGAGATCGGGATCGCTGCAATCGGGATAAAGACCGCCCGGAATGATCCCATGAACAGAAAGATGACGATCATCACGATGCAGAGCGTTTCCATCAATGTTTCAGTCACATCGTGGATCGCGCTATTGATATACTCAGTCGCATCGTAAGGCACACCAAGGTTCATCCCGACGGGAAGCTGCTTCTCTATCGCGGGCAACGCGGCTCGTACGGACTTGATCACGTCGATCGCATTCGCGTTCGGGAGCACGTAGATGCCCATGAACGTCGCCGTATTACCGGAGAAGCGGACATCCGTATCGTAGTTGGACGCGCCGAGTTCTACCTGGCCGACGTCTTTAAGGCGGACGATGGCCCCATTTGATTGCTTCACCGCCAGTTCCTGGAAATCGGCGACGCTTTGCAAGTCCGTGTTCGCGACGAGATTAATCGAAGTCATCGCGCCTTTGGTTTGACCAACGGCCGCCAGATAGTTATTCGCCTGCAAAATATTTTGCACTTCCGTGGGCGTCACGTTTAGGGCGGCCATCTTATTTGTATCCAGCCAGATCCTCATGGCGAATACGCGCGCTCCCAGAATCTCAGCCTGTTGTACGCCCTGGATGGCCGACAGCTTTGGTTGGACGACTCGAGTGAGGTAGTCCGTGATCTGGTTTCGATCCAAGTCCTTCGAATAGAAACTGAGATACATCGAGGCGAACTGGTTATCGGTCGATGTGATGGCGATCACCGGGAGCTGCGAAGCTGGCGGCAGCTGGTTCCGCACCTGGTTGACCTTCGTCTGGACTTGGGTCATCGCCGCATTGGGATCGTAGTTCAGCTTGAGGTGCACACTGATGGTGCTAGTGCCCTGTAAGCTCTGCGATTCCATGTAGTCAATGCCGTCCGCACTGGCGATCGATTGCTCGAGTGGTGTGGTGATGAACCCTCTTACCAATTCGGCATCCGCTCCGTAGTAGGCGGTCGTAACCGTTATGACCGAGATATCCGTCTTCGGATATTGGCGGACGTTAAGACTGCGCCAGGCCTGATAACCCGCTAATAGAATCAGCAGGTTTACCACCGTGGCTACCACCGGCCGCCGGATAAATAAGTCCGTGAATTTCATCCGCTATAACTCCGTTGTTAGCTATTGGGCGGGGTGGGTGAGGGCTCACTATTAGGCTGAATCGCGTTATTAATAATAACGGCCGAGCCGCTCTTAAGCCGGAACACCCCGGATGTGACTACTTCATCACCAGGCTTAACCCCTGAGGTAACAGAAACTAAGTCGCCGCGGGCGGCGCCCAGTTTAACAAACTGCTCCTTGACGCTTTTGTTCGGTTTCCCGGTGGCTTCGTCTTTCCCATCCGAAACAATGAAAACCGAGTCTCCATAGGGCGCGTAGTGAACCGACGATGCCGGTAACGCGATCACCGCTTGGCGTTCAGGCAAGATCACACTGACTTTCGCGAACATCCCTGGCCGTAACTTTAGGTCGCTGTTTTGTAAGGTGGCCTGGACCTGGATGTTTCTCGTCGCCTGATCAACCATCGAGTTGATCGCATTGATCTTGCCGGCAAAGACTCGGTCCCCATAGGCGTCGAGTCGCACGTCGACTTGCTGGTCAACGCCTAACTTACTGAGATCTTGCTGGGGCAAGGTGAAGTTTACGTAGATCGGGTCAAACGATTGTATAGTTACGACAGCATCCCCAGTGTTCAGGTACTGGCCAAGGTTAGCTTGGCGGATACCGACTACTCCATCGAAAGGTGCACGCAAAGTCTTTCGTGCAATCACCGCCTTATATTGATCGACTGTGGCCTGGTTTTGACGGTAGGCAGCTTCCGCCGTGTCGTAATCTTGCTGAGAGATGGTCCGCTTCGCGAGCAGGTCGCGATCGCGATTTAAGGTTAATCGCGCAAGCTCGAGTTGGGCTTGAGCCTGCTCCAGCTGGGCTTGTTCCTGGTCGGTATTCAGATGGACCAACAGATCACCGGCTTTTACACATGCACCTGAGGTAAATGCGATCTTGTCAATGATACCGGCCAGGTCAGTGCTGACCGTAACCCCGTTGATAGCGGTTACAGTGCCAATCGTGTCCAGCGTAGGTTGCCATTCCGACTGGGAGGCAACTGTCGTGGTCACCGCTGTCGGTGGCGGGGTGAAAGCTCCAGATTTGGCCAGGGCCATGAAGCCCATGATCTGCGTGACTTTGAAGTAACCGAGCGTTCCGATGATTGCGATCAGAAGCACAATCGCGATCAGGATTGCTCGGATATACGGGGGTCGCCGTTTTTTGGGCGCCGCGGTGGATTTTGACATGGCACTCTTCGTGGAAGGCGCGGACGAAGTCGTGGGGGTCATTACAATTTCCTTGTGTTGGTTAGGCCGCCGTATTTGCGGTCGCTGGTAAGCGCGCCGACAACTCGGCTAAACGTAGTTGGATTTTTTGTAGGATATTGACGAGCTGCAACCGTTCATCCTGGCTTAAGGGTGCAATGATGCTGGTGAACCACTCGCAATAAGGAGATCGAACGCGATCAAGAAGTTCTTCGCCGCCTTTCGTGAGATACAGACGAGTTAGGCGTCTATCTTGCGGGTCGGGTCTGCGCTCAACCAGTCCGTCCTTCTCTAGACCATCCAACAGACCTGAGACGGTGGCCCGGGTTACTCCGGTCTTTTGCGCAAGATCGGCTGGCGTAATCTCGCCGGGTGCATGCTTATCTAGCAGCATCAACAGCACGAACCGGCCGTGCCGTGTACCAAGCGCGGCTAAGATGGCTTCATCAAGGGCAAGCAATTCGTCCCCGGTCCGCAAAAGCTGTAGAAAGACATAACAAGCGGACGCGTCGAGTCCCGGGAACCGTTTGCTATCTTCCAGGAAAACCTCGTATTTCGGTAACGACTTCAACAAGGTAACAGATTCCCGCATAAAGTTAGCCTACCTAATTATTAGGTTCCTAACTATTGTCAAGGGACGCTTTTTGCAAGTACTTGCTTTCAAATTCACCATGAGGAAACAAACGGTTGGGACGAGTAGGGACCAGCTCGTCCATGTTCGTGTTTCCAGAACATCGGCCATCTATTCTGGGGATTCATTTCGATCTGGACGCCGAGTCCCATGGACGAAGCAGGAGCTCGTCTCTACCGCGCGTTCTGCTTTTCCAAGAAGATCGTGACTAGAGCAATGTCGGCTGGGGTAATGCCGCTGATACGTCCCGCCTGACCCAAGGTTGCAGGTCGGATCTTCAACAGCTTTTGACGCGCCTCGGCTCTCAGGCCGGCGATCTGGTGATAGTCCAACTCGGGCGGAAGAAAGCGCGACTCGGCGCGATGGGCTTTGGCAATCGCTCCTTCTTGCCTTCGAATGTAGCCCTCGTATTTGGCATCGGTTTCAACCTGCTCCCAAATCTGGCGGCTGTACTTGGTAATCAAATCGGCAGGGATATCGCCGCAACTAAACTCAGGCCGTCTGAGCAGTTGATCGAGACGTTGTCCATCCAAGCGAACCAAGCCAGCCTCCCGCTTCGCGTCTTCGATTTGTTGCTGCTTAGCTTCGACCCGGTTCCAGCGTTCGCCGGAGATCAGACCCGCTTCGTGACCTTTTCGTGCCAGCCTGAGATCGGCGTTATCCTGGCGAAGCAAGAGACGGTACTCGGCCCGGCTGGTGAACATCCGATACGGTTCTTGAGTTCCTTTGGTGACCAGGTCATCGATCAAAACGCCGATGTACGCCTCTTCCCGGCCAAGGATAAATTCCTTCTTACCTTGCAGACGTAAGGCGGCATTGGTACCAGCAATCAACCCCTGGGCTGCCGCTTCCTCATATCCCGAGGTTCCATTGATCTGGCCGGCAAAATAGAGGCCGGGGATCCGTTTCGTTTCCAAAGTGACCCGGAGCTGGGTTGGGG
Source organism: Chthoniobacterales bacterium (assembly GCA_036378375.1). Lineage (GTDB taxonomy): Bacteria > Verrucomicrobiota > Verrucomicrobiia > Chthoniobacterales > JAFAMB01 > JAFAVN01. The sequence goes on from DASUWQ010000145.1 coordinate 10,300, forward strand.
GACAAAAATCATATTCAACGGCATAACCGGGCCGAACAATCTGGGCGTTCTCCAATCCGGGAATAGTCCGGATGAACGCATACTGCACTTCAAACGGCAGACTGGTGGAAACCCCGTTCACATAATACTCATGGGTCTGCCGGCCTTCGGGTTCGAGAAACAGCTGATGGTGTTCCTTTTCGGCGAATCGAACAACCTTGTCTTCGATAGAGGGACAATACCGAGGACCGACGCCTTCGATTTTCCCCGAATACATTGGCGACTTATCGAGATTCCCGCGAATGATCTCATGCGTCTTGCTGGTCGTGGCGGTAATCCAGCAAGGAATTTGTTCCACGTGGAACATTCCGTCTGCGCCGCGATTCAGGGTAAACGGGAGGCCGCCTCTGATCTCACTGTCTATATAAGAGAACCGAGGCGGCGGTTCATCGCCGTCCTGGCGCTCGCATTTGCCGAAGTCGATCGACCGTCCATTCAACCGACACGGGGTCCCGGTCTTGAACCGGCCCACTTCAAACCCGAGTGCCCGCAAGTCGTCACTGAGAGTTGAGGGTGCGTCCCCCATGCGCCCGCCTGCGACGTTTTGCAGGCCGACGTGTAACAATCCCCGCATGAACGTCCCGGTTGTGATGACCACGGCTTTTCCTTTTAAGCGCAGGCCGAGATTCGTCTCCACACCGCAAGCGCCGTCTTCATCGACCAGAATCTTCGCGACGTTGCCTTGTAGCAGCGCCAGACCCGGCATCGCTTCCAGGACCGCTTTCATCCGAAATTGATACGCTTTCTTGTCGGATTGAGCTCGGGGCGCCCGCACACTCGGGCCTTTGTTCGCGTTCAGCATTCGGAATTGGATCCCGGTCGCGTCAGTGTTTTCGCCCATCAATCCGCCTAACGCGTCGATTTCTCGAACCATATGGCCTTTGGCCAGCCCACCGACCGCCGGGTTACAAGACATCTGCCCGATCGTATCCAGGTTCTGCGTCAGCAAAAGCGTGTTGCACCCCAAGTGCGCAGCGGCCGCCGCGGCTTCGATACCCGCGTGTCCGCCGCCAACTACGACGACATCAAATTCCTGAGGATACAACCACATGAGGCGGGTATTTTGCGCCTGTTTTCAGGGACGCGCAAATGGAGCCGGAGATAGGAGCTGAAAGCCAAGCGTGGTCCGGTACTGCCCACGGCCAATCGTCCTCGTGCTCGTGCTCGTCCTCGAAAATCAGGGCGATGCTACGGATAAGACTTATAGGACCAATACGACTTATATGACTGAGCGCTGCCGCTAACCGACGCGCGTGGAAACCCAGCGCACAGCACAGCCCACCAACGGATTCCATCCAAGGAGCGACCTCTCGATCCGTCGCACCCCCGCGACCATTCAAGAACCCGGCTTCCGAATAAAACCGATGTTCCACGTGGAACATTCCTCCGTTCACCCAGCCAACACCCATCCAATCGATCAATGAATTGCTCACGACACCATTTTTCGGGCCACTTCTCTCGTTCTTCCTCACCTTTCACGTGACAACCGCCCGACTTTCCGTCAAAGTCTCCTCACGTGCTCGCCCACCATGGCTAAGTCCCTCGATGTCTCCCCTGCTAAGTCGTTCGCCGAAGAAGTCGAGATTCTCCGGAAGTCGTTCCGTGCTTGCCTCGATGTCTACGCAAGTCGAGTGGAAGCTGAACTCGGCCATATTAAAGAGCTAACGCTCGCTAAAACCCAGTCCCCTCACCTTTCACAAAACACCATCCGTGACCTCCGCGACATGATCACTCTTTGTCGCACGCTCGACATCAAACCAGAAAAGGGCCGTCGTAAAGATCTCAAAAAAATCGACAGCCTCATCGATGAGCTCAATTTGATGGTTGAGAACTGGTGACCGCCTCCGCTGTCCTTTCCGCGCCGGTAAAACCGTCTGCATGCGGCCCAAACCCGGTTAGGGCGAAAATCTCGGCGTGCCGAGGACGCGTCCCTCCCCACACGACATTCGCGCCGGATTTGAGCCGGCTCGTGAGCGTCTCCTGCCTCTGAACCGGCCTGAATAGGTACCGGCGGATTTCCTTTCGTTTTAAATCGTCGCCCCACACAGACCAACGGCTCAAATCCGGTGCGTACAAACCTATGCCGTGGCACGCCCGGAGCGCGCCGAGATTTTCGCCCTACCAAGCTTCGGCGACCCGAAGCACCCTCCAACCTCCTAAAATTTCTCACTCCCAGCTTTTCCCCTAACACCTTTCCGAACCGTTACGCTCTGCTTTGCGGTTTGCTTTTTTTATTCACGTTGATTTCGTTAGTTGGTTGTCTATCTATTTCGCCGTCATGGTACCTGCCCTGATCTTAACTTTTGCCGCTCTGCTTTACCGGCTCCTCTTCATCTTGGCCGGTGCGCCGGTGGCCTGGGCTAATTTCTCACCCCTGGCCTCTATCTTTCTTTGCTCCGGCCTTTTCTTCTCCGCCAAACGGGCTGTACTCTTACCCGCATTCGGATTGCTCGTATCCGACATACTAATTAACGCCTATTTTCACGCGCCTTTAATCGATACCCGGATGATCCCCGGGTATTTTTGTTTCGGGATGATCTTCTTGCTCGGCGCCTGGTTACGCCATCGCCATATTACTAGACCGATCCCGGTTCTCCTGGCTGCGGTCTCCTCGTCCATCCTTTTCTATCTTGTTACCAATACGATCGATTGGTATTTCGACGCGCCTCTCCCTCTTTCAATCCCGCTGTATTCCAAAACTTTTGCGGGTTGGCTCCAAGCACTCACCGTAGGTCATTCCGGCTTCCCGCCTACCTACCTTTTTCTTCGAAATACCGTGATTAGCGACCTGCTTTTCACCTCCCTCTTTCTACTCACCCAAGCCCTTCTCCGGCCACATCGCGCGTCGTCGGATCTCCCCGGACATTTTACTCATCCCACCGTTTAAGTATGCACACTGTATTGCAGTCTCCCGGCGAATCCCGATCGACCATCAACGAGCAGCTTACGAAAGCGGATAAGATCCGTCTGCTCCGTGACATGTACAGGATCCGGCGCTTCGAACAGACCTCCTTGAAGTACTACAACCTCGGTCGCATGGGCGGTTTTTTGCACCTTTATTCGGGTCAAGAAGCCGTTGCGGTCGGTAGCATCTCACTCCTCGGTGAGAACGATCACGTGATCACCGCATACCGCGATCACGGTCATGCTTTGGCCGTCGGTATGTCCATGAACGAATGCATGGCCGAGCTCTTCGGCAAAGCAACTGGTTGCTCTAAAGGAAAAGGTGGCTCGATGCATTTCTTCGCTCCGGACAAACGCTACTGGGGCGGTCACGGTATCGTCGGTGGCCAAACCCCGCTCGGAGCCGGCATTGCCTATGCCCTGAAATACAAAAACATCCCCGGCTGCTGCCTTTGTTACCTTGGCGACGGTGCTATCAATCAAGGCGCCTTTCATGAGTCTCTGAATCTCGCCGCCCTGTTCCAATTGCCGGTCGTCTACGTTATTGAGAACAACGGCTACTCCATGGGTACCAGCCAAAAACGTTCTTCCGCCTACAAGAGCTCTTTGGCTGAACGCGCCGAAGCCTACAACATGGCTTGGGATGTCTTCATCGGTGAAGACCTTTATGAGGTACGTAACCGGACGAACATTGCTATCGAACGCGCCCGTAAAGCCCAGCAACCGACTCTGCTGGAGATTCAGACTTACCGCTATTACGGGCATTCGGTTGCCGACGCGAACGCGAAGAAGTACCGGACCTCAGAAGAGATCGACGACTATAAGAATAACCACGATCCGTTACAGATATTCGGCAAGGCTCTTCTCGAAGAAGAAGTAGTGACCCAGGCCGACATCCAAGAGATCGATAAAGCAGCTAAAGAAGAGGCGAACGCAGCCGTAGCCTTCGCCGAAGAAAGCCCTCTCCCGCAAGAGAGTGACATTCTCAACGACGTCTACTGGGAAGTCGATAACCAGACCGAAGCAGCGAAACACGGCTCTTACTTCTTCAATAACTGATCACTCAATGGCACTGATTACCTACCGAGAAGCTCTCCGGACCGCTCTCGACGAAGAGATTCTTCGCGATGAGAACGTTGTCGTGCTCGGAGAAGAAGTCGCTCAATATAATGGAGCGTACAAAGTCACCGAAGGCCTCTGGGCCGCCCACGGCGACAAGCGCTTAGTTGATACCCCAATCAGCGAAGCTGGCTTCGTCGGCATGGGGATCGGTGCTTCGATGCTCGGCCTGCGTCCGGTCATCGAGCTCATGTTCTGGAGTTTCGCCTACGTCGCCTTCGATCAGATCGTTAACAATGCCGGCTGTGTCCGGTACATGTCGGGCGGCTTACTTAACGTTCCCATTGTTATCCGCGGACCGGCGAACGGCGGCACAAACGTGGGCGCGACCCACTCCCACACGCCGGAAAACTTCCTTGCTAACGTGCCGGGCCTAAAAGTTGTCGCTCCGGCAACCGCCTACGATGCTAAAGGCCTTCTCAAAACCTCCATACGAGACAATGACCCCGTCATGTTTATGGAGAACACGCTCCTTTACGGAGAGAAGTGGGAAGTACCTGATACTGAGTATCTTATACCGCTTGGTCAAGCTGATATTAAACGCGCCGGCACCGATGTTTCGCTAATTGCCCACGGACGTGCAGTTCTCACCTGTCTCAAGGCGGCAGAGCTTTTGGCGGCGGAACATGACATCAACGCGGAGGTCGTTGATCTTCGCTCCATCCGGCCGCTCGATGAAGAAACCGTCCTCAATTCCGTTCGCAAAACACATCGCGCGGTGGTCGTTGAAGAGGGCAAACCTTTTTGCGGCATCGGCGCTCAATTGGCTTCCATCATTCAGGAAAAGGCCTTTGACGACCTTGATGCACCGATCGGCCGCGTAGCCTCGGTCGACGCCCCGGCGATCTACAGCCCGCCCCTTGAGAAACGCCAGCTCCCTGATCCTCAGCGCGTCATCGAAAAAGTTCTTCGTCTTTCCTAACCCACCTGCTGCCATGCCTATTACGATCGAAATGCCCAAACTCAGCGACACGATGACAGAGGGAACTCTGCTTCGGTGGGTTAAGAAAGTTGGCGACAACGTTGCCGTAGGCGATGTCCTGGCAGAGGTCGAAACCGACAAAGCGACCATGGAGATGGAAGCTTTCGATGACGGTACCTTGTCCGAGGTTTATGTCAGCGACGGTCAGACCGTGCAAGTTGGTCAGAAACTCGCTCTTTTACTCGGCGCCGGCGAATCTAAACCTTCTGAATCCAAAGAATCTAAACCCGCTGAATCCAAGCCGAGCGCTCCCGCGTCCAAACAATCGGACGCTCAGAAGAAACCAGACGCGGAAAAGAAGGCTTCCCAACCCAAGCAACCCGAGTCTCCTGCGCCTCAGCCGGCAAAGACGGCTGACTCCGAAAAGGCGGCTGCCGCAGAAACCGGTCAGCGGGTTAAGGCGTCTCCGCTGGCTAAGAAAGTTGCTGCTGAGCTCGGCGTTCAACTTGAGAACTTGCCCGGCTCAGGGCCAGGCGGTCGCATCATCCGCGACGATGTCCTTTCTGCCCACGAAAATCGCGCAGAGACCGGCACCCAGGCTCCAAAACCGGCTGCCCCAACCACGCCCGCCGTCGTACCGCCGCAGCCCGTATCCCAGCAGGATGTCCAAATTCAGTTAGGAGGCATGCGACGAACCATTGCCGCTCGCCTTTTGGAAGCCAAGACCACCATCCCTCACTTCTATCTCCAAGCGGAGATCGACGCGGAACCCCTGGTGCAATTGCGTCAACAGCTAAACACGGCCAATGAGGCCGCAGGTCTTCCCAAGTTCACGATCAACGACTTTATCCTAAAAGCGACCGCCGTTGCCGCCGCCCATGTACCAAAGGCCAATGCCTCCTTTGCCGGCGACACCATCGTTCAATACGGTTCCGTTCAGCTTGCTTGCGCTGTCGCCATTGACGACGGTCTCGTTACTCCCGTGATTCGTGACGCGCAAACGAAGACCCTGAGCCAGATCAGCGCCGAAGTTAAAGACCTAGCCGCTAAGGCGCGCTCCAAAAAACTAAAGCCGGAACAATATCAGGGAGGTACTATTACTGTTTCGAACCTTGGCAGCTACGGCGTCGACCAATTTTTCGCCATCATCAACCCGCCGCAGTCTCTTATCGTTTCCGTTGGCGCCATCCTAAAGAAGCCGGTGGTAAACGCGGCTGGGGCCATTGTTCCGGGACAACGCATCGTTTTAGCCCTCAGTTGTGATCACCGTGTGGTTGACGGCGCTATCGGAGCTCAGTTCCTCGCGGAACTAAAACGCCTGCTAGAAACACCGGCCCTTATGCTGGTCTAAGCACGCGCGGTTTCGCGGTGGTTGACCGCACCAATCTTTTCCGTCTATGAAATATGATTTAATTGTCGTCGGTGGTGGACCTGCTGGCTATGTAGGAGCGATTCGCGCGGCTCAACTCGGCAAACGCGTAGCCTGCGTCGAAAAGGAACGAGCCGGCGGTACCTGTCTCAACTGGGGTTGTATCCCGACTAAATCCCTGTTACGCAACGCTGAGCTTTATCATCTTCTTCGGCACCGCGCTTCAGATCTTGGGTTTCGCTTTGATAATCTAGCTTATGATTGGTCTAAGATTATCGCCCGCAGCCGAGCTGTTTCCGACAAATTAGCCAGCGGGGTGGAATTTCTATTTCGGAAACATAAAATCGATAATATCAAGGCCACCGCTTCGATCCCCGAAGCCGGACGCGTGTCTTGTAAAGGCGCCGATGGCAAAGAACAGATCTTGGAAGCCGACTCCATTTTGGTTGCTACTGGAGCTACCTCGCGACCTATGCCTGGTCTGGCCGTTAACGGTAAGACGGTGATCGATAGCCATTACGCCATGATCATCGATCCACAGCCAAAGCGGCTCATTATTATTGGAGCAGGTGCCATCGGTGTTGAGTTCGCTTATTTCTTCAACGCATTCGGGACAGAAGTAACCCTCGTCGAGATGTTACCAAACGTCCTACCGATCGAAGATACCGAGATCAGTGTTTCACTCGAGAGAGCCCTTACCAAGCAAGGCATTAAGATTCTGACCAACTCTAAAGTTACGGAAACCTCTACCACAAAAAGTGGTGTCCGGGTCACCGTCGAGTCGAGAGAAAAACAAACCTTCGAAGCGGATTGTGCGCTGGTTGCCATCGGCGTTTCGCCATTAGTGCCCGCAGGAGTCTCTCTAAAGCTTGACCCCAAAGGTTTTATTCAGATCGATGATCGTTATCAGACCAATGTACCGGGCGTCTACGCGGCGGGTGACATTATCGGACCACCCTGGCTGGCCCACGTCGCCATGTGGGAGGCGATTCAAGCGGTAAATGGTATCTTTTCCGACGCAAAGCCGAAGCGTCTGAAGACTTTCCCAGGCTGCACTTATTGCCAGCCCCAAGTAGCCAGCGTTGGCCTCACCGAGCGCGCGGCTAAAGATCAAGGGATTAAATTCAAAGTCGGGAAATTCCCATTTCTGGCCAACGGCAAAGCCTTGGCCGCTGGTGAGCCCGACGGCTTCGTTAAGCTCTTATTTGGCGAACCGCACGGCGAGATCATCGGCGCTCACATCATTGGAGCGGAAGCTACTGAGCTCATCGCCGAGCTCGGCCTTGCCATCAATCTTGAGGCGACGCACGAAGAATTGGAAGAGACCATTCACGCGCATCCGACGCTCAGCGAAGCCGTCCACGAGGCCGTCGGAAACGCATTCGGCCTCGCTATCCATATTTAGGCTACAGAGGCGCTGGCGGCCCGCGCTGACCGCCAGCAGGCCTTTTATCGGTTCCGCGCCGGCTTTTCAGCCGAGCCAGGGGCTACGCGCTTCGATCTAGAGGACGTTTCAGTGGACACAGTAGACTGAGTGGACGTAGTGGACACATCCGTCCCTCCGCCAGGTCTACTCAGTCTACTCGAGTCCACTGCTGTCCACTCGTGAAGGTTCACACGCAGCGTCTCGCTAGCACCACACTCCTAGCTCGGCTCAAAACCGGATTTACGCCCTACCATCGGAACCTCAAAATCGCACCTCGTTTCGTACGCTTTCTCTACTTACTCACAGCGTTAATCTGAAGTTCTTAATTTCTATCACCCAAATCTATTAATAGTCTTCTCGTTAATAACTTACCGTTTCCGTCGCAACCTACTAATATACAATCGTTTACGACGCTGATTACATGATAATAACTTCAGATCAGGTCGTTCACTTCATCCATTAACTTTGCGATAGGGCGACTTTCCCGACTTATTCACAATATTTTCGCCATTCTCCACGGAATCGTTCACACGCTCCCTTCTAACCCGTCGCCTTTTGCGCGAGCACTCCATAAGAAAGATCGGAAAAGCGCTCTACCCATACTTTGAATCCGAGACGCTCTAAGTCGGCGATGGCCGTGTCGAGCGACCAAAAGAATTCTTCGCTGATGGCTTGCGCGGTGGCTTGATCGCCCTTGGCCAAATACTGCTGAATTTTTCCTTCCTTTGCAGAGCTGTTCTGGAGCATCAGATCGCCGAAAACAGCGCTGCCACCTGGCAACAGGCGGTCGAACACGAGCTCAAATAGTCGCTGCTTCTCCTGATCAGTCAGGTGATGCACGGCGTAAGTGCTGATAACCGCGTCGAATTCGCCGAGCTCTTGACCGAATACTTCAAGGATATCTGCCTTAATGAACCGTCGATTGGTAAGATGTCTCACCTTGCGTTTGGCTAAGGCCTCCATCTTCTCGGAAACGTCTACAGAAACTAGTTCGCCGCAGCTCGCGATAAACTCCGAAAGATTGCCCGTACCTGATCCCAGCTCAAGCACGCGTGAGGTAGGAGTAAGGTGTGCCTGCTGAACTACCCAGCGCAGAACGTCTCGATACCCGGCACGGATAGGATCGGCTTCATTCCGTACATCCTTATCATAATCCGCGGCCTCACTATCGTGGTTAAAAATGTCGGCATTCGCGCTACGCATGATTGCCATATTAAAGCCGGTTACAAATCAACCGTAGAACCAAAGCTCGCATCAAAAAGACGCTTATATGTCCGCGTAGCAAATAGATCAGTCATCCCGGCGACATAATCACAAAGGACTCGCGCCCGTCCCAGTTCGCCGTTCGCATTTCTTACCAGATGATCGTAAGACTCCGGTAGTAACCGCAGGGATGGATTCTTGGCTTCAAGATAGGCTTCAGCGAATGCTCTGAAGATCGCTTCCAGAATCATTCGGGCCTTACGCTCGAGTTGGTGAAGCTGCGAATGCCGAAAGACTAAGTCTCGACACAGGCGCTTATAAATATCGACTTCAGTCCGAACCTCGGGTTCGACTACCAAGCTAAAACGATAGCGCTGGCTAACATCGGAAAGAGATCCAGTTCTCGAAACCAATGATGTTGCCCGAATAAAGGCACCGATTTTTCGGCTAAAGCGTGCTTCTACCTTCCGCTCTTTAATGGCGGAGAGAACCGTGTCGATAGGTTTTTGCTCGTCCGGTTTCAAACTCTGATTTGCCGCCCAATCCTCGACTCGTTCAAACCTGAGAAACCCAGCGTTGATGCTGTCGACAATATCGCTTAAGCCGTAAGCTGTATCGTCCGCCCAGTCCATAATCTGACACTCCAAAGACCGGAGCTTGGTATAATCTAGCGCTGTGTCTGAGATGGCGGGGCCAGCGGTAAATTGACGCAGAAACTCTTGGTCGTCGTAAAGAAAGTGGTTATCGGCGGCCCGATCTTCCCGAAGCAGTCGCTTATATTTTTGGACACCGTCAATCAAAGCCCGGGTTGGATTCATACCGCGACGTTCCTGGCTTCCAGAATAGATGGTTTTACTAAGCAATCGCAGGCTCTGCGCGTTTCCTTCGAACCCACCCAAATCACGCATCAGATGATGCAAGGACCGTTCTCCAGCATGCCCAAACGGTGAGTGTCCTAGGTCATGAGCTAGACAAACCGCTTCTACCAGATCGGGATCGATACAAAAATCGGCAGTTAGAAATGAAGATGTTTGATTCAGGAAAGAGCAAATCGATCTGCCAATTTGTGCGACTTCCAGCGAGTGAGTCAGTCTAGTCCGATAAAAATCGAATTCGCCACTAACGAACACCTGAGTCTTCGACTGCAACCGGCGAAAGGCCGAGCTATAGATGATACGATCCCGATCGATCTGGAAAGGCGACCGATGCGGGTCGGCCTCACGCGGATCCAACGATTCGTAGTCAAATTGATTATAGAACTGATTTTGCGGGCTCCGCATGAACAGGGCTTAGTGTGCTGATAGAGGAAGGCGACGTCAACCGATTGGGGAGGGGGATTGGGTGAGCCCTACCCTGCGAGTTTTGCGGCGATGTGCCCGGATCCCGTCCGAAAGGGGTCCGTCGGACTGAGCCGCGAAGCGGCTACACAGAACAGCCCAGGGCTTTAGCCCTGGGTTACGCATAGTGCGGATCCGCCCTGAAAGTGGCGACCGAGGTGGGTCTTTAGGCTCCTTAGCGTGTCGTTCCACCTGCGCGCCCAAAATCGGGTGCCACTTTTCCTCCTCCGTCCCATCTTCCCAGCACTACGGCGGACAGGCAGGGCACCTCTCACTAACCACCTAACCCAGGGCTAAAGCCCTGAGCTGTTCTGTGTAGCCGCTTCCGACTTCGCCCCGTCTCCTCCTTTAGCTACGTCGGACAAGTCGCGGCAAAAGTCCTTTCGTCCCTTCGAGACAATTCCTGAGTCCAACCCTCCGACTAGGCTCCGGGTGTCGCCGAAGGACTAGGCGAACTTGATGGAACAGCTTCAGGCGTCGGACTCGCTTCAGGACTTGGAGCTGTCTCGGGAGTCGGCTTCGTTTCCGGAGTGGGAGTCGTTTCAGGGGTTGGCTTCGTTTCGGGCGTCGGGGTCGTTTCCGGAGTAGGAGTCACTTCCGGGGTTGCCGTTGTCTCAGGCGTTGGAGTCACTTCCGGGGTCGGTGTCGCTTCAGGCTTCACCGCTTCAGGTTTTACTGAACTCTCTGGACTTGGAGATGGAATGGCCGGCGTGGGTGAGATCGCAGGGGTCGGGGTCGCCGCTAACGGAAGCGGAACTGCTGGTTTAGGAAGAACACCAGGGTTAAGAGCGGGCTTTGGCGCTTCGGTTGGAGAAGCCTCCTTTAGGATGTCCTTCCGGGGTTTCAAGAACGTCTCCAAACTGTAGCTTTCGACTTCAAAGACCCAGTTTTGCAGCTTCTGCTCTGCAGACAGTCGTGTTTTGAGCGTTTCCTGCTGTTTATTAAATGCGTCGTCTTTCTTTTTCTTGTCGTCAGGAGATTCGTTCGGCTCAGCCGTGCGCTTCGCTGGCAGGTCGGCCGAAACTTTGAAGCGGAAGAAACGGCTTTGCTCCGGGGCTTCACCCCCGATTTCGAGGGTGTATTTGAAGCCGTCAAAAGTCTCCAGGTTAACCGTGACTGCCTTATTAAGACCGGTTTCAGCATCCGGTGTATTCGCCGGTTTCACATCTTCAAAGCTAGGCGAGAAAGCGCCGAGACTTGCTACGACGCTTGTATTAAGGGTTTCGCCAGGTTTGGCATCGACTAACTCCCAAGGCGCTTTCTCGTCCTTCTTGCTGAGTTTCCAACCATCGCTGCCGGATGATGAAGGACGCTCAATCTCTTTCACGCCTTCGGCTCTGATGAAATCTTTGTCTAGCCAGCTCTTTGGTGAGGGGTCGACAGTATAGAAGTTTTCCTTACTCAGATAAACCTTGTCCTTCTCCGAAGGATCATAGACGAATCGGCCGTCCCCATTGGGTCCCTCTTCTTCCTGGTCTTGGCTGCTATTTTCACCGCCAAACGTCTTACCGAAGATCAAACGTTTTATGGACTTACCGCTGGCATCGTCCAAGTCGAGCTCAACCCCGGAATGGTCTCCTTGCCCGGGTGCTACAATGTTGAGTCGACCGAATTGAGAGGGGCCGACATCTAACAGGCGCACCACTTTGAATTCCCAAAGCGAGGTTATCAGCTCGCGGATCTTACTGAAGTCTGCGGGATAACCGTCACGCTCGGCCACCGTCCAAACATCACTCGTCTTTTGGAGCGTAGCTGTGTCCTTCGACGACTTGATAACCAGCTTTTCGACGCTGTTAACCGGAAGCTTGGCGAATGGTTCTAGATCAGTGGCTTCCCCTTTCCATCCGGCAGACCGGACAAGTTGAAAGATAGTTCCAGCGATGGCGAGGACCAAGGCTGCGCCT
>DASUWQ010000146.1:0-7630 GCA_036378375.1 Chthoniobacterales bacterium
CAATTTGTCAGCGAACAAGCGACCACTGACAGCAGCCCTCCCAACGTGCAGGTAGTGGAACGAACCTGGTTCAACCCGAATCTGGATTATATTTGGTTCACCCTGCCATCGCTGGCGGTGATGATCACGTTGCAAATCTGCTTGAATGTTACCGCGATGTCGGTCGCGCGGGAGCGTGAGATGGGAACGTTCGAACAGTTGCTGGTGTCGCCGATTCGACCCTTGGAGATCATGGCTGGCAAAAGTATCCCGGCGCTGATTTTAGCGTTGATTGAGGTGACGGTCTTTATTTTGATCACCGTTTTCGTTTTCCGGATCCCGTTTCACGGCTCGGTGCCGTTCTTGTACCTTAGTCTTACGGTGTTCATCATTGCGATGATTGGCATCGGATTGAGTATCTCGTCCATCGCCGTAACCCAACAGCAAGCCATGTTGGGCATAATCACAACGTTGTTGCCGGCAACGCTTCTCTCGGGGTACGCCGCGCCCATCGAAAATATGCCGGATTGGTTACAGCCGCTCACCTACGCAAATCCGTTGCGTTATATCATGGTGGTAATGAAAGGCGTCTTTCTGAAAGACATGCCGCCCATGGAGATCCTGAATAATACCTGGCAAATGGCCATTATCGCGGTGTTTACGTTGGCATTGGCCACGTGGCTCTTCCGGCGACGCCTGGCGTGAGGGAAGAATAGTCTCACGCGAGGGCCTCCAGTCGCAAAAGAGAATAGAACTGTAGCACGGCAGACGGATGGGACTTATAGGACCGATAGGACCTATAGGTCAGGGCCTATGCCGCAGATGCGTCCTCAGAGCGTCCTAGCATCGACCCTATAGGTCCTATTAGTCCCAAAGGTCCTATCCGTGTACCGCGGTGCGACCTTCTCTGTCCCTCCACGCGTTCGCCTAGGATATGTTGTTTCTTCCGCCCTAGTTCGGGTTTCATTGGGGACAGGTCTAGGCCAGCGCCGACGATTTTTCGTGAGGCATAGGAGGCCAAACCGAGTAAAATTCCCGCAGCAAACGGCATACGGTGGAAACGCCTCCTGGGAAACGAGTCTGCTCGGTGTGTGGTACGCAATTGGCGGACTACGACGTATTCTGTCCATTATGTGCCTTTAAAGAGGCTCTCGAGACACAAACACATGCGGTTTCGAATAGCTTTTCCGAGCTTCGTTTTGAGCATTATACCGTTCTCCAGAATGAAGAGGGTAAACCGTTTGAGCTCGGCCATGGTGGCATGGGAGTGACGTACAAAGCGTTTGATGTCCACCTCCAGCGTCCGGCCGCCCTCAAGATCATCAATGCTCAGTTCTTAGGTGATGAGTCAGCTCGAGCCCGTTTCGTACGAGAGGCTCGAGCTGCCGCCAGTGTCCGGCACCAGAACGTGGCTACGGTCTTCCATATCGGCGAAAGCGGCGGCAATCACTATTACGCGATGGAGTTGGTCGAAGGTGAAAGCCTGGCAGCGCTTATTCGGCGCTCCGGCTGCCTCCAACTCAACCTGGCTCTCGATATCTTAGGACAAGTGGCGGCGGGATTAGCAGCGATTGAAAAACAGCATCTCGTCCATCGGGATATTAAGCCAGGGAACATCATGGTCAGCTTGCGGGACGGGAAATTGGAGGACGTCAAAATTATCGACCTTGGCTTGGCCAAGGGGGTCGCGGAGGAAAATGCGCTTTCCACCGTGGGAGTCTTTATTGGTACGCCTGCTTACGCCAGCCCCGAACAGTTTGCCGGGCTGGTAACCGATATTCGTTCTGATCTGTATTCACTGGGTGTCACGTTTTGGGAAATGCTCAGTGGCCAGCTGCCTTTCAGCGGCTCCGTCACGGAGCTGATATACCTGCATCAACACGCGGAACCGCCGGTTGAAAAATTAAAGAATGTTCCGGTACCGGTAATCGAGTTACTTCAAGAGTTGCTCGCGAAGAATCCTAGCCGGCGTTTCCAAACTCCTGCTCAATTGCAGCAGGCCGTAGCAAAGGTCAGAGAAACGATCGCTTTCGAGTTACGATTGACGACGGCCGAGTTGAAGGTTACCGGCGACCAAGCGACAAAACATTCGACAAAAGGAAAGCCGGGAAAGAAAATCGTTCGCTGGTTGCTTGGTGTAGGCTCATCTCTTGCCGTAGCATTAGTTGCTTGGTTTTTCCTATCCGGCCACGCCGCATGGTTATTCAATCAGCAACCCGCCGAAGCGGTAACTACCGAAAAAAGCATAGCAGTCCTTCCTTTTGACAACATCAGCCCGAACAAAGATGACGCTTACTTCGCGGACGGAGTACAGGATGAGATTCTGAATGATCTCGCCAAGATCGCACAACTGAAAGTCATCAGTCGAACCTCGGTAATGCAATATCGCGCGGATACAAAACGCGATCTGCGCCAAATCGCCATGGCTTTAGGCGTGGCGAACGTCTTGGAAGGAACGGTCCGACGTGAGGCAAATCATGTGCGGGTTAGCACCGAGTTAATTGATGCCCGCAATGACAATACGATTTGGGCCGACAGCTATGACCGAGACCTGACCAGCATATTTGACATCCAAAACGACATTGCCAAAACCGTGGTAGCGAAATTGAGCGCGCGGTTATCTACTGAGGAAAAGGAGGAAATCGACAACAAGCCAACTAATGATTTAGAGGCTTACGATCTTTATCTGCAGGCTAAGGCGCTGATCGTGGGCGCTGAACTCTTCATCGGTCATGACCGCGAGAGCTTTCTAAACGTGGTTAGGCTCCTGGAAGAGGCAACACGGAAAGATCCGAAATTTGCTCTCGCATATTGCTTAGTTGCTCGAGCGCACGACGATTTGTATTTTTCACTCCTGGATCACACGCCAGAGAGACGCGGACTCGGCGATGCCGCGATCAACGAAGCCTTGCGGCTGCGACCTGATCTTCCCGAAGTTCATTTGGCGGTGGCCTATCATCTGTACGAGTGTTACCGCAGTTATCAGCGAGCCTCTGTCCAGATAGCCATTGCTGAGCGAGCGCTCCCCAACAGTCCCGCTGCTCTTGCGCTTAGAGCCTATATCGATCGGCGACAAGGTCGCTGGGACGACTCTATCAAGGCTCTTCAAATGGCCCGCACTCTCGACCCGCGAAACCCGAACGTCATTAATAATTTGGAATTCAACTATCTCTGTCTTCGACGTCATCGACAGGCTGAGGAGGCTTGTAATGTCCTGCTCGAACTTGAGCCCGAGAACCCGATCTTCATCTTACAAAAGGCTTACTGCGCGTTCGCGAAAAACGCGGATCTCACGGGCTATCGGGCGGCTTTAGAAGGGCTTCCTTCCTCAATGAAAAATGACATCGGTTTTGCTTCTCAGCGTATTTTCTATGCCGCTCTGGCGCACGACTGGTCCACGGCCCAGGAGATACTCCGGACTGGTCAGAATGAAGATCTTTCGTTTCTTCACGAGACCATAGTTCCGCGTGGATGCGTGGAGATCTGGCTGGCCAAGGTTCGGGGCGATCAACCGATGACGGAACCGCGATTCTACGCTTTACGCGAGCAGCTTGAGCGAAGGGTCGAAGCGGACCTCAACAATCCTAGTCTCTTAAGTGCCCTTGGCGTTGTCGACGCCGCTTTGGGTCGCAAAGAAGATGCATTAAGGGAAACACGCCGCGCGGTCGAAATGCTGCCTATTTCCGAAGATGCGATGGACGGTCCAGCCCTGGTTTTCAACTTGGCGATCGCCTATGCTTGGACCGGTGAGCCGGACTTGGCGATCGGACAGCTAAAAATTGCCGTAGAAACGCCCGGAGGTATTGATTTTGGAGAATTAAAGCTCAATCCAGCGTTGGATTCTCTCCGGAACGACCCGCGCTTTGAACGGTTGTTAGCTGAGCTTGCGCCGCATGATTGACCGGCAGTGTTTTGCTGCGGTGTTTTAGGTTCAACGGCCAGGTCGAAGCTTCGAAACCGGTTTGACAGATGCCGTGCGACCGCGTCTCCAGCGAGCATTATCTGCTGCAAAATAGATTGCCTGAAAAATGCGAAAACGATAGAGGAGATGGTTACAGCTTCGGTGGCTGGAGGCCAAGTCACAGACTTTCTGGCGACACCGAAGTCTTACCGCGGAGGTCCGAGATGCCAGCAAAGAGACTACAACATGTAACGGAGCCCTTACTAGAAGCAAAGAAGTACCTGGATGATGCTAAACAGGCTATTGACCGAGCGTTGGAGGCGCTGGCTAGATTGACAGAGCCGGCACCGAAAACGCGTTCTCAGCCGCCGAGCAAAGCGAAGAAGGCCGTGTAGCGGGCTAGCCGGGGAATCTTTCGCAAAATTGGGTGCAAGTGAGTAAGCAGCACTTTCCTTGGTTGGCTGCTCGCTTTGCTCTCGCACTTGCCTCAATCGACTGATGGCTAGGTCACCCCGAGGCCAGACCAAAGAGATTCGATTGTCCAAGATAACAATCATTGGCGCCGGTGTGCTCAGTCCAGATCACCTCACTCTAGAGGCGGATCGGACAATGCGGGCAAGTTCGATAATCTTTTATCTACTTGATTCCAATCCGAGGATGACGGCTTACCTGCACACACTAGGGACTAAGCTCGTTGATCTCAGCAGTGCTTATACCGAGGGCGCTTTTGATCAAGATGTCTATATGCAGATCGCCAAAACTGTCATTGATGCGACGAAGAGCTACGACCGCGTGTGTTTCCTGGTTCCGGGCCATCCACTGATCTACGTAACCGCATCAACTCTAATTTTAGATGAGGCTCGGCGTTTGGGGATAAAAGCCGCTGCGCTACCAGGAATCTCCTCATTGGATACAATGATTATTCAGTTAAGGCTAGAGATAGGTCGGCACGGCTTGCAGGTTTTCGAGTGCAATCGGTTTATTTACTTTTCTATTTCGCCGGATCCTCGCGTCCCACTTTTTCTTCTCCAACCAGGAGCAATCGGCAGCGGCTTTATTACCGAGAGACGCACAAACCGGGCACGACGATTCGAAATCCTAAGGGACTATTTACTTCGACACTATCCACCTCAGCATCGATGTCTGCTTCTGGTTAGCAAGTTTGATTCCCGGCTCCGTCCAGTGAAGCGAGCAGTAGCTATTCGAGACATTCCGCAGTCTGCGAAATTTATTGATTACGACACTTCTATGTTTATCCCTCCGAGCGCGGACTTTGAAATTGTCGATCTGGAGTTTTACTCCCGGCTAACCGACTTAGGCTACTCGAAGCGATTGGTGAAGTCTAATCCACGCCTCACCTAATCTCTGCAGCATAGTCTCTCGCCTGCGGGACGACGTCCGTTGCGGTATTCCCTCTCCGCCCTTGCGGGGTTGCGTGATATTTTTCCTATTCCCGCAACAGGCGGAGATCTGGGTCAGTTAACGCGACTTTTCGGAAGTTCTCGTCGATCGCGATCGCTCTTTCCAGATAGATGCGGGCTTTGCCCAAATCGCTGAGTTGGGTGTAGTAACAAGCTAGATTGAAATAGATGGTTGCATTGCCAGGGAATTTCTGGAGTGCAGCCGCTAAAATGACCTCCGCCGCGGCTAGGCTTTGAGCACGCCGGGTGGCAAAACCTAACGCGATGTACCAATCTGCTTCGTCCGGATCTTTTTGGATCAATCGTTCGGCGACCGCGGCTGCCTCCGACCATTTTCCCCACGATTGATAGAGCTGTAACCAAGTAGCCAAAACCGGGATATCGTCCCTAGTGGCGGCGGGAAGGTCTTCGAGCTCTTCGACTGCCTCCTGATAAAGGCCGAGCTCGGCAAACCCGCTGGCAGCCGTCACTTTCCGCCGGATCTGGAAAGCTTGCATTGCCGGCAAATGGTTAATCATTTGCCGGCAATGCAAGCTGCGGCAGTAGAATAGTCCTTAAGATCAGGACTATTCTACTGCTTTTTTAGGGCGTACGGGATATTTTTCGGGACCTGATTGGGATTCGACGTTGCTCCCTGGAGGGACGAGCTCCTGCTCGTCCGCGTTCGGATGAGCAGGGCCACCGTTGCTATAATGCCTGACGCGCCGAAAACTTGTCCACGCCGTGGGCTTTGCGTAGTCGGGAGCTACATCCCTACGGTTTTGTCACGCAGAAGCAGGCTCTGGCGACAGCGGAGCCTGCTTCTGCCATAGCCTGCATGGCTTCCAAAGGGCATATACCTTTGTAAGCCATGCAGGCTGCTTAGATCCAGGTCCCGCTCGGGATAACCGCGTTCTTGGGTATTACGATGACTCCGTCACGAATGTAATAGTTCGGGCCGTCCTCGGTGGCCATTTTCCCATCGGGAGTGATGACAACTCCGTCCCCGATCCGGGCGTTTTTATCGATGATCGCGCGGTCGATCACCGTATTCTTGCCGATGCCTAGCGGAGGCGCGTCTGGGGTGGGCTTCGGATGATCGTCTTCGTAAAAGTCGGCTCCCATGATCACAGAGTTCCGAATGGTGGCGCCGTTCTCAATCACACTGCGAAGGCCGATGACTGCCCGCTCGATATGCGCATCCGAGATAATGCAGCCATCAGCGATGAAAGCGTGTTTTAAGGTAGCCGCGTTGATCTTGCTGGCCGGTAAGAAGCGGGGATGCGTATAAATCGGAGCTGATCGATCGAAAAAATTATAAGGGGGGATGGTATCGGTGAGGGCTAGGTTTGCCTCGAAAAACGCGCCGATTGTTCCAATGTCTTCCCAATAACCTTGGAAGATGTAAGCCATCACTTTGCGGACCTTCAGAGCCTGCGGCAAAACGTGTTTACCAAAATCGTCCATGTCGTTATTGAGTGCCTGGATGAGGTTTTCCCGGTTGAATACATAGATACCCATGGAGCCTTGGTAGAGCTCCGCATCCTCCGGTAATCCCAGCTCTTTTAACAGCGGCGCCGGGATCATCAGTTCATCGAGCAACGCCGGCTCTTTTGGCTTTTCTTCAAACCGGAAAATGCGGCGATTGGGATCGCTGTGCATGATACCGAAGGCAGAAGCCGCTTTCCGATCGACCGGCGTTGTCCCTAACGTGATATCGGCGCCGGTATCGATATGCTGTTTCAACAGATCGATAAAATCCATCCGATAGAGTTGGTCGCCGCTCAAAATCAGGAAGTACTCGAATTCGCCTTCCAGGAAATAACGGAGATTCTGCCGCACGGCGTCGGCCGTTCCCTGATACCAACGCGAACCTTCCGGTGTCTGTTGGGCGGTGAGAATCTCTACGAAGTTGTTCGAGAAGTTATCGAACTTATAGCTCGCATGGATGTGCCGGTGTAACGAGGTACTATTGAATTGGGTTAATACATAGACGTGGGTAAGCCCGTGGTTTAGACAGTTGCTGATGGGAATATCCACTAAGCGGTATTTGCCGCCGAGCGGAACAGCCGGTTTCGCCCGATCCTTGGTCAATGGAAAAAGGCGGGTTCCAGCTCCACCGCCCATGACGATCGCTAACGTTTTGTTCTTGAGGGAGGATAGATCCATGGCTTCCTATACCCTCGCCTGAAGCTCGGGTATGACAAATGACAAGTTCAGGAGTTCAGGAGTAGGCGGAACACGAAAATTACAATAACAAAACCTCCTATGCCCGAGAATCTAGGAGCCGCCGATACCGTCCCTAGCAGGCTCCTGAACTCCTGTAACTCCTTGTACTCCTGAACTCCTG
>DASUWQ010000147.1:0-3939 GCA_036378375.1 Chthoniobacterales bacterium
AGTAGTCCAGGCAATCGTCAATGGTCTCAGAGAAGCCGGCGTGTCCGCGGACAACATCGTGGTGTGGGATCGAGAGGAAGAACTCCTTAAGAGGGGCGGGTTCCATTCGCGGGTCGGTGATTACCGGGTGCTATGGTCGGAGGGCAATTATGACCCTCAAGTCGCACTCAGTTCCCCTGTAGCGGGGCAGTTGATCTTCGGGGATTTGTTTTTTGTCGGAAAGAATCTCCCCAATTTCAGAGAGGAGCTCAAACCGGAGGCGGATAACAAAAAAAGGGGACTGCCGGCCAACATCAGCAACGAAAGTCATGTCAGCAAAGTCCTGACGAAAGTAGTGACTAAAGTGATCAATGTACCGGTCCTGGCCGATAACATCTATTGTGGCCTTTCCGGGGCAATGTTTAACATGACTGTGCAAAACGTCGACAATTGGCGCCGTTTGGTGCAACCGCCTGATGAAGGCGAATCGATCCCGGAAATGTATTCTGACCCGAGGATCAGCCAAAAGATAGTGCTCACTATTATGGACGGGTTGGTTGCTCTCTACGCCGGTGCGCCCTTTGGAGATGCGAACTATGCCATCCACTTCGGCACCATTTATGCCAGCAAGGACCCGGTCGCAATCGACGCGGTCGCTTCCAAACAACTCGATAAATGGCGGGTCGACGCCAAAATGGATCCGGTCTCTAAAACGGCGAAATACGTCGAGACCGCCGCTGCGATGCAGTTAGGCAACGCAGAGCTGAGTCGGATCGAGGTCCGCGACATAAGATAAAAATCATTCACAACAAGCCCGCAAAGATAAGAGACAGAAGAATTTCTCACAACAAGGCCACAAAGGCCGCAAAGATGAGAGAAAAATTCTCCTTGTGTCCTTCGCGGTCGCCGTATGAAAAATCATTATGTTGCCGCCACGCGCGAAATTCTCGCGTGAATAACTTGAATCTCCTCCTCGCAAGATTTTTCTGTCTCTAAACTCTGCGGCCTTGGTGGCCTTGTTGTGAAATTTTTCCTTCTCCGAAACCTCGCTGTGAAATGATCGATTCGGGACTCTGGCAACTATTGAAGGGCGTTTCACGTTCGTTTTACCTCAGTGTCCGTTTTCTTCCGAGTCGCATCCGGCCGGCCATTGCTTTGGGATATTTGTTGGCCAGGGCCAGTGATACTATTGCGGATGCCAATTCGCTCGCAGCTGTTGATCGCTTAAAAATCCTCAACCAGCTCCGAACACAACTTTTCACCGCGAACCCGAGTCTACAGCGTGGTCTTAAAGAATGCGCTCAGCAGCAACCGGATGGTGCAGAACGGCAATTGCTGGAGCGAGTCGAAGAGATCTTAGCGTGTGCTCGCCAATTGCCTCAGAACGATCAAGACCTGTTGCTGGAAGTCCTCGGACGCATCATGCGGGGGCAAATCCTAGACCTAGAACGATTCGAACTCGCGTCTTCACTGTGTGCCCTGCAATCACCCGAAGAGCTCGACGAGTACATTTACCTTGTTGCCGGCTCCGTCGGCGAGTTTTGGACCAAGCTTTGTTTGCAGGCCTGGGCGCCATATGCGCGGGTAGACCACAAAAAAATCGTTACCTTGGGCACGGAATATGGCAAAGGGCTGCAACTCGTTAACGTCCTCCGCGATTACCCTCAGGACGTCCAACTTGGACGTTCTTATTTGCCGGTTACCGGAGCCCTGTCCGAAGACATAAAAATGGCTGAGCCGTTGTTTCAGGAGTGGCGTGATGTTGCCCGGCGCTACCTTGAATCCGGAGCTCAATATGTCCAAGCGATCCGCCCAATCAGGGTGCGGTTCGCTTGCGCGTTACCGGTCCTGATCGGGATAGAAACGCTCGGCAAAATGAAAACCGTCCCTCCGTTGGGGCAAAAGATAAAAGTCCCTCGGGGTCGGGTTTATTGGTTAATGCTGCTCTCCCTGCTGATCGCCGCCGTGCCCGGCTGCGACAGGTTGGTTCTAGGTTCAAAGTTATAGGTTTTAGGTTCCAGGTTGTAGGCCGTCCGGAGACTTCGAACTTAAAACGTAGAACTTAAAACCTAGAACTCGTTACTTCTTGTACAGACTCAGCGTGATCAAGAAATCGATCGCGTGTTGCAAAGATTCATCCTTTAACTGCGCCTTGCTCGTTTTGCCGGCCTCCTGCTCTTCATAAGCATCGAGCTCGGGGTTAGTGCCGTTAACCAAGGCCGCTTCATTTAGCCGAGGCCGTTCTTCGTCGGTAATGAATGGATCGAGTGGCCCGGAGTCGCTCTGGGCTAAAACTTGATTTTCAACGTCTTGCGGTTCGTTCACGGCGATGTCCGGGACCAATCCGCCCGGAAAAATCAAAGGCAGACCTGCAATCTGAACTTCGCTTTCTGCGACAGAAACCTGCAGGTCCCCCAATGGTTCGGTCTTATATTTTACAGCGCGACCCGCTGTGGTTTGGCCGATCAATAACGCCCGATCCTTTGTTTTCAGCACGCCGGCGATGACCTCGGCTGCACCGGCGGTTCGTCGATCGATCAACACCGCTATCGGTCCGTAGTAGAGCGGGGTTGATTGGCTTGTAAAGTTCTTTGGTTCAGCTCCCTTTGTGATCAGATTGAAAGTTGGTTCACCGTTGCCGACAAACCGACTGACAATGCTGTTTGCTAAATCGTAATCGGAATCTTCAGAGACGGTGCGAAGATCGATAATCAAACCTTCCACGTTTCTCGATCGTGATTCACCGAGCGCATTATCCAGTTGCGTCAAAGTGCTATCCTTCAATGTCCCCAATCGGATATAGCTGAACCGATTCGATACAACGTCGTAGCGAAACGGGCGCACTGGGATAGCTCGGGCGAACTCAGATTGGGTCTGCACTCGAACGCCAGGGCCCAACTTTGCAAGCAACAATTTGATAGCGGCCTGGTTTAGTTCGTCGTTCGTTAACGCTCGAGTATCGACATAGTTGGTTCGCAATGTGTCGAGGATCTCCTTTAGCTGATTCACATCCAGCTGATCGATCAGACGGGATGACTCAGATTGAGCCGCGCTTGCCGGCGAGGCGGCTGGCGTAGGCGAGGGAGTTTCCACTGCCAGGGCTGCGGAGGTTAGTCCGGCTACCAATACAGAAACGGTAACAGCGTACTTCATCTCTTTAAATTCTATTTCTCGTTACCTTTCCCCAATATCCCGCCGGAAATAGCAGCCATCGAATTCAATCATGCCGGCGGCATCGTAAGCTTTTCGGCGTGCGCTGAGAATGGAATCGCCTACAGCGGTAATTCCTAAGACCCGGCCCCCGGAAGTCACAACGCGACCTTCTTGTTCTCGGGTTCCGGCATGAAAGACCAGCACATCTTTCAAAGCAGCGACTTCAGGCAACCCGACGATCGGTTTGCCGGTCTCGGCGCGATCCGGGTAACCTCTCGACGCCAGGACAACGCAAACGGACGCCGCAGAGCTCCACTGTGGGGTGACCTCGCGCAACCGGCCGGCTATAGTGGCTTCTAATAATTCTACCAGGTCGCTCGAGAGCCTCGGAAGCAGAGCCTGAGTCTCCGGGTCACCGAATCGAGCATTAAACTCTAACACTACCGGCCCGCGCTTTGTGAGCATCAACCCCGGGAACAGTAAACCTTGATAAGTGATTCCCTCCGCTTGGATCCCGCGCAAAAAGGGCTGAAGTATATCCCGTTCAATAAGGGCAAGGTCTCGGGGAGAGAGCGTTTGCGAAGGACTAAACGCGCCCATCCCGCCGGTGTTTGGTCCGTGGTTACCGTCGTAGAGCGCCTTATGGTCCTGCGCTGTCGGGAACAAGCAATAGTTCTGGCCATCGACCAGCGCATGCACCGAACACTCGGTTCCCTGTAGAAATTCTTCGACTACGACCCGGCTACCCGCGTCGCCAAATAGCCGCTCTTCCATCATCCGGCGGATGGCTTGTTCGGCCTCTGGTAG
>DASUWQ010000148.1:0-4237 GCA_036378375.1 Chthoniobacterales bacterium
CCTGGGCCATTGTATCGGTGTTTTTCCACAACGAAAACACCGGCAACTGCTGAATGTTAAAACCAAGGCTGATCCCGAGGTTACGAGCCTTATTGTGCAGCACCGCCAGCGTCTTGCCCTGCTCGTCTCCGTACGGCACAACATTAAAGACGGCCTCGTCGTAGGCGAGGTTTTTGAATGTCGACTCCGGCAACGACACAGCATCATGCAGCGGCGGAACATCTACCTGAATGATCCGCCAGAGCCGGTCATAGTCGATATTATCGTAACCCGAGGAGGTCGAGCGGCGCAGAATGACGTGTGGATTTGAGTTAGGAGTTTCGTAGGTTACAACTTCATGAGCGCGCCGGAACCAAAAGGCGATGGTAAACCTCGACTCGAACGTGTCACCCTCGACGTATTTAAGGAAGTGACTTGGATGGAGCTTACTCCGAAAGAGCGCTTGCGGCGAAGTTGGGCTATGCGAAAGCGTGTCCGGGATTTAAGCACTGTGCATGATCGAAAGCTTTTTCCGCGACCTTGACGCCTCTGAAGTAAAATACCTGCTCATTAGCGGTCAGGCGTCCGTATTGTACGGCGCTGCAACGTTTTCTGAGGACATCGATTTGTGGCTGGAGCCCTCGCAGGCAAACCTTGAGCGTTTTCGGTCTGTGTTGAGCGGCCACGAGGCCAGGTTTTATAAACTCACGCCGCCGTTCGAGCTTGAGATCATGAGGCGCGGTCACGGATTCCATTTTATCTTACCTGAGGGCAGTAATGAGCCGGTATTTCTTGATGTGATGGGATGTCCGCCCCGGACCGGACCTTTCAGTGCAGTCCGTGACCGCTCAAAGTCGCTAGAGACTGAATGGGGAGCGATTCCGACCATCGGAATTTGGGATCTGGTCGAGCTGAAAAAAACCCAGCGGATCGAAGATTATCCTGTTATAGGCCGCCTGGTGCTGGCTGCTGCTCTCCAGGGCTTGACCCGTGTCGAAGAGGTCGGCTGGGCTTTAACCAACATTTTCACGTTGCCGGAGTTGCGGCGTTTCTTTGAGGAACTACCGGGCGTTTTGGACCTTTGGCCGGAGGGTCAGCACGTTGAGCTTCGCGAGTTTGGTCTCCACGCGGTGCGCGACGAGGACGCTGCTGGGACTGTAGAGAGAGCGGTACAAGAACTCTTTCAGCAACGGATCAGCGTCTGCCAGCACGCTGATCGAATCTATTGGCGCCCGATCATCGCGGAATTGCGGGCTTTTCGCCGCGACAACCGGCTGATGCAAGAGGGTGAACTCGTCTGAACCTACGATCTGGCGCCGCGTTAAAGGGCCACGCCTTAACATTAACTTTGGACAATATCAAACACACATTCTCTTCGTTGTACTATGTCCAATTCTTCGGTTAACGGACGCCGTGCTCGCTCGTCATCTCTTGATTTCGATCCGGACCTTTCGGAGAAGGGCTTAGACAAAGTGGTTTGATCGTGAACACGATTTTATTTGGCATTATCCGCGTGCATCTGTAGTTCTTTTTTTTTGCGCCTTGTCGCGGCTATTCTGGCTTGTTTAGTTGTGCTTGGCTTTTCCCGGCCGTTCTGTTTACCTAAGGACTCCTCTGCGCTTCCGTTCTTCTGAAAACACTGTGAGCACCTGATATAAATGCCCAAACGTGCGGGACCGAAAACGCGCAGGATGTCGCCAAGTAGACGGGCTATCAGCCGTATTAAACGATTACAAGAGCTCGGTTCTCGCGTTTCCGGGCCGAGAACGGCTAATATCAGCATTTCTCCGGGTGCGGATGTAGCCGAGGCACAGGGTCCGAGCTCAGTCGCTCCACCTGACCAGCCCAATTTAGTCCCAGTCTATCTCCCAGCGCGGATGATCAACGAGTTCGTTTATTGTCCGCGCCTTTTTTACTACGAACAGGTCGAAGGCGTTTTCTTGGAGAACGCCGATACGATTCGCGGTTCGCAAGGCCATAAACGCGTCGATCAGGGCACCGGTGCTTTAGCAAGCGCCGGAGCCGCAAAAAACAAGGCAGGGCAGGGTCAAGCAAAGGAGGATTTGTCCTCCCAAGCTTTAGCGAAGGAGGATACGATCCATGCGCGTTCGGTCGAGATGGCGTCCGACCGGCTTGGTGTGATTTGTAAGATGGACCTGGTAGAGATCCGGATTGATCTCTTTAGCAGTGTCCAAGTTTGTCCGGTTGAATACAAAGCCGGTTCTCCGCGAGAAAATGATAGCGGAATCGAACTTTGGGATACGGATAAAATTCAGCTTGCGCTTCAATGTCTGATCCTGCGTGATAACGGCTACGACTGCAAAGAAGGCATCCTTTATTATCGGAGCACTAAACAACGGGTCAGACTGGAGATTACGCCGGAGATCGAAACCTGGACGATCGAAGTCGTAGCGAATGCCCGTGCCTGTGCCCAAGGCGAACGGCCCTCCCCGCTAGTGGCATCACCCAAATGTGTTCGCTGTTCGTTGGCGCCGGTGTGTTTACCTGACGAAACCAATTTTCTGCGTCAACTCGGACAGAACGTTGAAACTGCACCGCCACTCGAAACGGGGACGGCTTACTCCGGAAGGCGGTCTTTAACGCCTCGGGACGAACGACGGGCCCTTTATTTGAACTCGCCCGGACTAAATGTCGGTAGGAAAGGCGAAGTCCTCGAAATCCGCGACAAGAAAACCGTACTGCAAGAGGTCAGGATCCGGGACATCAATCACATCGGCGTTTTCGGGAACATCCAGATATCAACTCAAGTTGTCCAAGAGCTTTGTGAACAGGAAGTTCCAATCACGTACTTCTCCGGTGGCGGCCGGTTTTATGGAATTACTCACGGATTAGGACTGACCAATGTTTTTACCCGGATTGCGCAGTTTCAGGCAGCGAGCGATGAACGGTATCGCCTGGCATTAGCCAGATATTTTGTTGCGGGTAAGATTAGAAATCAGCGCACGATGCTGATGCGGAACCATGAAGAGCCGCCGGCGCCTTTGCTGAACCGATTGCGCGAAGCGGTGAATGATGCGCTTTTGGCGCAAAGCCTTGATCAATTACTTGGGATTGAAGGCGCGGCCGCAGCCAACTATTTCGGCGCGTTCTGTGGGATGTTGAAGCCTGAACCGAGCACTGACCCTCAATTCACATTCGATTTTCGAGCTCGTAACCGGCGCCCGCCGCGCGATCCGGTGAACGCTTTGCTGTCTCTCGGTTACAGTCTGTTGGCTAAAGATTGTGCCATTGCGGCCGCATCGGTCGGATTCGATCCCTATGTCGGGCTCTATCATCAACCTCGCTTCGGGCGACCGGCCCTGGCATTGGACATCATGGAAGAATTCCGGCCATTGATCGCGGATTCCGTGGCGGTAACTTTAATAAATAACCGGATGCTAGACGAGTCGCACTTTGTGAGAGCCGGAAACGCAGCCAATCTGACGGATCGAGGTCGGAAGATTTTCTTTGAAGCGTATGAATCGAGATTGACCAGTGTCGTGACCCATCCGGTGTTCGAATACAAAGTGGCTTACCGGCGCGCGATCGAACTGCAGTTTCGTTTATTGGCCCGGGTGTTAGTGGGAGAGATTGCGGTCTACAGACCTTTTGTTACTCGATGAGAAATACCTATATCGTATGTTACGATATAGCCGACGACAAACGGCTTCGCCGGGTATTCAAGATTTGCAAAGATTTCGGCCAACACCTCCAATTCTCGGTTTTTGAGTGTGATTTGACGCCGGCAGAGAAGCTGCAGTTTGAAGAAAAGCTTCTGACAGAGATTAAACGAGAAGAAGACCAGATTTTATTTATCCGCCTCGGGCCGGCTGAGCAACGAGGCCAACGCGAAATCACTGCGTTGGGTGTACCTTACATCAACGTCGATGCGTCGTGTTTCGTGGTTTGAAAATTCTTTGACATTTTGGTCGCGAGCGGTCTGGTGATGAGGAAGTCCTCAAGGGCGCTCGCGAGATAAGGAATTACGAGGAGAAAACTGTTCAAGAGAACATGAACAAATTTCGACTATTCAATCGACGTCGCAAACGAACGCAAGGCGCCGCTCGGGAAATCGCGCTACGCCCCTTGGGGCTGAGCGAGTTAGCGAGAGGCTATTTCCGCGGCTAACAAGCCGCGGCCCCATTGAAGCAACCTGGTCATCGGTCCATTCAGGATGCGCTTTCTTAGCATTTCCGCGGCTAACAAGCCGCGGCCCCATTGAAGCTTCCGATCTGATCAACGAGTTCTCCTTTCTGTG
>DASUWQ010000149.1:0-6644 GCA_036378375.1 Chthoniobacterales bacterium
AGATCTTAGTTCCCAGCTCGGTTTCACCGACCAAGGTGAACACGAGGCCCGAATCCATCGCCTGCAGGCTTTCCTTCATCTGGCGCCCGGCAACCACGCTGCGATAGTTCTCTTTCAGCGTGAGATCGATTTTGCCGCCCAGGGCCTTGAGCAAAACAATGGCGTAGATTCCGATCCCTGCTAGCAGGACCAAAATCGGGGCGAGCCCTAGAAAAATTCGCCTTTTCATCTCTCAGCTTAAGCTAAACGCAATGCGCGGGAAGCCGTATCAAGCTGATGCCGTGCCATTCACAAAAAGTGGGCTCAAAATTTCTTACGCTCCCTTGCACCGCCACCGCGAGCGGTGTCCCGCCAACGAGCCTCTTGGTCGTAACATGCGAGACTCTGGCTGGAGAGGGTCGCAAAGTGCGAGTTGGTTTAACGGTTCACCGTTCGCCGTTCGCGGTTCACAGTTCCCGGTTCGCACTTCGCGGGCGGCAGGGGCGTGGCCCCGGACAACGGATGGGAGATATGGGACACATGGGACTTATGGAGGACCGCGGTCATGAAACAGCCCGGACGATAAAGTCGGTCGCGACGAACAAGTGAACGGCGAACCGTGAACAGTGATCCGTTACAGCCGTTTTTTGCGGCGATAAAGGGTCGCCGGGTCGATTTGGAGGATATGAGCGGCCTCGTCAATCGTCCGGGAGTTTGCTAGCACTTTTCGAATATGCTCGTTTTCGATTTCCTCGAGGGTCGCTCGGCCGCCTAGCCGAAATTCGGTCGTTGCTTGGGCGATGTCACCCAGGTCAGAAGGCTCGATGCGATCGCCGTCTGCCAGAATCACCGCTCTTTCGATTACATTTCGCAGTTCCCTCAAGTTCCCCGGCCACGAGTAAGCTCGCATAGCTTGCATTGCTTCCGGAGAAAAAGTGAGATCCGGTTTGCCGGATCGCTTGGAGAAGAATTGGAGCTGCTTCTCTGCGATCCGAGGCAGATCCACGGCGCGATCACGCAAGGGCGGAATCTGAATCGAAATAACATTCAGACGATAATAGAGGTCCTCTCGGAAATGGCCTCCCGTCACGGCTGGACCGAGGTCTTTGTTCGTCGCGGAAATGATGCGTACATCGGCTCGACGCGAGCGGGTATCCCCCACCCTTTCGTATTCCTTTTCTTGGAGCAACCGGAGCAGCTTGGCTTGGATCTCCAGCGGCAAATCACCAATCTCATCAAGAAATAGGGTTCCGCCTTCGGCTACGGTGACTTTCCCGACGGTCTCGGTGAGCGCGCCGGTAAATGCACCTTTCACATGCCCAAAAAGCTCGCTCTCCAACAGTTCCCGGGAAAGACTTGGGCAGCTGACCGTCACAAATGGCGCTTTGGCCCGGGAACTTCGTTCATGCATGGCTCGGGCGAGCATGCTTTTACCGGTGCCACTTTCGCCAAGGAGCAAAACCGTGGCCTCGCTGGCCGCGGCCTTTATCGCGATATTTAGAGCTTTTTCCATCACTGGCGCCCCCGACTCGAGGTCGGCCTCAGGCGATTCGGCATTCAATCGAGTCTCGAGTTCCAAAACCCGGTTCTGCAGCCGTCTGGTGCGCTCGATCTTTTCAAGGAGCTGGCGGACTTGCTCCGGCGTGCAGGGTTTAGCCAGGAAATCGAAAGCGCCGCGTCGCATTGCTTCTACAGCGGTTTCGATCGACGCGTAAGCGGTAACAATCACCACCGACGTATTCGGATCGCGGCGAAGTATTTCCCCCAACAAGTCCAGGCCACTGTCCTGCTGCAGCTTGAGATCCAGCAAGGTCACTTGGAAAGAACCTGCTTCCATGCGTCGCAATGCTTCCTGCGCTGTGGAAGCGGTCGCGACTTCATGATCCATTACTTCCAAAGCCGTGGCCATCGCCTGCCGGATATTTTTTTCGTCGTCAACGACCAGAATTCGCATACCGCTAAAACTCACCCCTTACAATCTTCGGCAATTACGGAAACGGAGTGACAATCCGTAGAAGGCCTAGCTTGTAAATTCGATGATGGAGAGACCTTGAATCGTTTTCGCTCCTGGTGCAACCCGCGTGACCATGGGTGAAGGAACGGCAGGGAGCTGGAAAGACGAAGCCGTCTATTTTTGGCGATCGGCTACTGGCTATGAGCGATTACTAACGCCTATCCGCTTGTCTTGACGCGACTTGTCATCGCCCATTTGTCATTTGTCACCTTGTCAGGCGCTTGACACCTTACTTTGCTGCCTGTTAACTGAATACAGAGTCAATCTCTTGTTCTAGAAACCCCCAATGAACAACTACCAACTCCCCTATTACAGGCGTATTCTGCCCCGATGTTTTTTAGCTGCGGCGACGGCGCTTCTGATGCCCGCCGCTCTAAATGCCGGAGTAACCCTTCATTTCGCCGGTCCTCCCGGAGGGTCGGAATTAGACTTCATGAAGAAGGTGTGTGACCAGTGGGCGCAAAAGACCGGAAATACGGTGCAGCTTATTAGCCGGCCGAACGACACCACCCAGGCTCTACAAACATTCGAACAGTATTGGGCGGCTAAAAGCGGAGACGTTGATGTCTACCAGGTAGACGTCATTTGGCAGGGTATTTGTGCGCCCCACGCTGTGGATCTCAAGAAGTACTATAAAGAAGACGAAATCAGCCAGTATTTCCCTCGCATCATCGAAAACAACACCGTCAAAGGTAAGCTCGTGTCGATTCCGCTGTTCACGGATGCAGGGATTCTTTATTACCGCACCGATCTTCTACAGAAATATGGATATAGCCAGCCGCCGAAGACCTGGGAAGAGTTGACCGAGATGGCCAAGAAGATTCAGGACGGCGAACGTAAAGATGGTAAAAGCGATTTCTACGGCTTCGTTTTTCAAGGTAAATCCAGTGAGACCGTGACCTGCGACGCGATCGAGTGGGTTTACAGCTACGGAGGCGGGACCATCATCGAGCCGGATAAGAAGGTTAGCATAAACAACCCAAATGCCATCAAGGCACTTGAAGAGGCACACAGCTGGGTCGGTAAGATCGCTCCTGCCGGTGTCGTGACTTACGACGAAGAGCCGTCTCGAAACGTTTGGCAGTCAGGTAACGCTGCCTTCATGCGCAACTGGCCCTACGCTTATGCATTAGGCCAGGATCCCAAGAGCCCGATCTCAGGAAAATTCGACGTAACCATACTTCCCAAGGGTCCAGGAGCTGACGGCAAAAACGCGGCTTGCCTCGGCGGCTGGCAATTGATGATTTCGGCGTATTCGAAAAACGCAGATGTCGCAGCGGACCTGGTTAAATATTTGAGCTCACCGGAGATTCAGAAGCAACGCGCGATTGAGATCAGCGAGCTGCCGACCCGGCCGTCGCTCTACAACGATCCCGATATCTTAGCGAAGAACGGCTGGTTCAAGAATATACCCGAGGTTTTGCAGCATGCGGTTGCCCGGCCGTCTACGGTAACCGGGGCCGATTACAACCAGATCTCAACCGCCTTCTTCCAGAATGTGAACCAGGTTCTCAGTGGCACTGAAAGCGCGGCGGATGCCGTTAAGAATGTCGAGAAAGTAGGAAAACGACTGATGCGGTAGCCGCACAACCGGACCTCGATCAGTGATCAAAGAAATCGATCTCTACGCCCGTCAGAAACGGTTAGCGTGGTGGCTGATCACACCATCGGTTCTGGTTGTTCTGATCATCATCGCGTACCCGACCATCCAGGTCTTCGTGTACTCGTTCATGAAGTACAAGCTTGACGGGGTCACCCCGCCAAGCTTCGTCGGGTGGGACAACTACGCTTACGTTTTGGCCGATCCGGATTGGTGGAATGCAGTCATCAACACACTAATCTTTACTGTGGTGTCGGTTGTTCTGGAGTGTGTCTTGGGTCTGGCTGTCGCCATGGTGGCAAACTCGAAGTTCAAAGGACGAACCCTACTGCGAGTTGCCATTTTAGTTCCTTGGGCGATTCCAACCGTAGTTTCGTCCAAGGTTTGGGCCTGGATGGTCAACGATATCTATGGGGTAGTAAATATCGTCCTCACGGATCTGCACATTATCCCCCAGAAGATAGCCTGGCTGGCAACTCCGGCGACCGCATTACCGGTGATCATTGCGGTCGATGTTTGGAAAGCGACGCCTTTCATGGCATTGCTGTTGTTAGCGGGGCTCCAGTTAATTCCTAAAGATCTTTATGAGGCGGGATCGATCGACGGCGCCAGCAAGGTCCGCCAATTCTGGGCGATCACGCTCCCCTTAGTTACGCCAACGCTATTAGTGGCCCTAGTATTTCGAACTCTCGACGCCCTCCGGGTGTTCGACATTTTTTACGTAATGGTCGGAGGTCAAGGAAATCTTGAAACGATGGCAGTTTATAATCAACAACAGCTGGTCTCGTTTCTGGATGCGGGTGTGGGATCGGCCACGTCGGTGATCATTCTCGTTGTGATCATGCTGTTTGTCGTCCTGTACACTCGTTTCAGCCGGACTAGTTTCGAATGAGCAATGCTACTAAATCTGTCGCGCCCTTAGAGGTCCCAACCACCCAAGGCGCCACTAAGAAAGCCGATACTAAAGCTACGATTTTGCGCATCTTGTTTTATCTGCTCGTGGTTGTGATCATTGTATTCAACTTGTTCCCGTTTTTCTGGGCGCTGCTTTCGTCTTTCAAGCCAAGTAACGATCTGTTCTCAACCAAGCTCATTCCGACCGCGCTGACGTTGGATCACTACGTAGAAGTGTTCAGGGATTCCAGGTTTGTTCAGAGCTTGATCAACTCCGTGATCGTAGCCGGGTGCACTGTCCTGATCGCACTGGGGCTCGGTAGTGTTTGTGCCTATGCATTGGGGCGGCTGCCGTTTCGGTTTAAAGGACCGGTGCTTTACCTCGTCCTTACGATGACGATGTTTCCGCAAATCGCGATTCTTTCCGGCCTATTTGTGATGCTCAGAACGATGGACCTGTTTAATACCCGACAGGGCTTGGTGCTGACTTATCTGATCTTCACCATGCCGTTCACCATCTGGGTTATGACCCAATATTTCCGGAGTCTGCCTAAGGAACTAGAAGAGGCGGCTTATGTAGATGGTGCGTCGCCGCTCAAAGTTTTCTGGGAAATCTTGCTTCCCCTCACAATGCCGGGGCTGGTTTCGACTGGGCTACTGGCATTCATCGCCGCTTGGAACGAATTCTTGTTCGCGTTGACCTTCACGATCACGGACAACATGAAAACGGTCCCGGTCGTAATCTCTCAATTCACGGGCGCAAGCTCCTTCGAGCAGCCGTGGGGCGCAATCATGGCCGCGTCAATGGTGGTCACAATTCCGCTCGTCATCCTGGTCATGGTGTTCCAATACCGGATCGTTGAAGGTTTGACTGCCGGAGCAGTAAAAGGTTAAATCTGCGGCGCACTCGGTAAACAAGGATTGCTTTTGGTAGGGTGAGTCGCATAAAAGGGCCGGGTGGGAAGGCCTATACGCACCCTTGGGACAACCGGGAGAAAATATCGGAGATCGAAGCTCAGCTCTTCGATTGGTCGCGGCATTGTCCTTATTGCTTCTATCTTTACGCTAGCGTTGTCCGCGCTTCCGACTAAGGCAGATGAGCTACCCAAGTTCAGCGATGCCGAAGTGAACCAATTCGTGAGTCAGTATGCCGATTTCGTAACTAAGTATATCCAGGCCTATCAAGCAGCGAAGACCGGCAACCCGGCTGCGTTCGAGCAGTTAAAAACTCAGGTGCAACAGTTGCAAGATCAAGTGGCGAAAGTGGCTGAAAAACTAAAAGCGAAACCTGAGGAAGCCCAAAGATTCGAACAATTCATTGCTGACTACACTGAGAAAATGATTGACGCCAGTAAGTAGGGCCGGTTAAGGGTCAGCTCCCCGCCAAATTCTGATGAAAGCACTACGTTATTCTATTCGAAACCTATTTGTGATTCTCACCTTGGTGGTCGCAGGCAGCTTTATTAGCAGCCGCGCGTTGGGTGACGATATCCCGCAATTCAGCGACCCGGACGTTAACGCGTTTGTAAAGACCTACGCCCAATTTACAACCGACTACGTCGAGGCGTGTAAAGCGGTCAAAGCGGGCGATAACTCTAAGATGACAGCCCTGCAATCGAAAGCTCCTGAGATCCAATCCCAAGCCGCCCAGATGGGCGGTACGGTGAAAGCGGATGAGGCGCCGAAGTTTCAAGCCTTTGTCTCTGCCTGCGCTCAGAAGATAGTCGATGCCATGAAAGAGCTGCAGCAGTAGCCTGCTCTCCGGCTATACTCAATTCAGCTCATGACGAAAGGACAGCGGCAGCGCTGTCCTTTCTTTTTTTCTGAATTACGTACGCTTACAGTTTAGTTTCCGGCTGAACCTATGGCTTTTCGCTTCGAAAATCACGAAACGCCAATTGACGGGGTAAGGCGAATAGCAAGTGAACGGCTGGAGCAGGCGATCGCTGCTGCCGGGATTAGGCCACGGCCAAGCCCGGACGATGTACACGAGATCAGGAAAGACTTGAAGAGCTTGCGCGCGTTGCTCCAGCTGGCTCGTGGGCATTTGGTTAAGACCATCCGAGGCCAGGAAAACGTGGTTCTACGCGATGCCGGGCGAACGCTCTCAGGTAGTCGCGACGCCGCTGCATTACTCGAGGCTCTGGAAAAGCTTTT
>DASUWQ010000150.1:0-4979 GCA_036378375.1 Chthoniobacterales bacterium
AGCGAGGAGCTAGAATCTAGGAGCTAGGAGGATGCCACGCCGAGCGATCGCCGTCGTCCGGGAGCTTGAAAGTGGACGAAGAGTGGACGTAGTGGACTAAGTGGACGCAGTGGACCCCGCGCACCAATCACTTCTCACCAATCACGTCTCACTCCTCCACCCACTCCCCTTCCCGCCGGTTGTATTCTTTTTCTCGTGGTTTCGCTTCTTTGATTGTCCGCTCCAGTTCTTCAGCGGCGTTCGCTTCGGGCATGGCATCGGTTACAAAGCCTTCCTGATTGAAGAAAGCCTGTTCTTCTCGTTCGATAGCCGTTCTATCTTGGGGAGCTGCTTCGGCAGTGGTTGGGGCTTCGGGCGGCAATGCTTCTTCAGGGCGTACCACTTCTATCGCGCTGGTGCGCCGTAGTGGAATGAAATGGCCGTAGTAGGCATTGATCCCCTGCTTTTCCATCTCCGATAGCTCTGCTTTCGGGTTATATCGGGGCGCTTCTCTTAGAAATTCGGCCGGGAATTGCACCCGCACGATTCCGTCCCCTCTCTCGACCTCAACGTTGCGCGACGGGACGAGATGAGTGCTCCGAAAGAACCAGCTGCTCTTGAGGCCCATGTATTCGACGCGATGCGTACTCGGATCGATCCAGATACCAGAAAGGGATCCGACCTTCTCTCCCTGCTGATCAACCACCGTTAGCCCAATCAAACCGCGAGCCTCGCGCTCGGCAAATGAATCTAAAACCTTCATTTACTCGTGTTCGCATCTCGGGAGCATAGTGCGCTGCTCGGCGCTGATTACTGAATCACGGATTAACCGATTACTTTTCGCTCCGCCGGACGAAGCGCCCAGGAGGCGATCGCAAGACAGGTGAATATTATGGGCGCCACCAACGAACCAGCATTATCTCCGACGGCGAAATGGGATGCTGCGGCTCCTGTGTAGTTGAAGACCAGGCCAGCATACGCCCATTCTTTCAGCCGAGGGAAATGCGGCAAAAGCAACGCAATTCCAGCACACACGTACCAGACGCCAAGGATAGTCATAAAGTACGCTGGATACCCGAGATGCGTTGCAACGCCGATAAATGGCTCCATTCTTAGCGCCCCCATGATTCCTCCAGCGATGCATTCCGTGGCCAGCAGAATGGTGACAATCCAATAGGCTACGGTTGAGCCAGTTCGGGCAGAAACCGCAGGACTGTTGACGGTCATAGAAATTATCCTCCTCGTTACGTTCGATTAGTTCGTATTTGCCTTACGTGGTATGACTGACGAATCACGATTGGGAAATGTGACGACGGGATCAGTAAAGATTTAAGCAGCGAAGGTGTTGCCCCGGTCGGGACAGCCGGACTCTGCCGCGAAGGGGCTATACATAACAGCTCAGGGCTTTAGCCCTGGGTTATGCATAATAGAAATCCGCCCTGACAGTGGCGGCCGAGACTCGTCTTTAGGCTCTTCGCTTCTTTTCCACCGGTGCGCCGAACATCGGGTGCCACTCGTGAGGCACATCGTTCTCGTCCTCGTCGTCGTCCTCGTCTTCGAAAGGGTTTGTTGGCAGCTATTTCGGCTGGAATGTATCTATTGTGCTCCGTCCGAATTGCACCCCGCCGCGGGGTTGGAGATGCTTTCAGGGCACCTTTTACTAACCACCTGACCCAGGGTTAAAACCCTGGGCTGTTCTGTATAGCCGCTTCGCGGCAAAGCACATATCCCAGGCAATAAATTGCCGGGACTTCGGCGAGTTCAGTCGAGTCGCTACCATCATTTAGTCCCTGCGGGACCTTGCTCGTTATCGCCAGTTGCCTTCTTCAAATAAGGCGAGAACAAATCAATCGGGATCGGCAAAAACGTGGTCGTATTATGTTCGCTGGAGATCTCTTTCATCGTTTGCAGAAACCGAAGTTGGAGAGCGATCGGCTGCGCGGAAATCATGGCCGCAGCCTGAACCAACTTCTCTGCTGCTTGAAATTCTCCTTCCGCGCTAATGATCTTGGCCCGACGTTCTCGTTCAGTCTCTGCTTGGCGGGCCATGGCGCGTTTCATCCCGTCTGGTAAAACGACGTCTTTGACTTCTACACCCGTGACCTTGATACCCCAGGGATCCGTATGCCGATCAATTATCTCCTGCAAGGTGAGATTGATCTTGTCCCGTTGAGCCAAGAGTTCATCGAGTTCTGCCTGGCCTAGAACACTCCGCAAGGTGGTTTGAGAAATTAGGGACGTGGTTCTGAGATAGTTCTCGACACGAACCACGGCTGCTTCCGGAACAACCACTCGGAAATAAACCACGGCATCGACCGTGATAGGAACGTTGTCCCGAGTCATCACCTCTTGCCTGGCGACATCAATCGTGACGACCCGGAGGTCTATTTTCACCATCCGATCCACGATCGGGATGAGCAGAATTAGTCCCGGTCCCTTTGTCCCCAGAAGTTTTCCTAACCTAAAGATCACGCCCCGCTCATACTCCCGCAGAATTCTGATCATCTGCGGCAGCAGGATTAAACCGATAACAATCAGGGCGATGACCCAAGCGACCAACACGGTGAATGCTTCAAACATGGCTAAACTTTCGGAGCGACCTTCGCGGTCAATCCCTCGATCGACCTGATCAAAACGGCTTTACCAATCTCCACCGGGACTTCACTGACCGCATTCCAATATTCCCCTTCAAACAGCATCTTTCCGCCGGAAGCATCGATTGGAGTTAAGGCGCTGCCTGTTTTCCCGATCATGGTTTCTTTTCCCGTCTTTATCGGTAGCCGTTGTGCCCGAACTCCCTTACTCACTACCAGCACAAAAAAGGCCGCGGTGAGCGCTACTCCCGGAATGATGTATTGCAATGAAAGCCGGAACACCGGGTCTCGGGGATCAAACAACATCAGGGAGCCGATAAAGAAGGAGACGATGCCGCCGGCGGTTAAGACACCGTGGGTCGGGGCGTAGGCGTCGATGATAAACAAGGCCACCGCTGTAGCGATCAGCAGTAAACCGGTGACATTGACCGGCAGGACTGCGGCCATATAAAGGGCAAGCAATAATGCGATAGCACCGGCTACGCCCGGAAGAATCGCTCCCGGAGTCGTAATCTCTCCAATAATTCCGTACATCGCGACTAACAAGAGTAGAAACATGACCTCAGGGCGCCAAGCAGCCTGAAAGATCGATTCCGCGGGTGACATTTTGATTTCCGCGATCTGGGCGCCGCTGGTTTTTAGCGGTTTGCCGTTCACCATTCGTCCATCCACTTGACGCAATAGATCGTCCAGATTCGGCGCGATGATCTCGACCACTTTCAATTCACGCGCTTTCTCTGCCGTAATGGATGCACTGTCTCGCACCGCCGTTTCTGCCCATTCCACATTCCGGCTCCGCTTTGCGGCAATCGCCTGGATATAACTAACTGCAAAGTTCTCTACTTTTTTGGTCATCGTCGGATCAGACTTAGAATCCTGACCTCCGCCCAAGCCGAGCGACACCGGGTGCGCCGCACCGATCGTCGTAGCCGGCGCCATGGCGGCGATATCCGCAGCTAAGGTAATGAAACAACCCGCGCTCGCGGCAGTGCCTCCGGTAGGAGAAACATAGACAACAACTGGAACCGGTGATCCCAACAGTTTCTGCACGATGTGTTCCATTGAATCCAACAGACCACCCGGCGTGTTCAGCCGCATAACGAGACACTGGCTATCGTGTTGCGCCGCTTCGTCGATAGCGCGGGAGACATAACTGGCAGTCGCCGGCCCAATCGCGCCATCAATGGTAATTACAGAAACAGTCTCATTCGCAGCTAGAGCCGGAACAAGACTCAGCCAGAACAGGGCCGCTAAACCCACTAACCTGGTCATCGCTTTCGAGGGGTCCGCTACAGTCTATCATGGGTTCACCGGATTGCGAAATTTGGTAGGGCGAGGCTCCCGAATAACCCTAACCTCTCACCGAAGGACTGCGCTTCTCACTACAAACGATATCCGCTAGGCCTTTCCGCCCGCCGAGCCGGTGACCGGAGGTTCGAGCTATATAGGTTGACACGACCTATACCAACGGCTCGGCGCGCTCTTAGGCACCCGATCACCATGTGATAGCAAACATCGAAAACCGCTGCTAACATCATCCGTTTTTCGGGAGCCTCGCCCTACCAAAGGCCGTTCTCCTTCGTTCTCGGCATTGCCCGTTTTCCCAACCTGTGGCTAGGTCTATCGTGAGCTCGTCCCCCGATTGGAAACAGCTCGCCTCCGAACTCGACGGCGAGCTCTATTTCGATGATTTGATGCGGACGCTGTATGCGACTGACGCTTCTGTCTATCGCGAAATGCCGCAGGCCGTCGCACTGCCGAAGAACGAAGCGGACATCTGCAAACTCATCCAATTCGCTATCAAAAATCGGACCTCATTGATCCCTCGCACCGCCGGCACATCGTTAGCCGGGCAAGTGGTCGGCCCAGGCATCGTCGTGGACGTGTCCCGCCACCTAAATCGAGTCCTAGAGATCGACCCGGAGCAACGTCAGGTCCGAGTTCAGCCTGGGGTTGTCCGCAATGAGCTCAATCTCGCGCTTGCTCCCTATAAACTCTTTTTCGCTCCAGAGACTTCGACTCAAAACCGGGCAATGATCGGCGGGATGGTTGGCAACAATTCTTGCGGCGCCAACTCGGTTATTTACGGCAGTACCCGGGACCATCTGATTTCGGCCCGGGTGGTGTTGAGCAACGGTTCTATCGCCCAATTCGGCTCTTTGACGCCGGCGGAACTGGAGAAAAAATGCGCCGGCGACACATTGGAAGCTACGGTCTACCGCCAACTAGTCGACTTGCTCGGCCACCAAGAGAATCGCGACGAAATCGCCCGCGAATTCCCTAAACCGTCAATCCATCGCCGTAACACTGGTTACGCTCTCGATTCGCTGGCAAGCTGCGCTCCTTTTAACCAGGCCGGTTCACCATTCAATCTTTGCCGGCTGTTGGCCGGCTCCGAAGGGACGC
>DASUWQ010000151.1:0-8992 GCA_036378375.1 Chthoniobacterales bacterium
GAAAGATCGAGCCGGACTGCTGCAAATAGTCTTTTGGAGGAGGTTCCTGATCTCTGCTTGTGATCAGGATTAGCTCGGGCTTTCCAATCGCACCGGAGCATAGCGCGTCATGCAACGCGCGGTAGTCCGGATCGAACCGCCGGTTAAAAGCCAGAAAGAAGGGGACCTTGTTTCTTTCGACCGGTTCCAGTGCGGCCCGAGATCGAGCGACGTCCACGTCCAGAGGCTTCTCGCAAAATATCGCTTTTCCGGCGGCCGAGGCTCGTTCAATTAGCTTGGCGTGCGTGTCGGTTGCACTGGCAATAATGACAGCATCGACAGCTGGATCGCCCAAGGCAGCTTCGAGCGGACCCGTTTTCGCTCCCACACTTTTAGCTAATTCGGTCGCCGCCGAAAGATTGAGATCGACGACATATTTTAGAGAAGCATCCGGATTGAGTAGCAGATTCTGGGCGTGAACTTTGCCAATTCGACCCGCACCAAGGAGAGCAAAGTTAATCATGGCGCGCTATTCCACCGTAAATCTGGTCGTAACTATGCGAATAGATCTCGAGGATATTTCCGAAAATGTCCTCGCAATAGCAGATCTTATAGCTTTGGAAATCTGGCTCTACCTGCCAGATGTCGGATAGTTGCTTACCTCCATTTTTGACGATACGGGCAACTGCCGCCGGCACATCCGGATCCGTCACACAAATATGGAAGTAACCGTTTTTCCAAAACTCGAGAGATTCCGGACGCTTTTCATGCGGCGGATCCAGCAACTGGAAAAGTTCGATGCCGACGCCGTTGGCAGTCGTCATATGGGCCATTCGCATGCGGCCGAAGCGCGGGCCTAGGACGTTAGCCGCTTGACGCCCACCGTAAGAACCGTCATTGGCGTGTACCTCAAAGGGTTCGCGTAACAGCGTGAATCCGAAGACGTCTTGGTACCAGACGATGGCTTGTTCCACATTGCTAACGCCGATTCCGACATGATTAAATGATCGAGGGTAGGGGAGCGGCATGAAGTGAGAAGTGAGAGGTGGGCCTGTTCAGGCGCTGTTCACGGCGATTTCGGCATTCACGACGTTTCTCGAGGAAGGTTGTTAGCGAAAGAGATCATTTTCCGATCGCGCGGCCGCGGCGCGTTTTGGCGAAGGTGTCAAAAGCAACGGCAAATACGATGATGATTCCGATGATGACCTGCTGTGAATAGGCGGAGACGTTCATGATGACTAATCCGTTGAGTAAGACACCGATCAAAAGAGTACCGACAATAGTCCCGCCGATCCCCCCCAGTCCGCCGAACAAGCTGGTACCTCCGATAACGACCGATGCGATGACCCTCAGTTCGTAACCTTCGCCGGCAACAGCCTCCGCTGAACTCAGCCGCGCCGATAGTATGAAGCCGGCTAATCCGGCTAAGAAGCCCATAATGGCGTAGACACTAATTAGAACTCCATCGACATTGAGTCCGGACAATCGAGCTGCCTCCGGATTGTCTCCCACCGCATAGACGTGTCGTCCGAACTGGGTGTAGCGGAGAGTAATGAACCCAGACGCGGCAACGATTGCCGAAATCATTACTAAGAATGGGATTCCGAAGATGTCGCCTCTTCCCCACCAACGATAAAAATTATCGAAACCGCTGATCGGAGATCCATTGCTTAACATCAGCGTCGCGCCACGCCAGAGCGTCATTCCGCCGAGGGTGACGATAAATGCAGGCACCCGTAGCTTCGTGATCGCTTTGCCGTGCAGGAACCCCGCTACCCAACCGACCGCCAGCGAGATGACCAGAGCAACTAACCAACTGAGCCCGCTCGCGTTGAGTCCAGGCCACGATTTGACCGTGACCGCTCCGCACATCGAGGCGAATGCCAGTAACGACCCGACTGATAAATCAATGCCAGAGGTCAAAATGACAAATGTCATTCCCACCGAAAGGATTCCATAGATTGAGACGTCGGAAAGAATATTGAGGATGTTCCGAATCGACAAGAAGCGCTCATTTTGAAGCTGAAAAAAGAGAATGAGCACCAATAGAAATAGGACAACGCCGAATTTCTCGAGAAGGGAGATCCATTCGATCCGTCTAATCGGATTGGCAGGCGGTTGGTCAGTTTCTGCAACAGTTAACATGGACTTTATTGAGGGTCAGTTGAAGGTCATTTGAGGCGTGTTCTCGAGGCCGCCGACTGTCGGCTTGTATCTTTGTCTCGGGTTATTGACTAAGGTGGGTGTGCCTCTCCGCGGGTCCAAGCATCATGAGGGTCATCAACTTTTCCTCCGAGGCTTCTTCGATCGCTAGGTTGCCGGTTATGCTCCCCTCTTTGACCGTACAAATGCGGTCGCAGAGGGAAAGCAATTCAGGGAGTTCCGAGGAAATCACCAAGACCGCAGTTCCAGTGCTGGCCAACCGTCGGATCAACTCGTGGACTTCGCGCTTGGTCCGAACATCGATTCCTCGTGTGGGTTCATCCACGATGAGAACTCTCGGAGAAAGCGCTAAGCAGCGCGCCAGGATGATCTTTTGCTGGTTACCTCCTGAAAGCGTTCTTACGGGGGTTTCTGGACTTGGCATCCGAATCTGGAGTAAGTGCCGGAATTGATCGATCAATTGTTTTTCTGCTTGTCGATTCACAAAGTATTTCCAGCGAGAGAGCCTAGGCAGATTCGACAGGCTCAAATTATGTTGAATCGACTGATTGAGGAAGAGGCCCTGTCGCTTTCGGTCCTCTGGGACCATGGCGATCCCAAGCCGAATCGCGTCCTTGGGGGATGCAATCGACGCCTCTTTGCCGTTCAGATAGAGCTTACCTTTTTCGATCCGATCCGCTCCGAAGATTGCTCTAGCCAGCTCCGTCCTACCGGCGCCAACCAGACCGGCCAGTCCCAGGATTTCTCCTTTTCGTAACTCCAGACTGATTCCGCGTAAGCCAACTGCTGAGGCGCGAGCGGATTTTTTCGTTCTCGTGAAATCAACGACTCGCAGCACGCTCTCTGAGCCAGCGTGCGAGGCGGACCTGGAAAAGGTGTCGAGATTGCGACCGACCATCATGGAGATGATCTCGTTGATTGGCGTAGTCTGGGCGTCACCAGATCCGATCAATTTGCCGTCGCGCAAAACGGTAAATCGGTCACAGATCGCGGCGATCTCATCCAGTCGATGGGTCACATAGATGAAAGCGATTCCTTCGCGTTTAAGATCGAGTACCAGTTTGTGTAAGCGTGCGACCTCACGATTGCTGAGGGCAGCGGTGGGTTCATCGAGAATGATCAGCTTTGCCCGCAAGTTTATCGCCTTGGCGATTTCTACCAATTGCTGTTCGGCCACACTGAGGGTTGCGACCGGTGTCCTTGGGTCGACGTTTAATTCCAGGCGCGCGGCGACGTCCTTGGCCTGACGGTACATCGCTGCCCAGTTCACGAATCGGAACTTCGTGGGCTCCCGGCCAACCAAAATATTCTCTGCGACCGATAGATTCGGCATCAGATTGAACTCCTGGTACACGGTGACGATACCCAATTGCTGTCGATGGAAGGGTGACTCTCGACCGAGCATGTGGCCGTCAAAGGAAATGACGCCGGCGTCCTGATATTGGGCGCCCGCCAAGATCTTTAGAAGAGTCGACTTCCCGGCGCCGTTTTCTCCCAAGAGAGCATGGACTTCACCGGGAAGAACCGATAAAGAGACCTCCGCCAATGCGGCGACACCGGGAAAAGATTTGGTTAATTGCTGAATCTCCAGGACGGGCCGGTTGGGGCTGGGGGAAAGCGGGGGCGCTGCCATTTGAGACGATCTTAGGGTCTTCCTGGTAACCGGTCAACTGGTTTACCAGATGGGTCGAAAAAGCGCGCGGATTGCTTGACTGGTAAACCAGTTGACCACATACTGGCCTGATAATCTCCCCAAAATCCAAATGAAAACCTCTTTTATTCGTTCTGGCTATGCGGCCTTGCTGCCGGCGGTTTGCTGGCTAACTCCCGTGTCGGCGCAAGCAAAAGATACGGAAGTAGCCGTGAGTCTACCCAACCTGGCGTGGGCAGCGACGGCCTTTATGGGTCGTTGCGCTCAAGACGAAGGGAAAAAGTTGGGCGTCAACGTGGTTCTAGTCGATGCTCAAGGCGATACCAGTAAGGAAGCGAGTGACCTTCGCGGGGTAGTTACTCGAGGGGTGGATGGGATCGTCATCGAGCCTGTCGACGAGGAGGCCTCTGCTTCCGCCATTGATGATATCATGGCAGACAAAATTCCTTTGGTGACGTTTTGTAGCGTGGTCAAAGGTACCACGAAACCGACGGTTCATTTCGGCGCCAA
The DNA here is from genome assembly GCA_036378375.1 of Chthoniobacterales bacterium. Lineage (GTDB taxonomy): Bacteria > Verrucomicrobiota > Verrucomicrobiia > Chthoniobacterales > JAFAMB01 > JAFAVN01. The sequence goes on from DASUWQ010000151.1 coordinate 4,304, forward strand.
TCAGGAAGCGGTCGGTGCTGCTATGGCGGAGGCGTTAGAAAATAAGTTTCCCAATGGAGGAAAGTTTATCTTTCTGGATGGAGAACCGGGCTCCGGCTCTGCGGTTTTACGAGCAAAGGGCTTTTTTGATGCGATTGAGAAAGCGAAAGATAAATATCAGCTGGTCGCACGACAAACGGCGAAGTGGCGGCGACCGGAGGGCTTGCGCGTCACTCAAAACATATTCACGTCACTCGGCTATAAGCCGGACGCTATCGTCTCTGCCAATGACGATATGGCATTGGGAGCGATAGAAGCATTGCGCAGCGAAAACCTCGCTGCCGGGAAAGTCATCGTGATTGGTTGTGACGCCATGCCGGATGCGCTCAACGCGGTCAAAGATGGATGGATGTACGCGACCGTCGATCAGCGCCTGGGCGGTCAGGTGAGAACCGCGCTGGACGCCATGACTGCGTTTTTGCGAGACAAGAAACCGCTGACTGCGCAAACTCTAGCCCCGGTCATTGTCACGAGTGCCAATATATCCGATGCCGAACAGGGCAGTGTCGTAAAATAAAACGATGTGCGGACGTGCCTCAGATAACTGCGTACTTTGCTGCGTAACCGTCAGCTGAAGACAGTCGGCCTGGTTGAGCCTGATTATTAGATTCCTGTATCTATGTCTATTCCCATTCTCGAACGCTTTAAACTAAGCGGTAGAACGGCTTTAGTAACCGGAGCTGGCCAAGGGATTGGCGAGGCGTTGGCGCATGCCTTGGCCCAAGCCGGGGCAAGAGTCGCGATAGTCGATGTTAACCGGGCGAACGCCGAAAAAGTCGCAGAAGCAATTCGTTCGTATAACAAGGAAGTTGTGGCCATTGCGTGCGACATCCGGTCAGAGGAGGAAGTGGCGAGGATGGTGCAGGAAGTTACCGGCCGTTTCGGTGGTTTGCACGTTGCCTTTAATAATGCCGGGATCAACCGAAACTCCGCAGCGGAAGAGACTCCGCTTTCTGAGTGGGACGAGACGTTCGCGGTCAATCTCCGTGGCGTCTTCATCTGCTGTCAGGAGGAAGGCAGGGTGATGCTCAAAGCCGGTTACGGCAAGATTATCAATACTGCCTCAATGTCGAGTATCATCGTACCGCACCCGCAGAAGCAAGCTGCTTATAACACTTCCAAAGCCGGCGTAGTGAACCTGACTCGCAGTCTGGCAGCCGAGTGGGCAGACCGCGGAGTTAGAGTAAACTGCATCTCGCCTGGTATCCTTAGAACCAAGCTGATTATGGAGTCGCCAGCGTTGGCGCCACTGGTCGAAGGCTGGATCCGCGATATTCCGATGGGCAGGTTATGTGAGCTGGACGATCTCACTGGTGCAGCGATTTACCTTGCCTCTGGGGTGTCTGACTATATGACGGGACACAATTTAGTAATCGAGGGTGGCACTACGCTATGGTGAGCCGGCCAGTGCAGTGGGTCTTCGCTCTTCTAAGCAACTGGTACTGCTAGCGAATCCAAGCCAGATCAAGCAGCGCCTAGCCCTAAAAGACGAGCAATTGTACGATTCTATCGATTATGACACCACCATTTGATACTTCTAAGTTAGACCGGCTACTAGAAGAGGCGGGCGCGGATCTTTTACTCACCGTCAGCAAACATAATATTCAATATTTGTTGGGTGGTTATCGCTACTTTTTCTTCGCGCACGGCGACGCCTTTGCGACTGATCGTTACCTGCCTATTCTGGGTTACGTTCCCAACAAGCTGGAGGAGGCTTTTTATGTTGGAGCCGGTAATGAGTCATGGGGGCTGGAGGTTCATCCGATATGGCCTCCGACCATCGTCACTCGTTCGTGGACTAGCATCGATGCCGCAGCGACCGCTGTCGAATTGATTCGCAAATTTGGTATCGGTCCCCGCCGGATTGCGGTCGAGTCTTCGTTTCTGCCGGCCGACGCGATGGAGGTGTTTCGGCGAGAACTGCCAGACGCACAATTTATTGCTGCCTTTCCAGTTCTGGAGGAACTGCGCGCCGTCAAAAACAAAGATGAATTGCAGCATATCAAGGACGGTGCGGCGGCAATCGTTGACTCAATGCTGGCGACCTTTCGGAGCGCATCACCGGGACTAACCGAAGCGGAACTCGTAGAAACGCTCCGTATCGAGCAGTCACAGAGGGGGCTTATTTTCGACTATGCGTTAGTTACCAGCGGATTGAAGTTTGGCAGAGCTCCTTCGAGTCGGCCTTGGAGCTCGGGTGAAGCGCTGTCTCTCGACACAGCCGGCTATTGTCATGGATATCTTGCCGACATGGCGCGAATGGCCGTGCTCGGTCGACCGACCCAGCTCATGCAGGACTTACTGGACGAAATCCGCTTTGTTCAAGATCAAGCGCGGCTCGCCGTCGCTCCGGGCCGTTTTGGTAAGGACGTTTACCAGGCGGGCTATGCAGCCACTGAAAAATGCAAGTTCGGGAAGAGTTTTGGCTTTGTCGCGCATGGCATGGGCCTTATCAGCCATGAAGCGCCACGGCTACGGCACAATGACGAAATTGGATATGAGGGGGCGCATGCCGAACGCCCGCTTGCACCAGGAATGGTTCTATCCATTGAAACCGGAATCAAACATCCCGAAGCCGGCTTTGTGAAACTCGAAGACACGCTCGCGGTTACCGAGACCGGGTGGGAAGCTTACGGGGACTGGGGCCGGAATTGGAATCAAGTATGAGAAGAACAGATACATTACCCTCGTTACGCCGCCGGCTTCTTGGGGGCGAGACACTCTACGGGCTGGTCATCAAACCGCCGGCTCCAGCCTTAGTAGAAATGTGCGCTGCGGCCGGCTTTGATTTTGCTTTCATCGACGGAGAGCACGGTACCGGTGACGCTCTGGAATGGGAACATCATGTCCGGGCTGGCGAGAGTTTTGGCCTGCCTTCTATTGTGCGTGTGGGAAGTCATCATGCCAGTGAAGTACTTCGGGCGCTGGATGTCGGGGCCCAGGGGATCATTGTGCCGCACGTAAACACACAGGCAGAGGCCGAAGCCATTGTGCGGGCTGCGCATTACCCTCCAATCGGGCGACGGGGACTCGCTACTACTACGCGGGCAGGGCGTCACTCGTTTTCTAACCTTAAAGAACATCTATCTTCAGCCGAACAAGACACTCTAATTGCCGTACAGGTGGAAGACCCTGAGGGGATTGATCATGTCGAAGCGATTGCGGCGGTTCCGTACGTCGACTGCGTCTTTATTGGTCCTACCGACTTATCACTCGGCCTTGGCTATCCTGGTGAAAATGATCACCCGGTAGTAATCGAAGCGTTTGGGCGGATCAATAAAGCCGTCAATTCGAAGACTCACGTAAAACTCGGAACGTTTGCGAGAGACGCCAACGATGCGAAGCGCTGGACCGCCCAAGGAGCTTCGTTCGTGGCTTTAGCTTCTACAGTACTTATCGCGCAGAAATTTCGGGAGATAAATACGGCGTTGCGGGTTGGCCAGCCGACATGAGTGCGGCGCTTTCCGCCGCCTTAGAGACCTCCAAGCAGATCGAAACAAATTCTGGTACCAATGGGTGCGAGGGGGCCCTCCTCGCGCAAAAAAAACAGCCGATACTAGGTTGTGGTGCTCGTAACAGACGGAAAACAGTTCCTTCGAGGCAAAGATGTTTGCGCTGCTCCGTCATGGTGGTGATCCCTGCTCCACAAGCCACTAAAGCCACGGCCCGTTGGCGCGGCGAAACTTCGTCCACAATCTGCGGGCTGAATCCAGCCTGATGGCAGCAAGAGATGATTTCGTCGTATAAAACTGGATTTGCCGACCGCGGAAAAAGGATCCAGTTCTCGTCCTTCAACTGGGCAAAGGCCACTGTTTTATACTGGCTGAGCCGATGTTCAACCGGAAGTACAACTCCAATTCGATGAGTCAGGATCTGATGGCTAACCAGGTCAGGATTATCGGAAGGTAACATCGGAAACGCGCAATCGATTCGCCCTTCCAAAAGATCGTTGAAGAAACCGCTGGAGTTGTTCTGATAGAACGTGGCTTTGATCTTTGGATAGCGTTTTCGCAGGATCTGAAGTGCCGGCGCCAGAATTTCTGCGGTCGCGCCGCCGGCGTCGCCGATGCGCAGGACACAACCGCTGGGGTCCTCCGATACATTCTGTTTGATCGATTCGATTCGATCTAACCGGGTTAAAATCACCCCCAGTTCTTGGTTGAGCCATTCTCCCGCTTTGGTCAGGATCACCCGCCGATTATTTCGATCGAACAAGACGAGACCCAATGATTCTTCCAGAGCCTGGATCTGCCGGCTTATGGCAGGTTGAGCGATATTGAGCCGGGCCGCCGCCGCCCGATAACTCTTTAAACGCGCAACTTCCGCAAATGAAATCAATTGACGCAGATCGAATCCATAATAACGGCCGAGCATTGCGAAGATGCTAAGCCGATATTGGAAGGGCATCAACCGATTGGTAGTTTATCGCCTATGCTTTCCCAACCTGATCTGCGGCTCTACTTCTTCACCTGTGGCCATATCCGCTGCAAAACCGTAGGTTTGAAAATGAACGAGTCCCTCGACGAACCACTGGAGATCCCAGTACCCTGGTTCTTCATTCAGCACCCGAACGGAAACGTAGTAATCGACGGGGGCATGGCGATCGAATGCGCGTCCGATCCTCGTGGCGTCTCAGTGAGGCCTTTCTCC